>CAZLOV010000170.1:0-5152 GCA_964561235.1 uncultured Caulobacterales bacterium
CGGCAAGCGCCACGGCATGATCAAGCGGACGCCGAAGCAGATCCGGCAGAAGCGGGGCACCGACACCCTCTCCGCGCCGGACGCCCGGATCGTGAAGAAAAGCTATATCCCCTACGGCCTTTAAGCCGGACCCGACAGGAGCTTAAGCCATGTCCCGCGTTTCCCGCGGCCCGGCGACACACGCCCGCCGCAAGAAGATCATCGACCAGGCCAAAGGCTATTACGGCCGCCGCAAGAACACCTACCGCGTCGCGCGTCAGGCGGTTGAGAAGGCCGGCCAGTACGCCTATCGCGACCGCCGCGCGAAAAAGCGCACCTTCCGTGCGCTGTGGATCCAGCGCATCAATGCGGCCGCGCGCCTGAACGACCTCACCTATGCGACCTTCATGAACGGCCTGAAGAAAGCCGGCGTCGAGCTCGACCGGAAGGTGCTGTCCGACATCGCCATCAATGAGCCGGACGCCTTCAAGGCGCTCGCCGAACAGGCCCGCGCCGCGCTCGCGCAGTAAGGGCGCTGACATCCCTCCTGAAGCGCCCGCCCGGTCCGCCGCGGCGGGCGCTTTTCATTCAGCCGGGGCAAGCGCGGCCTGCAGCCGCCCGGCCAGGCCCCGCGCGCCATGCGGCGGGTCTTCGAACATGTGGCGTTCCACGATCTGCACGTATACGGCCCCCGCCCCGTCGAACACGGATGCGTGCGCCTGCGCGTCGAACGCAGACAGCCGCACATAGCGCACCTCGGAAAACCAGGGCGCGAGCTTGGGAACCACCGCCTCGCCGTAGATGACGGCGATGACGACGAGCACAGGTCCAAGCGGCGGGCCGGCGCTTTCGCTGCGCCAGACCTGCACCGCGCCGCCGGGATCGCCGGGGCCTGAAACCGTGACGCCGGGGCGTTCGACAGCGATAACCGGCCTGAGCCCCTCTTCGGGCCGGCCCTGCAGGCGCGGCAGGTCCGGCGCGTAGGCGAGATCGACTGGCCTGGCGCTGACGGCTGCGTCATTCCACAAGCCCGGCTCCAGGCTCTCGACCAGCGCGCGGGCGGCGGCGATCGCGCCGAAATCGTTCCAGTGGCTGTCGCGCGGCAGATAGACGGGCCGGCCGGCGCCGGCGCGCGCGGCTTGCAGGATCGGCATGAGATCAAGGAAACCCGGCCAGCCGCTCAGCGCCGCGCGCACCGCATCGCGCTGGCGTGCCGCGATCACGGCGCGGTGGCGCACGCCCTCCGGCAGCCGGTCGGTCTCGATCGAGGGCTTGTGCGGCGCGAAGGCGATGCGGGCTTCAAACCCCGCCGCTGCGAGGACCGCGTGAACATCGCGAACCGCCGCCGCCACGGGCTGCGGGTCGCGCGTCCCGGCAAGCGGAATGAGATTGGAGAGGGCGTCATCGAGAAAGAGCCAGCCGTCCTCGCCCTCGATCACGCGCGCGCTGGGCGGATCGCCGAACAGATCATCCTCGATCGCGGCGTTGAGCGCGCGCAGCGCGCGGCGCAGCACCAGCTTGTCGCCCAGATAGTCCCGCCAGGCGTCGCGAGAGCTTTCCGCAAGCAGGTTCGCCTGAACGCCCGGGAACGGCGCCGGCGCGCGGTTGATGTCGCGGGTGTCCGGCGCGGTGAGCAGCGACACCAGGCCGGCGAGCGCCATCAGGCCGAGAATGACGGCGACAATTCCTGTCTCGATGCGGCCGGTCCCTGTCATCTCCGCGCCTTCAGAACTGGAAATAGAGAAAGGCGGTGTAGCCGCCCGCAACAGACAGCACGAGGGCGTAGGCGAAGCCGCCGGCCAAGCCGACCAGCCGCAGGCTGCGCCCGAGCCGGCCTTCGCGGCGCCAGAACGCCCAGCCTGAATAGGCCGGCGGCAGGAAGAACACGGCGCTGGCGAGAACCAGCGTCACCAGCGCCCGGTTGTCGATCGCGGCGACAAGCGCATCGGGCATGCCGCCTCCGGCGCCGAACAGGCTTGCATAATACGCCATTGCGTGCGGCGTGCTGTCGGCGCGGAACAGGACCCATCCCAGCATGACCAGCAGCAAGGCGACAGCGCTCCTGAGCCCGGCCGGAAGGCGCGAGGCGTCGCGATAGCCCGTCGCGCGCTCGACCGTCAGCAGCAAGCCGTGCCAGGCGCCCCAGAGCACGAAGGTCCAGGCCGCGCCATGCCAGAGGCCGGTCAGCAGGAAGACGATCCACAGATTGGCGTAGACGCGGCCCGGCGCGCCGCGCGATCCGCCGAGCGGAATGTAGACATAATCGCGAAACCAGCTCGACAGGCTCATGTGCCAGCGCCGCCAGAAATCCGTCACGGAGACGGCGGAGTACGGCCGCGCAAAATTCTCCGGGAAGCGGAAGCCGAGCATCCGGCCAAGCCCGATGGCCATGTCGGAATAGCCGGAGAAGTCGAAATAGATCTGCAGCGTATAGGCGACGAGCCCGATCCAGGCCGCCGCCGCGCCCATCGAGCCCGGCTCCGCGGCGAACGCGGCGTCGGCGACGGGCGCGAGCGCATCGGCGATGACGACCTTCTTGATCAATCCCCAGGCGAACCGCTCGGCGCCTTCGGTAAACCCGTCTCGGGTGAGGCGCCGGCGTTCCAGCGCCGCGGCGACCGGCGCATAACGCACGATCGGCCCGGCGACGAGCTGGGGGAAGAGCGCTACGTAGAGCGCAAAACGCAGCAGGCTTTTCTGCGCGGGCGCTGCGCCGCGCGCCGCGTCGAAGACGTAGCTCATCGACTGGAAGGTGAAAAACGAGATGCCGATCGGCAGCACGATCTCCGGCGCCGGCAGCGGCGCTGCGCCGAGAAATCCGCTCAGCGCATTGATCTGGTCAAAAGCAAAGCCCGCGTATTTGAACACCGCAAGAAGGCCGACATTCACCGCCGCCGACGCGATCACCCAGCCGCGCAGCGCCTGCGTGTTCCCGGCGGCGCGCGCGGCTTCCGCCCCCAGTCCGAAGCGCCAGTTCGCCATGGCCGAGGCGAGCATCACGAAGACGAAGCCGCCCACGCCCCAGGCGTAGAAGACAAGGCTCATCGCCAGAAGCCAGCCGTTGCGGGCGCGTTCCGGCAGCAGCTGATGGCCGATCAGGACCAGCGGCAGGAAGTAGAAAAGGAAAAGAACCGACGAAAAAACCAAGGGGTCGCGTCCCGGTGCGGCGCAGGCGCCGGCGCGGGTCCCGGCTGATCCGTGTTGATCGCGGCGTGTCCAGTGATTAGACCCGGCCTGACTTCTCTGACAAGTGATCCGCCATGGCTTCCGACACCGCTACCTCCCCCGCCGATCTCGAGGCGCTTGAAGCGCGCGTGCGCGCACAGGTCGAACAGGCCGCCGACCTCAGGGCCCTCGACGAGGTGCGCGTGGCCGCGCTCGGCAAGAAGGGCGAGATCAGCCTCATGATGAAGGGGCTCGGCCGGATGAGCCCGGAAGAGCGCCAGGTGATGGGCCCCGCGCTGAACGGGCTGAAGGACCGGCTCAACGAAGCGATCGCCGGGCGCAAGGAGGCGCTGGAGGACGCAGCGCTCGACGCGGCGCTTTCAAGCGAGACGGTTGACGTCACCCTGCCCGTGCGCCGCGAGCCCCGCGGCAGCCTTCACCCGGTCTCGCAGGTAATGGAGGAGCTCGCCGTCATCTTCGCCGACATGGGCTTTGCGGTTGCGGAAGGCCCTGACGTGGAGGACGACTTCCACAACTTCACGGCGCTCAACTTTCCGCCGAACCATCCCGCGCGCGACACGCAGGACACCTTCTTCATGGAGGCCGCAGACGGCGCGACGCCGAAGGTTCTGCGCACGCACACCTCGCCGGTTCAGATCCGGACCATGCTGCGCGGAGAGACCCCGATCCGCATCATCGCCCCCGGCCGTGTCTATCGCTGCGACTGGGACCAGACGCATACGCCCATGTTCCACCAGGTCGAAGGCCTGGTTATCGACCGCAACACGCATATGGGCCACCTCAAGGGCTGCCTTCTGGACTTCGTGCGTGCGTTCTTCGAGACCGACGAGGTCGAGGCGCGCTTCCGCCCGCACCACTTCCCCTTCACCGAACCGTCCGCGGAGATGGACGTGCGCTATGAGCGCGTCGGCGACGCCGTGCGCGTCGGCCAGGGCGACAAGTGGATGGAGATCCTCGGCTGCGGGATGGTGCATCCCAACGTGATCCGCAATTGCGGCCTCGACCCGGAGGAATACCAGGGCTTCGCCTTCGGCATGGGCGTCGACCGCCTCGCCATGCTGAAATACGGCATGCCGGACCTGCGCCCGTTCTTCGAGCCCGACCCGCGCTGGCTCGCGCATTACGGCTTCAGCCCGCTTCTGCAGGCCAATCTCGCTTCGGGCCTGTCCTGAGATGAGCGGCGCGCCGTCGAAAACACGGCTGCGGTTCGAGACCGTCGGCTCCATCTCCGCAATCGTCGTCGGGGTCGCTGCGCTTTACGTCGGTTGGGATCAGGCCCGCGTGATGCGCGAGCAGCAGCACGCCAGCGTGCTGCCCGCCATCCAGATCGGCGGGTTCATCCGCGAGGACGGCGAGCGCGTGAGCACAGGGGTCGATCTGCGCAATAACGGGGTCGGCCCCGCGTTCATTCACCAGTTCGCGATGTCGCTCGACGGCGAGGCGCTGAGCGGATGGCGCGATCTGATCTCGCGCGCGCCGGGCGATCCGGGGTGGAACTGGGCGACGGTCAGCGGGCGGGTGCTGGGTCCGGGCGAGCACCTGACCGCGATAGAACTGTTCTGGACAGCCGAACGCGCCGCAGGCGCGGAAGGTCTCGCCGAGTTTCTCAGTCGCGCGACGGAAACGGGCGTGATCAGCGTCTGCTACTGCTCCGCGTTCGACCGCTGCTACACCAGCCGCTCCTCGCCGGAAGGCCAGAGCCTTCCCGAACGTGTTCCGGCCTGTCCGGACGCGCCGCGCTGGGATGACCGCATCCCTGTCGCAAGCGATTGATGGAAAGAAGGCCTGCGCCATGAAATTCACGCTGTCCTGGCTGAAGGAACACCTCGATTTCGACCTGGCGCTCCGCGAGCTCGCCGAAGCGATGACCATGGCGGGGCTGGAGATCGAGCACATCCACGACCCCGCCTCCGAACTCGCGGCGTTCTCCGTCGCGCATGTGAAGGCGGCCGAGCCGCATCCCGACGCCGACCGGCTGCGGGTCTGC
>CAZLOV010000171.1:0-5058 GCA_964561235.1 uncultured Caulobacterales bacterium
CGCATCTGCTTTGGGAGCAGAGGGTCGCGTGTTCGAATCACGCCGCCCCGACCATGATTTCGAAACCCTTGCGTGTTCAGGTCTGACGCCATGTTCGCCAAGATCTACAAGCCGTCGAAAACCGCCATGCAGTCCGGGCGCGCCAAGACCAAGGACTGGGTGCTGGAGTTCGAGCCGCAAAGCGCCAAGCGCCCGGACCCGCTGATGGGCTGGTCGACGGGTTCGGACACGCGCCGGCAGATCCATCTTCATTTCGACACCAAGGAGCAGGCGGTGGATTACGCCCGCCGGCACGGGATTGCGTTCCATGTACGCGATGCGCGTGAAACGCCCCGCAAGAGACGGGTCTATGCGGATAATTTCGCCGCCGACCGCAAGGAGCCGTGGAGCCACTAGGCCCCGGCCCCGGGCGGCGCGCCGCCCCTGTAGCTCAACTGGATAGAGCGTCCGCCTTCTAAGCGGATGGTTGCAGGTTCGAGTCCTGCCGGGGGCGCCATCCTTTCTTGTCCTGCTTCGCGTCCGCTCAATCGATCCTCGCTGACGCTGCGGGTTCGGAATGGCCCGCTGCGCGCGCGCCATTTCACTTTGCATGTTAAAGCGATATGAGTCAGCGTGAGAACAGGGGGCGACGATGACGGACACGCGGGAAAAGCTTCAGTCTCTGGCGATCGATCGCGACGAGGGCGGCTCGGGCGGCGCCGGCATGGGGGCGCTTGCGGGCGTCGGCGTCCTGGCGCTGCTGATCGGCGCCGGCCTTGGCTGGACGCTCAAACCGGCGCCTGACGCGCCCGCACCCGCGCCTCCGGCGGCGTCCGAACCGGCCCGTGCGGCGTCTCCCGCCAGCGCTGAACCGGCGTCCGCGAGCCCGGCTCCTGCGGCGCGTGCGCGGGCAAGCGGGCTTGTGGCTTCCGGCTATGTCGTCGCGCGCCGCCAGGCGACCGTCTCGGCGGAAATCACCGGGCGCATCAGCGAGGTTTTGATCGAGGAGGGCGCCGAGGTGACGGCGGGCCAGGTGCTTGCCCGGCTCGACGATACGCGCGCGCGCTTCGATCTCGCAACGGCTCGGGCCGGACTGGCCGCCTCGCGCGACACCGTGCGCTCGCTTGAGGCCCAGCTTCGCGAGGCGGAGATCGTGGTGGAGCGCGCCGAACGCCTTGTCGAACGCGAATTCGCTTCGGAAGCGACGCTCACGGCGGCTCAGGCGAGCCGCGACAGCCTCGCCGCACGCCTCGAGGCGGCGCGTGCGGATGTCGAGCGTGACGAAGCGGTTGTGGACAGCGCGGAAGACTTCATCGACCGGCATGTCGTTCGCGCGCCGTTTTCCGGCGTGGTCATCGCGAAGAACGCCCAGGTGGGCGAGATCCTCTCGCCGGTCTCTGCTGGCGGAGGCTTTACGCGCACCGGCGTCGCCACCCTGGTCGACATGGACAGCCTCGAGATCGAGGTCGACGTCAACGAGGGGCAGATCCAGCGGGTGTCGCCGGGACAACCGGTCGAGGCCGTGCTTGACGCCTATCCCGACACGCCGCTGGAGGCGCGCGTGGAGGCGATCATTCCAACCGCCGACCGGGCGCGGGCGACCATTCAGGTTCGCGTGGCCTTCGTCGAGCGCGATGCGCGCATCCTGCCGGACATGGCCGCGCGCGTGACGTTCCTCGAATAGGCCGCAGAGAACTTTGTGTTGCAAAGTTGTGTCGGCGGGTGTAAAGCCACCTGACCGGACAGGGATTCAGAAGGCACCGCCATGACCGAGGCGCTCTACCAGCTGCGCGATCTTTCCAAGCGCTATACGCGCGGCGGCGAGACGATCACGATCTTCGAGCATCTCGACATGGAGATCCCCGTGGGCGACTTCATCGCCATCATGGGGCCGTCGGGATCAGGCAAGACGACCCTGCTCAACCAGCTCGGCGGCATCGACAAGCCCAGCTCGGGCGAAGTGATCTTCCAGGGACGCCGGATCGACAATCTGGGACAGGGCAAGCTGGCCAAATGGCGCGCCGCCCATGTCGGGTTCATTTTCCAGTTCTACAATCTGATGCCGACGCTCACCGCCGCGCAAAACGTCGAACTGCCGCTTCTGCTCACCAAGCTTTCCGGGAAAGAGCGCAAGAAGCGCGTCGCAACCGCGCTCGACATCGTCGGCCTTTCCGATCGCGCCCGTCACCGGCCGAAGGCGCTCTCCGGCGGTCAGCAGCAGCGCGTGGCCATCGCCCGCGCCATCGTCGCTGATCCGCTGGTGCTCCTTGGCGACGAACCCACCGGCGATCTCGACCGCAAGACGGCCGACGAGATCCTCGGCATTCTTCAGCTTCTCAACGACGAGCTTGGAAAAACCGTGGTCATGGTGACCCACGACCCGGCCGCAGCAGCCTATGCGAAGCGGGAGTTGCATCTCGACAAGGGCCGCTTCGTCGAGAAAGAGGCGCTTCGTTCATGAACGACCTGACGCTGATCCGGAAAAACCTCTTCCGCAAGCGCATCCGGGCGGCGCTTCTGATGCTGTCGATCCTGATTGCGTTTCTGATCTTCGGCGTGCTCGCCGCGTTCAACCGGACGCTGGAAGCTTCCATCGACGTGGCGGCCGCCGACCGGCTGATCACGCTCAACAAGATCAACTTCACCGTCACCATGCCGTACGCCTATTTCGACCGCATCCTGAACGTCGAGGGCGTCACCCGGGCGGCGCATGCAAACTGGTTCGGCGGATACTACCAGGAGCCGCAGAACATCCTGCAGGTCTTCGCCACCGATATTCCCGCCTATCTCGACGTTTACGACGAGCTGATCATCACGCAGGGCTCCCTCGCCGACATCGAGGCGAACCGGCAGTGCCTCGTGGTGGGCGTCGACATCATGACGCAACGGGAATGGACGTTCGGCGAGCGCGTGCCGGTGCAGTCCAACATTTTCCAGCGCACCGACGGCTCGCGAACCTGGGAGTTCGACATCTGTGCGGTGTTCGACGGCGACCGGCCCGAGGTGCAGGCCAATTACGCGCTCATGCACTACGCGTATTTCAACGAGGATCTCGCCTTTGGACGCGACGAGATCGGCTGGGTTCTGGTGCGCACGGACGATCCGGCCAACAACGAAGCCGTCGCCCAGCGTATCGACGCGCTTTTCGCCAATTCGCCTGCGGAAACCGAGACGGCCTCCGAAGCGGCCTTCGGACGTCAGTTCCTGGACGCGTTCGGCAATATCAGCCTGATCCTGCAGCTGGTGGTGGGCGCGGCCTTCGTGCTGATCCTCATCATCGTGGGCACCACGATGGCGACGGCGATCAATGAGCGCACCAAGGAGATCGCGGTTCTCAAGACGCTGGGCTTCCGCTCGGAGCGCATCTTCGCCCAGGTGCTGTCCGAAAGCGTGCTCCTGAGCCTTGTCGGCGGCGGGATCGGCTTGCTGCTCGCCTGGAGCCTGATCAACGGACTGCGCGCGGCCGTCGAGGTCTATCTGCCTGGCCTCGCCATCAGCGGCGGCATAGCGGCGACCGGTCTGGCGCTCATGCTGGGCTTTGGGCTTATCACCGGCGTTCTCCCTGCCATGAACGCCATGCGGCTGCGCATCGTGGATGCGCTGGCGAAGGGGTGAACCGATGATCTTCCAGCAGATGGCCGCGGCGACACGGCTCAACATCGAAACCATTCCGCAGCGGTGGGGGATGTCGATGGCCACCGTGCTTTCCGTCGCCATTGTCGTGGCGGTTCTGTTGAGCTTTCTCGCCATTGCAAACGGCTTTCAGCGCACGCTCGCCGGCACCGGGTCGGACGATGTCGCGCTGATCACGAGCGAAGGCGCTCAGGCTGAACTGAACTCCGGCATCGACCGGGAAAGCTTCCGCCTGATCGAGACCGCGCCGGGCGTCGCTGCGGGACCGGACGGCGCGCCGCTTTTGTCGCCGGAAGCCTATGTCATCACCGACGGCACGCTGCGCGCCTCCGGTTCGGACGGCAATCTCGGCCTGCGGGGCGTGACGGAAACCGCAACCGGCTTCCGCCCGGGCTTCCGGCTGATCTCAGGGCGGATGTTTGAACCGGGCGCAGCTGAAATCATCGCCGGGGAGGGCGTTCTGGCGGAGTTCGAGGGCTTCGGGCTGGGCGAGACGCTGCGCCTTGGAACCAATGAATGGACGATCGTCGGCGTCTTCTCCACCGGCGGGACCGCCAATGACAGCGAGATCTGGGCTGATCTCGCGGTGATCCAGAACCTCTATCAGCGCGGTTCGGCGGTCAGTTCGATCCGGGCTGCGCTTGTTACGCCGGAAGCGATCGCGGAGCTTCAGACCTTCATCGAGGACGAGCCGCGGCTGCGTCTTGAGGCGGTCAGCGAACGCGAGTTCTTCGCCCGTCAGGCCGGCGGGCTGTCGGCGGTGATCCGCTTTGTGGGATGGCCACTGTCGGTTCTGATGGCGGTGGGCGCGCTCGCGGGCGCGTGGAATGCAATGTACGCCTCCGTGGACGGCCGGGTGCGCGAGCTCGCGACGCTGCGCGCGATCGGCTTCAACGGCTCGGCCGCCTTCACGGGCGCGCTCGCGGAAAGCCTGCTCCTGTCGTTCATCGGCGGGATCGTCGGCGCGGTTGGAACGTGGATCGTCTTTGACGGCTGGACGGCGTCGACCTTCAACACGGCGGGAAGCTTCACGCAGGTCACCTTCAGTTTCGCCGTCACCGGCCAGTCGGTGATTAACGGCGTCATCCTCGCCCTGATCGTGGGATTGCTTGGCGGCATTGCGCCAGCCTGGCGAGCGGCGCGCACGCCTCTTCTCGCCGTACACGGATAGACGCGCCCGTCAGGACGCGCTGCGGGGCCCAAACAGGATGATCGCAGCGCCGGCGAGACAGACTACCGCGCCCAGCACGTCCCACCGGTCCGGCCGGACGCCTTCGACCGCTGCAAGCCAGACGAGCGAGCTGGCGATGTAGACCCCGCCATAAGCCGCATAGGCCCGTCCGGCCGCACCAGCATCGATAAGGGTGAGGAGCCAGGCGAAAACCGCAAGGCTGACCTGCGCCCCGTTTGGCCCCGCATTTAAAATGGGAGTCCGCTCAACAAGGA
>CAZLOV010000172.1:0-5030 GCA_964561235.1 uncultured Caulobacterales bacterium
CGCCGCCTGACGCTCCTGGGCCGCGATGCGTTCCGCATCCGCCGCTGCGACGGCCTCCGCGCCGAGCGACGTCAGCTGCGTGCTCAGATCGTTGAAAATGCCGTTGAAGCGATCCAGAAAGCCCGCCGCGCCGGTGAAGTCGAGCTCCAGCATCGAGCCCACCACCTCAAGACCGCCGCGGACCAGCTCCAGCTGCTCCAGTTTCGCGTCCAGATCCGCCGCGCGGCCTTCAAACAGGCTCGCGCCGCGCAGCGCTTCGAAATCGTTTCGGACCGCCTCAAGGCGCGCGTCGATCGCGCCGAACTCGGCGGTCACGTCGACCGACCCGCCCGCCGCGGAACGCACGGCGACATCGGAGATGGCCGCGTTGATCGCGGCGAACTCCGCGCGCAGCGCCTGCAGATCCGTCGCCGTTTCAAGACGTTCGGAGATGGTCGCACGCGACCGGTCGCCCTCCTGGAAGGACGCCACCCCGACAGACGCCGTCGCCGCAAGCGCAAACAGCGCGATCAGCGGCGTGACGCCGAACTTCACGATGAAGGGCCAGTCCTGAAAACGCATCATCTCATTTGCTCCTGGGCGTTCGGGCGCCGGGACCCCTTCATGCCCCGGCGCCCGTCACTGCGTGGTTAACTGCCCCTATCCCGAGTGCGCGGCCTAGAAGCGCGCGCGCAGACCCGCAAACAGCTGCTGGGGCACTTTCGCGCCGGAATGCACGCGCACGCCGTCGCCGTAGCCGATGTCGCGCACGCTGACGAAGGCGTCGACGGACTCGGTGATCTCGCGGCCAAGGCGCAGCGACACCGAAACCGGCGCGTCGGTCTCCTCGCGGGTGAGGAACCCGACGGTCGTCTGGCGCGGCTGGGTGGTGTCGGACGACGCCAGAAGGAAGCCGTCGGCGCTCCACTTGCCCCAGTCATAGCCAAGCGAGGCGTTGAACTGGTGCTCCGGGGTGGCGTTCTCGAAATCGACCGGGAACAGGAACGCGCCCTGGTTCACCGTCAGGTCGTCCTCGACGGACTGGTAGGTGTAACCCGCGCTCCAGCGCACGCCCTTCCATTCGCCTGAAAGGCTCGTTTCAAGGCCGAAGATGGCGCTGTCGCCCTGGTTGGAGAACAGGAAGGTCGGGCGCGGCGCGGCGGGCGGCAGGATGTCGGGAACGGCGGCGAAGAGACCCTTGTAGTCCTGCGTCTCCGAATAGAAGAGCGCCGAGCGGAGCTGCACGCCGTGCGGAAGGGCGCGGTCGAAGGCGAGCTCGTAGCTCGTCACGATCGTCGGATCGAGACGCGGATCGCCCGCTATCGCCACCGGCAGACCGCCAAGCGTGGTGGCCTGGACATAGCCGTATTCCACCAGGGACGGCGTTTGAACGCCGCGCGCCGCCGACAGGCGCACGGCCGTCTGGCGGTCCGGCCGCCAGGCGAGCGTGGCGTTGTAGCTGAGTTCGCCCAGCGACTGGTCGTAATCCGCCGAGGTGAAGGGGAAGAGCGCCGGATCGAGCTCGCCGCTGCGCTCGAGCGTCAGGTCGTCATAGCGCAGCGCCAGCGTGGCGTTGAGCGTATCGGTGAGCTTGCGGTCCCACATGCCGGAGACGGAGAAGACGTCGTAGGACAGATCGCCCTGTCCCGCCGTGGCGGTCGAGGGCATCTCGTTGCGGCGGAACTCGAAACCGACGCGGAACGTGTTTGCGGTCCCGACCTTGAAGAGGTCCTGGAGCTGGAAGACCGTAACAGTGTTCTCGAGTTCCTGGTCAGCGGCGAGGCCGGTCGGCGAGCCGACGAAGCTGTAGGTCGCCTGGTTCTGGTAGAGCCGCGCGGTGACAAGACCATAGCGCGTATCCGCCTCCAGCGCGCCGGAGGCCGAGAAGGTCTCAAGGTCCGTGCTGTAATAGGTGTAGAACGGCAGGAACTCCGGCTGTTCGGTGGCGGCGTAGGTGAGTTCGCCGGTCACGCGCACCTTGTCGGTCAGCCGGTAGCCGCCCGCAAGCGCCGCCTGGAAGCGCTCGACAGGGGCTCCGCGCAGGAAGCTTTCCGTGCCCGGAATGAACGGCGTGTCGCCGCCGCGCGGGCCGGTGTCGAATTCGGAAGCCTCCGAATAGCCAAGCGAGATGCGCGCGGAGGCGCGCTCGCCGAAGCTGCGTCCGGCCGCGAAGGAGGCGAGGCCGTAATCATTCTGTCCGAGCTGGAGATCGGCTGCGGCGTAGTCGCCCGCCGCCGCGTCGCGGGTGATGATGTTGATCACCCCGGCGACCGCGTTGAACCCGTAGAGCGCCGATTGCGGACCCTTGATCACCTCGATCTGCTGGATTTCGCCAGGCTGAACCGGCAGCGAGGCCCAGCTCGTGAAGGCGTAGAAGTCCAGATAGACCTGGCGGCCGTTGACCAGCACCAGAAGCCGCGGCTGGTAGGGCTGCGAATACCCGCGGATGGCGACGTCGGCCTGGCCGAAGGCGTAGCGGTTGACCTCGACGCCGGTGAAGTGACGCAGGATCCCCGGGATGTCGAGTTCCGGATAGCGCGCGATGTCGTCGGCGGTGATGATCTCCATCGAGGCGGGCACGTCGGAGGCGCGCTGCGGCGCGCCGGTCGCGCCGGCGGTGACCGGCTCGCCGAACAGCTCCTGGAGCATGGCGTAGTCGATGGACTGGGCGGAGGCCGCGGAAAGACCGCCGAGCGCAAGCACGCTGGAGGCGGCGAAGAGTTGGGTCGATTTCATGGGTAAGGTCCTGTCCTAAGAGCCGCCGCTCAGATTTCTTCAATCATCAGGGAGAAGGCCGCGTCGAAGCCGACGCCCGCGGCGTTCGCCGCAGCCCGGTTGACGACGATGCGCACGCTGGGTTCCGACTGGACCGCCATGACGCAGACGCCCGCCGTCGCGCAGCCCACCTCCGTGGAAACCGTCAGCCGGCCGCCGGAAGCCGCCGCCTGTCCGAGGGCTGCGTCGCCTGCAGCCGAGCCGAGCAGCAGCACCGCATCGGCGCCCTGCAGCCCGGCGGCGTCGCCCGCCTCGACCACCCGGCCCGTCAGCGTCAGCCGTCCGGCCGAAAGCCCGCCGCCAAGCAGAGCGGCGACCGCTTCGGCCTCCGCCGCAGCGTCGCCGGCATGGACGATGGCGACGACCCGGTCGGAACCGGAGGCGCCCTCCATGAAGCCGAGCGCGCGGCCGATCACCTCCAGATCGCGGCGCGTGGTCTCAGCGTGCGCGATCCCGGAAAACGCCGCCGCAAAAAGGGCGGCCGAAGCGAACATCTTGGAAAACATGCGATCCTCTTGCCGAAAGGACCGGACGAGACGCCGGTCTGGACTTGTCGGCTGAGAGTTTCGCCGGATTCACCTAACAAATATTGAAACACTTAACTGATGCAGAGCAGCCATGCATAAACGTGGGTTTAATCACGCGCCGCTATGCTCCCGGCATCAATGCGCAGAAAACGCGGACGGGGCGGATGAGCAATTCAGGCAAGCACGGCGATCTCAAGATGCTGCGCAAGGGCGGATCGACCTCGCGCGTCTATGATCTCGTGGGCATTCGCGAAAAGCACCGCAACGAGCCCGACTACCGCAAGGCGCCGATCTTCAACCATCCGCGCCTGCTTGAGACCTTCATCGTCAAGCACTCGGTGCGTCCGTGGGAGCGCCAGTATCTCAACGCCGACCGGCTGACGGCGACGAAGATCATCTTCCCCTTTT
Organism: uncultured Caulobacterales bacterium; assembly: GCA_964561235.1. GTDB lineage: Bacteria > Pseudomonadota > Alphaproteobacteria > Caulobacterales > Maricaulaceae > JBCBSP01. The sequence continues at coordinate 3,690 of CAZLOV010000172.1, forward strand.
CGGTGGAGGATCTCGACCTGGGCGGGATGAGCATCTTCGTTGAGAACGAGCATTTCGAGCGCCAGCTGGCCGAGTTTCTCGGCGAGAGCGCCTCGCGCGGCGCGCTGACGCGGGACTTCCAGCGGCTGCGCGCGCTCGCCGAGCTGCCCAGCTTCGACCCCTATCTGCTCTCCGAACGCTTCCGCCAGAGCGGCGACGTCATCGCGCCCTGCTTCTTCCAGGCGTCCGAGGACGAAATCCGGCGCATGACGGATTTCGTCGCCTCCCAGGTCGACATTCTCGTGGCGATGGCGTTCGGCGGATCCACCGCCGGCGTCTCCCCGCAGGCCAAGAAGCTCGCCGCCGTGCTGCTGTCGGATGAAACGAGCGAGAACCTGCGCGTGCTACAGCGCTCGCTGCGGCTGTCCGACGACGAATACCGGCAGGGCATGTTCGGCTGGAAGGGCGTTCTGTACTACAGCTGGTCTTCAGACGAGATCTACAAGGCTTTCCTGGGGTTCCTCTCCGACGTGAAGGATCTTCGCTTCGTGGGATGCCGCGGCGACGAACAGGGCTATCTCGACCACACCAAGCAGCAGATCATCCTGGCCGCCCGCGGCCGCTGGAAGCGTCTGCGCGGCGTCATCGAAAGCTACAACACCGAGTTCGAGGACTTCGCGCGCAACGGCAACGCCGCGGCGTTGAAGAACTTCCTGCTCAGCGCGCCCGCGCTCTTCCTGCAGATCGGCGAAGACCTCGCCTCGGTCCAGCACGTTGCGAGCTATTGGAAGTTCTGGCGGCGCAACAAGCAGGGTCCGATGCGCGTTGAGGATGCGCTGGTCCTGCTGCCGGATTTCGCCGCGAGCCTCGGCCCGGACGACGCCGACGGGCTGGAAGCGGCCTGACCGGCCGACGCAACGGCGCAAATGAGCGCCTGTTCCGGCGCGGCGGCCCGGCGCGGCGCCGTCAGGCGCCGGTGAAATCCGCGGGATCGTCGTCGTCCGCCCCGGAGATGATGTTGCGCGCGCTCACCAGACCGCCCGCGATGACCGCGAACATGATGAAGCCCGCCGCCGTCTCGCCGGCGACATTGCCGATGCGTTCGAAATGGTTCGCCGCCTCCGGCTGGCTGTAGATCGCCGCAAGGCAGGACCAGAGCCCGCCTGCGATCCCGCCCCAGATACCGGCCTTGCTCGCATCGCGTTTCTTGGCCACGGCCATGCCCTTCTCCCCGTCCTGCGCCGGCACGCGCGCTTGGCTCGACGCAAGGGACGTGCCGAAGGCCGATGTTCGAACGCAGGCGGAAATTGGTAGCGGAGGAGGGACTTGAACCCCCGACACGCGGATTATGATTCCGCTGCT
>CAZLOV010000173.1:0-5015 GCA_964561235.1 uncultured Caulobacterales bacterium
TCACGACCCCAACCTTGGCAAGGTTGTGCTCTACCCCTGAGCTACGCCCGCTCAAACCTGCGTGACAGGGTGCGGCTTATCCGCCGCAAGGCCGTGGTGTATGGCGCATCGACCGGGCTTTGGCAAGAGCGCTTCCGCGCCGCGATGCAGCGCTTGCGACGCGCTTGAAACCCGCCGCCGCGCCTGCCATCCAAAGGCGCATGAACGCGTCCGCCCCTCCCTCTCCGCCCGTTACGCGCGAGGCCCTGCTCGCCTGGCTGGACCTGGCGGGCATCGCGACGCGCACGCATGACCATCCGCCGATCTTCACCGTGGAGGAGGGGCGCGATCTCAAGCTCCACATGCCCGGCGGGCATACCAAGAACCTCTTCCTCAAGGACAGGAAGGGCGCGCTTGTCCTCATCTCCGCGCTGCAGTCCACCAATGTTCCGCTCAATCAGGTCCATCGCATGCTGGGCTGCGGGCGGCTGTCCTTCGCAAAGGCGGACCTGCTGGAGGAGGCGCTGGGCGTCACACCGGGATCGGTGACCGCCTTCGCCCTTGTCAACGATCCCGGCCGGCGGGTGCGCTTCATTCTGGATGCGGCGCTCATGGCGCAGGATCCGCTGAACTTCCATCCGCTGCGCAATGACGCGACCACCGCGATCTCGCGCGCGGACATGCTGCGTTTTCTCGCTCTGCTCGGCCGCGAGCCGGAGATCGTGGACTTCTCCTCGTCCGTCCCGGCGGAGGAATGAGCCGCGCCGCGCTTGCGCCGCGGCGCTGTCCGGTCCACCTAAGGGCTCAGGCAACATCCCAGCAAGGAGCGTTTCGGCCATGACGATGATCGGCCCCGACGGACGCGCCCTCAATTCCCATCAGCCCGGCCCTGCAGGCGATCCGGGCGGCCTCGTAAAGGACGGCTCCGACGCCGGCTTCATGGAGGACGTGATCGAGCCCTCGCGTCAGACGCCCGTCCTCGTGGATTTCTGGGCGCCGTGGTGCGGCCCGTGCAAGCAGCTCGGTCCCGTCATCGAGAACGCCGTGCGCGCGGCGGGCGGCAAGGTGCGGCTGGTGAAGATCAATATCGACGAGCATCCCGGCGTCGCCGGTCAGCTGCGCATCCAGTCGATCCCCGCCGTGATCGCCTTCCAGAACGGCCAGCCCGTCGACGGCTTCATGGGGGCGCTGCCGGAAAGCCAGGTGAAGGAATTCATCAGCCGCCTCACCGGCGAGGCGCCGGCGGTCGACGCCGAGGCGCTGCTCGCCCAGGCGGACGCTGCGCTGTCGGCCGGCGATCTGGGCGGGGCTGGCCAGATCTACGCCCAGCTCATCCAGGCCGATCCGGAGAACATGGACGCGCTGGGCGGGCTGGCGCGCGTCGCGCTGGCGTCGGGCGATGAAGACCAGGCCAAAGCGCTTCTCGACCAGGCGCCGGAGCCGAAGAAAAGCCATCCCGCCATCGCCGGCGTGCACGCCGCCATCGCGCTGCAATCCGAGATCGGCGGGGCGAAAGACCTCGCCACCGCGGAAGCCGCGGCGCAATCCGGCGGCGCGGAGGCGCTTTATGAACTCGGCCGCGCGCGTATCGCGTCGGGCGATCTGTCGGGCGCGGCGGATGCGCTCATCGCCTCCATCGCCGCAGAGCGCGACTGGAACGGCGAAGCCGCGCGGACGCTGCTGCTCAAGGTGTTCGATGCGGCCGGGCCTTCCTCGCCGGTTGCGCGCGAGGGCCGCCGCAAACTTTCCTCGGTGCTGTTCGTCTAGGCTGGCGGTCAGGTCCGCGCGCATTAGATGACAGCGCTCACCCGCTGCAGGAGACCCGCAAGGCTGGCATGACCGACGGCATCGAACCGCCCGCCGATCTGAAGCTGTTCCCGATCCGGGGCTGCATTCTGCTGCCCGGAGAAGCGCTGCCGCTCAACGTGTTCGAGCCGCGCTATCTCAACATGATCGACGACGCGATGGACGGCGACCGCTATGTCGCCATCGTGCAGCCGACCGAAGGCGGCTCGTCCGAGCGCCCCGCGCTGGCCTCGATCGGGACGGCGGGACGCATCGCAAGCTTCTCCGAGACCGATGACGGCCGCTATCTGATCGTGCTCGAGGGCGTGACGCGTTTCCGGATCGCAGAAGAGCTGGACGCGCCTGCGCCGTATCGCATCGCGCGGGCCGACTATGGCGGCTTCGAACCGGATCTCTCCCCGCAGCCGCTTGCCCCCGGCGTGGACCGCGACGCGTTCTTGCGGCTGCTCAGGGATTTCTTCGCCAGCGCGGGCCTCCAGGCGGATTGGGACAGCGTCGAGCGCGCCCCGCTGACGGCGGTCGCCGACAAGGTTGCCATGGCCGCGCCCTTCGATCCCGTCGCCAAGCAGGCGCTGCTCGAAGCCGCCGATCCCGCCGAACGCGTCAGCACGCTCGCGGCGATGATGAGCGAACATCTCGACCAGGCCTGAGTTTTCATGCCAGAACTCCGCCATGACTGAGACGCCAGAAGACGCTGAGACCGTAACCGGGGCTTCCGGCAAGCCGCGCCGCGCGAGCGTCGATCCGAAGCTTCTGGAAATCCTCGTTTGCCCCGTCACCCGCGGGCCGCTGGATTATGACCGCGAGGCGCAGGAGCTGATCTCCAAGCAGGCCCGGCTCGCCTATCCGATCCGGGAGGGCGTGCCGATCATGCTGCCTGAAGAGGCGCGCTCGCTCGACGAGGACGCGGGCTGAGCCGATGGCGCAGCCCTGGCCGGAGCGCCTGACCTTCCAGCGCGGCGCGCGCACCCTGCGCGCCGCCTTCGACGACGGGTCGGTGTTCGACATTCCTTACGAGCTTCTGCGCGTGGAAAGCCCGTCGGCGGAGGTGCAGGGCCACGCCGCCCACCAGAAGCGCCTCGTGCCGGGCAAGCGCGCGGTCGGCGTCGACAGGGCCGAGCCGGTCGGTCGTTACGCCGTCCGCCTCGTCTTCGACGACGGCCATGACAGCGGGATATTCTCCTGGCGCTATCTGCATGAGCTCGGCGCCGAGGCGCAATCGCGCTTGGCCGAGTACGACGCGCGCATCAAGGCCGCCGGTCTCAGCCGCGACCGCTAGACGCTCACGCGGCGGCGGATTCCGCGTCCCCGTCCGCATCGCTTTTCGGCGGCGGGCTTTTCTCCGTCAGCGCGCCGGCCTGGGCGAGCAGGGTCTGTAGCGCCGCAAGGGCCGGACCGGCGCCGGGGGCGGCGGCTTCCGCGCGGCCTTCGTCAGAGGCCAGCAGGCGGCCGGCGAGATCATGCGCATACGCGCTGCTGCGTCCCTGGGGCAGGAGCCCCTGGACGGCGAGCTTGAGCAGCGCGGAGGCCTGTTCGAGCGCCGGACGTCCCGATTTCGTGATCCGGTCGAGCACCTTGGTGTCGTCAAGCACCGCAACGCCGGTGGCGTCGATCACCTCGGAGAGTTCCGCCTTGTCCTTGGCGTCGAACGTACCCGCCTCCACCCGGCGCTGCAGGGCGGCAAGGCGGCCGAGGCGCTCCAGGGGCTGGCCCGGACCGCGGCAGAACCAGCTTTGCGCGGCCTGTCCGGCGAGCCGGCTGCGCACGTAACCTGCAAGCTTGGTCTTGTTGGCGGCGCCGACGAGATTGTCCTCCATGGCGAGCAGGCGCTCGATCTGTTCGGGGGGCGCCTCCGCGCCTGCGAGCGCCTCGTCGATGATCTCCGGGGAGAGGAGCCGTGCGGAGCGGTGTGTGAAGGCCTCCACGAGCGCCTGCGGGGCGAGGTCGCGGCCCGAGGCTGCAATCAGCCGCTGGGCGAGCGCGCGGGCGAGCCTGATCTCGTCGAACACGCTTTCGGGCTTGAGCCGTTTCGGGCTGCGCAGGGTTTCGAGAATGCGCCGGGCGATCTCCGCGCGCGTGTGGTCGAGTTCGGCCATCTTGTCGGCGAGGCGGCGCGCGCCGTCGGGCGCGCCTGCGATGTTGGAATGGCTCGCGACGCCTTCATAGACGGCGGTCAGGCGTTCGATATGGTCGCCGAGATCGCGACACTTGCCGATGAGATGCTCCATCGCCTTGTCGAAGCTCAGGATCTCCGACAGGAACAGATCCACCTGCGAGAGCGCGAAGGCGCGGGTTTCGGGATCCCCCGGCAGGGTGTCGAGCATGTCGAGCAGGCGCACCGCCTTGCGTCCGATCGTGTCGGCGTCCTTGAGCTTTTCCGCGATCACCGCCTGAAGCCGCCGCTCCGGCGTGCCCTCCGCGACGATGCGTGAGGCGGCGGCTGCGAAATCGTCCTTCGCCGGGGCGATGGCGTTGCGCGCGCGCGCTTCGCGGCGCACCTGGGCGATCGCCTTCTCGCTGAGATCGTTGAGCAGCCGCACATAGGCGTGCACGGAGGCGTCGGAGTTCTGGGCGCGCGCGATGGCGACCTTCTGGATGGCGTGCTGGAGGTCTTTGTCCGACCCGTCGAGGTCCTCGGCGAGATCCGCCCGGTTCATCAGCTCCAGCGGACAGACCTGCTTGCGCTCGAACCAGCCCGAGAGCACGCGGCGGATGGTGTCGCGCGCCGCGGCGCCGAACAGGTCCGCCGGCGTCACGCACGGCAGCGACGCCTCGCCCGTCTTTTCCTTCGGGTCGGTGAACTGGTCTGCGCCGCCCTCGAAAATCGGCACGGTGCGGAAGATGCGCGCCGCCTCGTCATACTGCTCGCGCGTGACCCGGACCGACCCGGCGGCGTGGCGCTTGAGCAGGGCGCGGGCGATCTCCAGCGCGTCCTCGCGCTCGTCGCGCGCCTCGAAAAGCGTCCAGTCGCTCTTGCGGTGTTTCTTGAGAAACACCTCATAATGCACCGGTTTGCGCGTCATCGCGGCCCGCCACCGTGGTTTTCGGAAATGGAATAATGACCGAAGGCTCTTAAGGGCGGGTTGCGCTTTGCCGCCGCGTTCCCGCCCTACTAAGGTCGTGTTTAACGGCCTGTCTGGGGTCCTGTCACACGAAGCGCCGCTGGGGAGCCCGCCCGCATGACCACGATCGCCCTCGTCGACGACGACGAGAACATCCTCGCCTCGGTC
>CAZLOV010000174.1:0-4912 GCA_964561235.1 uncultured Caulobacterales bacterium
GCGGAGAACGGGCGCGCGGCCGCCGACGGCCGCAACCGCGCGCCGTCCGGCCTGCAGGATTTCTCCGACCGCGACTTTGTCCAGGGCGCAGTCGATCTGATCCAGGCCCGCCAGCAGGCGAGCGCGGCGGCGACGTCGATCCGGGCGGCCGACGAACTCACCGCCCAGCTTCTCGACGCGACGGCCTGACGGTTCCGCTCCCCGCCGCGGCGCGTTAGCGTCGCGCCATGACAGACGCCGCGCCCGCCAACCCGAACCCCGTCTCCGTCGACATCATCATGGACGTCGTATGTCCCTGGTGCTGGCTGGGCCATCGCTATTTCGAGGCCGCCCGCCTGCTGGCGCCCGATGTCGCGGTGGAAACGGTCCTGCGGCCCTTCCAGCTCGATCCGGAGCTGCCGCGCGAGGGCGCGCCCTATCGCGACTACATGGCCAAGAAGTTCTCCGGCGAGCATGCCCAACGCTGGAAGATGATGCGCGATCATCTCGAAGCGGCCGGTCCTGACGCCGGAATCAATTTCAACTTCGACGCAGTCAGGCGCCGGCCCAACACGCTGGATGCGCATCGCCTGATCCGCTGGGCGCGCGGCCAGAAAAAAGGCGAGGCGGTCGCCGAGCTTCTGTTCAAGCGCTTCTTCGAAGCCGGCGAGGATATCGGCGACCCAGCCGTGCTGACGGCGACGGCGGCCGATGCAGGCCTCGATTCATCCGTCGTCGCCGATCTGCTCGCAACCGATCGCGATGCTGACGCCGTCCGGGAAGAGGAAGGGTTCTTCCGGTCGCTGGGCGTTCAGGCGGTGCCCTGTTTCATCTTCAACGGCCAGTTCGCCGTATCCGGCGCGGAAGATCCCGAAAAGCTCGCCGGCGCCATTCGCCACGCTGCGACCTTGCCCCCGCCTGAAGCCTGACCGAAGGCTCCATTGCACAAGGGCTCGGCGAAGCGCTATAGCCCGGGCATGACAAAGCCCCTCCCCGCACAACACGCCGCCGCGCCCGATCCGGTCCGGCTCGCCGACATCGCCGACGATCTCGTCAAGCGCGCGCTCGCCGCAGGCGCGGACGCCGCTGATGCAAGCCTGTCGGAAAGCCGCGCGCTCGAAGCGAGCGTGCGCGACGGCGCGCTGGAGGAAATCGAACGCTCCGAATCGATTGACGCCGGCCTTCGCGTGCTCGTCGGCAAACGCCAGGCGGGCGTGGCCTTCTCGGATCTCTCCGAGGACGGCCGCCGGCTCGCCGTCGAGCGCGCGGTCGCCATGGCGAAAGCGGCGCCTGAAGACCCGTATGCGGGCCTTCTGGACAGCGGCGAACTCGCCCGGTCGATCCCCGAAATCGAAATGTACGACGCGCCGGACTGGGACGCCGTCGCGCTGGAGGAGACCGCCCTGAAGCTTGAGGCCGCAGCGCGGTCGCTGCCCGAAATCGTCCAGATCGCCGGCTGCGGGGCGAGCGTGGGCGCACGCGCCGGCGCGCTTGTCGCCTCGAATGGCTTTGTCGGCACGCGGCTGTCCTCGAGCCGCGGGCTCGGCGTCGCGCCGGTGGCGAAGCGCGGCGACTTCATGGAGCGGGACTATGAGAGCGACAGCAAACGCCGCCTCTCCGATCTGAAGTCGCCCGAGGAAATCGGACGCATCGCCGCAGAGCGCGCCGTGGCCCGGCTGGGCTCCGAGAAGATCGCCTCGGGCAAGCGTCCGGTTCTGTTCGACAAACGGGTGGCGGGGACGTTCATCGGGTCGCTGCTCGGCGCGATTTCGGGACCCTCCGTGGCGCGCGGGGTGTCCTTCCTGCGCGACAAGCTGGGCGAGCGCATCTTCTCTGAAGGTATCGACGTGATCGAGGATCCGCTGCGTGCCTGGGGTCAGGCCAGCCGCGCCCATGACGGAGAGGGCGCGCCGGTGCGGCCCGCCGCCCTGATCGAGGACGGCGTTCTGACGACCTGGCTCCTCAACGCCGCCTCCGCGCGCCAGCTCGGCCTGGAAACGACCGGTCACGCCAGCGCCCGGCTCGGCGGGGCGCCGGGGGTCTCCACCTCCAACGTCCACCTCGCGCCCGGGGAGACGGCGCGCGAGGACTTCGTGAAGTCCATGGCCGACGGCGTGATCGTCATGGAGATGTTCGGACCGTCGCTCAACGCCAACACCGGCGACTGGTCGGTGGGCGTGGCGGGCTTTCATGTCGTTGGCGGCGAGATCGCGGGTCCGACGAGCGAAATCACCGTTGCGGGCAATCTGCTGGACATCTACGCGCGGCTGGAGCCGGCCGACGATCTGGAGTTCCGGGGCTCGACGAACGCGCCGAGCGTTTTTGTGGACGGACTGACCATTGGCGGACGCTGACGCCGATCTCGAACTCATTTCAAGCGCGGCGCAGGAGGCCGGCGAACTTGCTCTCGCCTTCCGCGAACGCACCGTGCGCGTCTGGAGCAAGGCGCCCGGCGATCCGGTCAGCGAAGCCGATCTCGCCGCAGACGCCCTGCTGAAGGAGCGCCTGCTCAGCGTGCGTCCGGATTACGGCTGGCTCTCCGAGGAGACCGCCGACGACCGCTCAAGGCTCGCCCGCGCGCGCGCCTTCGTGGTCGATCCGCTCGACGGAACGCGCGCCTATGTGAAAGGCCGCGCGGAATTCGCCGTGTCCGTCGCCGTCATCGAAGCCGGCCGGCCGGTGGCGGCGGCGATCTACGACCCCTCGAGCGCGACGCTTTACGCCGCCGCGCTTGGCGCCGGCGCCTACCGAGACGGATCGCGCATGCGCGTCAGTGAAACCGACAGCGTCGAGGGTGCGAGAATTCTCGGCGATCCGGGCCGGCTTACCACGCTCCGCGACATGGGCGCGGACGCGGTGGCGGTGAATTCGGCAGCCCTGCGCCTCGCCTTCGCCGCCTCGGGCGAGTACGACGCGGTCGTAGCGGTGCGCGCGAAGTGGGACTGGGACCTCGCCGCCGGCCATCTGCTGATCGAGGAGGCTGGCGGGCGGATCACGAGCAATGCCGGCGATGCGCTGCGATATGATCTGGATCCGCCGCGCCAGCCGCCGCCGCTTGCGGCTGGTCCCGCCCTTCATGCGCTGCTATTAAAGCGCCTTCTCAGCGAACAGGGATGACCCCATGAGCGAGCCCGCCTCCGAGTCCGGCCCGGACAAGCAGCTGCTTCACCTCGTCATTGGCGGCGAGCTGAAGGACGTCGGGCCGAACGCCTGTGAGTTCAAGGACCTCGACAAGGTCGAATTCGTCGGCGCCTACGCCGACTACGCCTCCGCGCGCGACGCCTGGAAGGCCGCCGCGCAGCGTACTGTGGACAACGCCCACATGCGCTATTTCGTGATTCACGCTCACCGGTTGCTCAATCCGGCTGACGAAGACGATCACGCGCACTGACCCCGGAACCCGTCCCTCCCGCGCCGCCGCCTCCGGCGAGAAGCCGCGCTCTGATCGCGCGGCTGTGGCGCGACTGGATCGCGCCGCGCTGGCGGCTGCTGTTGCTCGCCACGCTGCTCGCCGCCGTCACGGCGGCGGCGGGGTCGAGTTACGCCTGGGTCGTGAAATTCTCCGGCGACCTGCTGGAAGACCCGCAACTGACCTCGCAGGGAAGCTGGCGGCTGATCTGGCTGCCCGCCGCGCTGATCCTGCCGCTGGTCGCGATCCGCTCGCTTTCGCTCTACTGGCAGACGCTGGCCACCAACCGGCTGGCGCTTGCAATCATGCGCGACCTGCAGACCGCGATGTACGGCCGGCTGATCGCTGCGGATTTCGCGCGCCTGCAGGGCGAGCCGGTGGGCGGGCTCATTTCGCGCTTCACCAATGACATCACCATGCTGCGCGAGAGCCTGATCCGCGCGGCGAACAATCTGACGCGCGACCTCTTCATGGTGATCGGCGCAATCGGCTGGATGATCTGGCTCGACTGGGCGCTGGCCGTGCTGGTCCTGCTCATCCTGCCGCTGGCGGGCCAGCCCGTTCTTCGCATCGGCAAGGCGATCCGCAAGCGCTCCACCGAGATGCAGACCCAGATGGGCGATGTGACGAGCTTTCTTGAAGAAAGCTTCTCCGGCGCGCGCATGGTGAAGACCTTCGCGCTCGAAGCCTATGCCGAGGAACGCTCCAAGCGGACCTTCATGGAGCGGTTCAGGCTGGTGCTGTCGATGGTCGGCCAGCGTGCGCGCATCGAACCGGTGATGGAACTCGCCGCCGGCGTCGCGCTGTCGGCGGTGTTCGCGGTCGCGGGCTGGCGAGCGATGAGCGGGGCGGCGGACCTCTCCGACCTGCTGGGCTTCATCGCCGCGGTGCTGGTGATGAGCCCGGCTGCGCGCGCGCTCGGCTCGCTGTCGGGCGTGATCCAGGAAGGCCTGGCCGTGCTCGACCGGGTCTTCCAGGTGCTCGACGAACAGCCCGAACTGGTGGAGGCCGAGGACGCGCAGCCGCTGAGGCTGTCGGGCGGCGCAGTGCGCTTCGAGACGGTGGAGTTCGGCTACGAGCCCGGCGCCAGCGCGCTTGACCACGTCACCATCGAGGCTGCGCCCGGCGAGACCGTCGCCCTTGTGGGGCCGTCCGGCTCGGGCAAGTCAACCCTGATCAACCTGATCCCGCGGCTTTATGATCCGCGCGCCGGGCGCGTGACGATCGACGGACAGGACATCGCGCACGCCACGCTGGCGTCCTTGCGCAACGCCGTCTCGCTGGTGAGCCAGGACGTCACCCTGTTTGACGACACCGTGCGCGCCAACATCGCCTTCGGCCGCCTGCGCGCGACCGACGACGAGATCGAAGCCGCAGCCAAGGCCGCGGACGCGCACGATTTCATCATGAACCTGCCGCACGGATACGACACGATTCTCGCAGAAGGTGGTGACAACCTTTCCGGCGGGCAGCGACAACGGCTGGCGATTGCAAGAGCGGTGCTGCTCGAGCCGCCGATCCTGT
>CAZLOV010000175.1:0-4857 GCA_964561235.1 uncultured Caulobacterales bacterium
TCTATGAGGGCCGCACCCGGCCCTGCATGCTGTACCAGATCAAGCGTTGCGCCGGCCCGTGCGTGGGGCTCGTCGAACCGGCGGAATACGACGCGCTCGTTGACGAGGCCGTGGAGTTTCTGCGCGGGCGGTCCAATCGCCTGCGCGAGCGCCTGCAGGAGGAGATGACGCAGGCCGCCGATGCGCTCGAGTTTGAAAAGGCCGCCAAGCTGCGCAACCGCATCCGCGCGATCGCGGCGGTGACCGCCAGCCAGGGCGTGAATGTCGAGGGGCTGGACGAAACCGACGTCATCGCGGCCTGGCAGGAGGGCGGCAAGACCTGCATCCAGATCTTCTTTTTCCGCGCCGGCCAGAACTGGGGCAACCGCGCGCTTTATCCGCGTCACGAGGCCGACGCCGAGCCGGGCGAGGTGATCGCCGCCTTCCTCGCCCAGTTCTATGAGGACAAGCCTGCGCCGAAAGAAATCCTCGTCAGTCACGAACCCGCCGACGCAGCGCTTCTGGCCGAGGCGCTGAGCCTGCGCGCGGAGCGGCAGGTGGTCGTCCGGCGCCCCGCGCGCGGCGCCAAGCGCCAGCTTGTCGAGCAGGCCGAGCGCAACGCGCGGGAAGCTCTCGGGCGCAAGCTCGCCGAGACCAAATCCCAGACCCAGCTGCTCTCCGGCGTGGCCAGGGCGTTCAACCTGCCCAAGCCGCCCGAGCGCATCGAGGTCTACGACAACTCCCACATCCAGGGCGCCAACGCGCTCGGCGCCATGATCGTCGCCGGGCCGGAAGGCTTCGAGAAGACGAGCTATCGCCGTTTCAACATGACCGGCGAGGACGCGCGCACCGACGACGACTTCGCGATGATGCGCGCCATGCTGAGGCGCCGGCTGAAGCGGCTGGCGAAAGAGCGCGAGAACGGCGCAGCCGTACCCGACCTCATGCTCATCGACGGCGGCAAGGGACAGCTCTCGGCGGTCATGGAGACCGCGCGCGAAATCGGCGTGACGGACGTCGCCATCGTCGCGGTGGCGAAGGGGCCGGACCGCGACGCCGGCCGTGAGGTGTTCTACGTCGAAGGCAAGCCGCCCATCCGCCTGCCGGGCAATGATCCGGTGCTCTACTATCTGCAGCGCCTGCGCGACGAGGCCCACCGCTTCGCCATCACCGGTCACAGGGCCAAGCGCGCAAAGCAGATTTCCGAGAACCCGCTGGACGACATTCCCGGCGTCGGCGCGGCGCGCAAGAAGGCGCTGCTGGCGCATTTCGGCTCCGCACGTTCGGTCGCGCGCGCCAATCTCGCCGATCTCGAAGCCGTCGAGGGTGTTTCCGCAGCCCTCGCGCGGCGGATATACGATCATTTCCAGGACACCGCCTGAGGCCGGTCATGATGCGCGCCATGCCCAATCTGGTGACCATGCTCCGCCTTCTTGCAGGGCCGGTGGGCGCATGGCTGCTGCTGTCCAGCGCATCCTCGGCGACGGAGGCCGACGCCCAGCGTCTGGGGCTGACCGCCGGGCTCGTCTTCGTGCTGGCCGCCGTCTCCGACGGGCTCGACGGCTGGCTGGCGCGCCGCCTCGACGCGCGAACCGCGCTGGGCGCGCTGCTCGATCCCATCGCCGACAAGGTGCTGGTGCTGTCTTACCTGTTCGCGTTTTGCGTGATTTCCGGCTGGATGGCCTGGCTCGTCCTGCCGGTGGCGGTGATCGCCCTGCGCGACGCCGCCGTGACGCTGCTCCGCTTGCGGCCGCGCGGCGCGAAGGCGCAGGCGCTGGTCGTGACGGAAGCCGCCAAAGCCAAGACGGCGGCGGAAATGGTCGTCATCGCCTTGCCCTTCGCCCTGATCCTTTTCGGCCAGACCGACGTGTCGCGCTGGTTCTTCTACTGGGTCGGCGGCGTCTGGTTCGTTGCGGCGCTGAGCGCCTGGACGGGCTGGGCCTATCTGTCCGCGTCCCTGCGCCGCAGCTAGAGCGTGCAATCGCCTGCCTGCGCGCGCCTCGTCGGTGACACGTCATTAACCGGACTCACTGAAGGGTGGCGGCATATACGCGTCGCCATCGGGGCCGGGGATCATGAGCAACATCGATTTCAAGAAGCGCATGGCGTTCATGCAGTTCGGCCAGCGCGACATGGACACGCTGCGCAGCCTCAAGCCGGTGATCGAGGACCGGTTTCCGGCCATTCTCGACCAGTTCTACGCGCACATGCGCGAATGGCCGGAAGCGTTCGATCATTTCCATTCCGACGCGCATGTGATGCATGCGAAGGAGAAGCAGCTCCAGCACTGGCTGCGCATTGCAGACGCGCGCTTCGACCATGAATACGAGCGCTCCGTGCGCGCGATCGGCAAGGCGCACGCCAATCTGAAGCTCAAGCCGGAGTGGTATTTCGGCGGCTACAACTTCCTGATGATGGGCCTGATCGAGGCGGTGCTCGACGCGCGCCGCGCCCGCTCGGCGTTCGGCAACTGGCGCAAGGCCTCCGATGACGCGCGGCAGGCGGTCTCGGTACTGGTGAAGGCGGTCATGCTCGACATGGAGATCGTCATGTCGACGATCTACGAACATCAGGAGGAAGAGCGCCGCAGCGAGTTCGACCGCGTGGCGCAGACCTTCGACGAGCAGATCGCCGGCATCGCCGCGTCCGCCGCCTCGGCGTCGGAAGAGCTCAGCGCGACGGCGCGCTCCATGGCGGACACCGCCGACCAGACGACGCAGGCCTCCACCACCGTCTCCAGCGCGGCGGAAGAGGCGACCGCCACCGCACGCACCGTCGCTGGCGCGGCCGACGAGCTCACCCAGGCGATCGCGGAGATCAGCGCGCGCGCCGGCGAGGCCGCAAGCACCTCGACGGACGCCTACGCCGAGGCTGCGCGCACCGCCGAGACGATGGAAAGCTTGAGCCAGGCCGCGGTGAAGATCGGCGAGATCGTCACCCTCATCGAGAACGTCGCCGAGCAGACCAATCTGCTCGCGCTCAACGCCACCATCGAGGCCGCCCGCGCGGGCGAAGCGGGCAAGGGCTTCGCCGTCGTCGCTTCGGAAGTGAAGGCGCTGGCAAGCCAGACCTCGAAGGCGACGGACGAGATCTCCGGCCAGATCAACAATATCCAGGCGGTGGTCAAGGAGGCGGTCGGCGCGATCGCGACCGTGTCGAAGTCCATCGAGCAGGTGAAGGGCGTTTCCGCCTCCATCTCGGCGGCGGTCGAACAGCAGAACGCCGCAACCGCGGAGATCGGGCGCAATACCGGTCACACCGCCAGAAGCAGCGAAACCGTCACCGAGAACATCAACGGCGTGCTGACCAATGCGCGCGAGGCCAGCCAGTCCGCCCAGGCGGTGGTGGCGGCCTCCGAAGAGCTCGGCCGCCACGCCGAACAGCTGCGCCGGCAGGTCAGCGACTTCCTCAGCCAGCTCCGCGCGGCCTGATCAGTCGCGCCGCAGCGCGCCTTTCATCAGTCCGGCGAAACTGTTGGCCGCCGTGCGTGGCCCCATGACGTGCTGCGCCATCCACGCCATCAGCTTGTAGGGCAGCCCTGGCGCGACATGGCCGCCTGTCGCGAGCGTTTTCAGTCCGGCGCGCGCGACCCGGGCCGGGTGGTGCATGGGAAACGGAAGTTTCGAGAACATGATGGTGGCCTCAAGGCCGTCGATCATGTCCGTCCGGGTCGCGCCGGGAGCGAGCACGCCGATGCGGACGCGCCCGCCCTTCAGCTCGGCGCGCAGGGCTTCCGCTCCGGAAATGACGAACGCCTTGCTCGCCGCGTAGAGCGCCATGTACGGCACCGGCGCGTAACCCAGCGTCGATGCGACGAAGAGCAGGCCGCTCTTGCGGTCTCTCGCCTGCAGCCTGGGCAGCAGCGCGCGGGCGATCTGGAATTGTGCGGTGACGTTGAGCGCCACGAGATTGTCGATCTCCTCCGGCGCGTGCGACTCGAACGGCCCGGCGATCACCATCCCGGCGACCAGCGCAGCTGCGCCCACGTCGGTGTCGCCCAGCGCATCGGTCAGGGCCGCCGCCGCTCCGGGCCGTGTCAGGTCCAGCGGCACGGTCCGCACGGAGACGCCGTGCCGGCCGCTCAGCGCCTCCGCGAGTTCCTGGAGGCGATCGGCGCGCCGGGCGACGAGTACGAGATCGCTGCCTCTCGCCGCCGCTTCACGCGCCATCGCCTCGCCGATGCCCGAAGAGGCGCCGGTGATGAGCAAGGCGCCGCCAAAAACCTTCTTCACCGATGCCGCCACGTTTCGCTCCAAAAATAAGGAATGCTCATTCTTATTCATTCCGGGCGGCGCCCGCGGTCAAGCCGCGGCGGACGCATCACGGTCAAACCCGCGTGATCTCTCCGCATCCCGCCGCTTGAGCCGGATGAGGCTTGGGGCCAATCTCCAGCCATGAACGAGCGCGTCTCCCATCTGCTCGTCGTCGATGACGACGACCGCATCCGCGACCTTTTGAGCCGCTATCTGCGCGAGCGCGGCTATCGCGTCAGCGCCGCGCCGGACGCCGCCCGGGCGCTCGCCAAGATCGAGGCGCTGGCGTTCGACCTGCTCATTCTGGACGTGATGATGCCCGGCATGGACGGCTTCGCGCTGACCCAGGCCGTGCGCGAGCGCCGGCAGACGCCGATCCTGCTCCTGACCGCGCGCGGCGAGCCGGAAGACCGCATCAGGGGGCTCAGCCTCGGCGCGGACGATTATCTCGCCAAGCCCTTCGAGCCCGAGGAGCTGATCCTGCGCGTGCAGGCGATCCTGCGGCGCTCGCTGCCGAAGACGCGCGGGCCGGCGCGGGTGCGCTTCGGGGAGTGGGAGTTCGACGTCGAGGCCGGGGCGATCCTGGTGGCGGGGAAAACCGCATATATCATCGCGGGCCTTTCCT
>CAZLOV010000176.1:0-4783 GCA_964561235.1 uncultured Caulobacterales bacterium
AAGACCTCACTGCTCGACGCCTTGCGCTCGACGGACGTCGTTGCGGGCGAAGCCGGCGGCATCACCCAGCATATCGGCGCCTATCAGGTGCAGCTGGAGTCCGGCGACAAGATCACCTTCTTGGATACGCCGGGCCACGCGGCTTTCTCCGCGATGCGCTCCCGCGGCGCCCAGTCGACGGATATCGTGGTGCTCGTCGTGGCCGCCGACGACGGCGTCATGCCGCAGACGATCGAGGCGATCAATCACGCCAAGGCGGCTGAAGTCCCGATGATCGTGGCGGTCAACAAGATGGACAAGCCGGACGCGGATCCGAACCACGTCCTCAACGGCCTGCTGCAGCATGAAGTCGTCACCGAACGCATGGGCGGCGACGTTCAGGTCGTCGAGGTCTCCGCGCTCAAGAGAATGGGCCTGGACCTGCTGACCGAGGCGATCACGCTCCAGGCGGAACTGCTCGAACTCAAGGCCAATCCCGACCGCGAGGCCGACGGCGTCGTGATCGAGAGCCAGGTCGACAAGGGCCGCGGTCCGGTTGCGACCGTCCTGGTCAAGCGCGGCACGCTCGAGCGCGGCGACATCGTCGTGGCCGGCGCCCAGTGGGGCAAGGTGCGCGCGCTGGTCAACGAGCGCGGGCAGCAGCTCAAGGAAGCCGGCCCGTCCACGCCGGTCGAGATCCTCGGTCTGGACGGCGCGCCGGAGCCGGGCGAGGTCTTCGCCGTCGTCGACACCGAGCAGCGCGCGCGCGACATCGTCGAGTATCGCCAGCGCAAGCAGCGCGAGAAGAGCGTCGCCGCGCCGGGCGCCGGCGCCTCGCTCGAACAGATGATGGCGCGCCTCCAGCAGAACGAGGTGCAGAACCTCGCCGTCCTGGTGAAGGCCGACGTGCAAGGCTCCGCCGAGGCGATCACGCAGGCGGTTGAAAAGCTCGGCAATGACGAGGTGAAGGCCCGCGTCATCCATTCCGGCGCCGGCGGCGTCTCGGAGAGCGACGTGCTGCTGGCGAAGACCTCCGGCGCGCCGATCATCGCGTTCAACGTCCGGGCCAACAAGCAGGCCCGCGATCTGGCCGAGCAGGAAGGCGTGGAGATCCGGTACTACTCGGTCATCTACGACGTGCTCGACGACCTCAAGGGCGCGCTGGAAGGCATGCTGGCCCCGGAGAAGCGCGAAACCTTCATCGGCTACGCGGAAATCCTTCAGGTCTTCAACATCTCCAAGCTGGGCAAGGTCGCCGGTTGCCGCGTCACCGACGGCGTGGTCAAGCGGGGCTGCGGCGTCCGCCTTCTGCGCGACGACACGGTCATCCACGAAGGCGAGCTGTCCACGCTCAAGCGCTTCAAGGACGAGGTCTCGGAAGTGCGCGCCGGCACCGAATGCGGGATGGGCTTCGTGGGCTATCAGGACCTGCAGGTCGGCGATCAGATCGAGTGCTTCGAGGTCGAGATGGTGCAGCGCTCGCTCTAGGCGCCCGGCTATTGAGACCCTCAACGCACGGGCGGCCCTCGGGCCGCCCGTTTGCGTTGATGCGTATGGATTTCCGTCAGCACGCCCTAGCTTGAAGGCCAGCCCCAGGGAGGTTCCTTGTGAACGCCTCAATCCTGTTTCCGCTTTTCATGGTGGTGTTCGCCGGCGCCGCCGTGGCCATGCAGCCCGCGTTCAACGGCCAGCTCGCCGCCCTGCTCGGCTCCCCGCTGCGCGCCGCGCTGGCGAACTTCAGCGCCGGCGCCGCGGTCATGCTGGCGGTCACCGGCGCGCTGGCGATCCGCACCGGTCTGCCCAGCGCCGAACAGCTGGCGAAGGTTCCGCCGCATCTGTGGATCGCAGGCGGCGCGCTGGGCGCGGTCTTTGTTTCAACCGCCACCTGGGCGGCGCCCAAGCTCGGCGTCGGCGCGTTCTTCGCCGTTCTCATCGCCGCGCAGCTGATTGCGGCCATGGTGATGGATCATTACGGCGTTCTCGGCCTGCAAGAGCGACCGATCACGCTTCAGAAGCTTGCCGGTTCGGCCCTGCTCTTCATCGGCGCCGTTCTCATGGTCCGGGGTTGAACCCTCAGGCCCGAGCGCGTATCACCCGCGGCTTCGAATTCACGGTCTCGCCGGTCCGAACCCGGCCCTGATCGAAGGTATCAATCATGAAGGCCCCCTCACAGCGCCAGCTGCGCGCGGGCGAGCTTGTCCGCCGGGCGCTCTCCGAAATCATCGCCGAAGGCGAACTGCATGATCCTGCGCTGTCCGGGCGTGCGGTCACCGTCACCGAAGTGCGCATGTCGCCGGATCTGCGCCATGCCCAGGTGCTCATCGACGATCTGATGCAGGGCGACCGCGCCGAGCTTGCGCAGGCGCTCGACCGCGCGCACGGCTTCCTTCAGAAGGCTCTGGCGAAACGCATCGACCTCAGGTTCACCCCGAAGCTGCGGTTCACGCCCGATGACCGGGGCGAGGAGGCGGCGCGTCTGAGCGCCCTGCTCGACCAGCCCGGCGTCAAGCGGGATCTCGACTGATGGGCCGGCGGCGCAAGTCCGGCCGGCCGGTTCATGGCTGGGTCTGCCTCGACAAGCCGTCCGACATGACCTCCACGCAGGCGGTGGGACGGATCCGGCGGCTGTTCGACGCCCAGAAGGCCGGTCATGCCGGCACGCTCGATCCGCTGGCGACCGGCGTGCTGCCGGTTGCGCTCGGCGAGGGCACCAAGACGGTTCCCTTCGCGCAGGAGGCCGGCAAGGGCTATCGATTCACCATTCGCTGGGGCGTCTCCACCGACAGCCTTGATGCGGAAGGCGAGGAGACCGCGCGCAGCGGCGTGCGGCCCGACGCCGCAGCGATCGAGGCGGCCCTGCCCGCCTTCACCGGCGAGATCGAGCAGACGCCGCCGGCCTTCTCCGCGATCAAGATCGACGGCGAGCGCGCCTATGACCTCGCCCGCGCCGGGGAGCTGGTGACGCTGGAGGCGCGCCCCGTGCGCATCGACAGCCTGCGGCTGATCGATGCGTCCAACCCTGAGCTCGCCGTCCTGGAAATGACCTGCGGCAAGGGCGCCTATGTGCGCTCTCTGGTGCGCGACCTCGCCGCGGCGCTCGACGCGGAGGGCCATGTCGCCGCGCTGAGGCGCACCCGGGTCGGCCCGTTCACGCTGGACCGGGCGGTCACGCTGGACGTGCTGGAGGATTTGGTTCATAAGGGCGATCCGCTGGAGGCTCTCCTCCCGGTCGAGACCGCGCTGGACGACATCCCGGCCCTGGCCGTGACCGAGGACGAAGCCTTTCAGTTGAGGCAGGGACGACCGATCGTCCTGCCTCCCCGGCGAGCTTCCGAGCTGCGCGACCTTCGGCGCCCCCGCATGATCGGGGGCAAGGACTATTCGAAGGCCGCGATTGCGATGGAGAACGGACGGGCCGTGGCGATCGGCGAGGCGCGGGCGGGCAAGTTGTCGCCGGTCCGCGTTTTTCAATGGACCTAGGAGCTGACGATGTCGATTACGGCCGAACGCAAGGCTGAGTTGATCAAGGAACATGCCCGCGAAACCAACGATACGGGTTCGCCGGAAGTTCAAGTGGCGGTGCTTTCCGAACGCATCTCCAACCTGACCGAACACTTCAAGACCCACAAGAAGGACAACCATTCCCGACGGGGTCTTCTGAAGCTGGTCTCCCAGCGCCGCCGACTTCTCGATTATCTCGCGAAGAAGGACGAGGGACGCTACAAGGCGCTCATCGAAAAGCTGGGGCTGCGTCGCTAGACGCCTCCGCGAAACGCCGGCCGCATGATGCGCGCCGGCGTTTTTCATAGGCCCGCGGCCCGGAAGGCCGGTCCGGCGGGCTGACATCCGTACGTACGAGAGAACATGTTCGATATTCACAAAGAGACCATCGACTGGGCGGGCCGCCCGCTCACCATCGAGACCGGGCGCGTTGCGCGCCAAGCTGACGGGGCCGTCCTCGTCACCTACGGCGACACTGTCGTGCTCGCCACCGCCGTCGGCGCCAAGAGCATGCGGGAAGGTCAGGACTTCTTCCCGCTGACGGTGAACTACCAGGAGAAATACTTCGCCGCCGGCAAGATCCCGGGCGGCTATTTCAAGCGCGAAGGCCGTCCGACGGAGAAGGAGACGCTGACCTCGCGGCTCATCGACCGTCCGATCCGCCCGCTCTTCCTCGACGGCTTCAAGAACGAGGTTCAAGTCGTCGTCACCGTGCTGAGCCATGACCTCGAAAACGATCCCGACATCGTCGGCATGATCGGCGCCTCGGCCGCGCTCACGCTTTCGGGCATGCCGTTCCTCGGCCCGATCGGCGCGGCGCGCGTGGGCTATATCGACGGGGAATACGTGATCAACCCGACGGTTGCGGAAGTCGACGACAGCGCGCTCGACCTTGTGGTCGCAGGCACCGCCGACGCCGTCATGATGGTGGAATCCGAAGCGCAGGAGCTGTCCGAGGACGTAATGCTCGGCGCGGTCGTGGCCGGTCACGAGAGCTTCCAGCCCGTGATCGACGCGATCATCCGCCTGGCGGAGAAAGCCGCCAAGGAGCCCTGGGACTTCACGCCCCCGGACCATTCCGCAATCGAGGCGAAGGCCCGCGAGCTCTGCGAAGCGCAGATGCGCGAGGCCTACAAGATCAAGAACAAGACCGAGCGCCAGGAAGCCGTCGCGGCCGCCAAGAAGCTCGCCGTCGAAGCGCTCGCGCAGTCCGATGAGAACCCCGAGGGCGTGCCTGCGGCCGTCCTGAAGGACGTGCTCAAGGGCGTCGAGGCCTCCGTCGTGCGCGGCGACATCATCAAGA
>CAZLOV010000177.1:0-4774 GCA_964561235.1 uncultured Caulobacterales bacterium
AGGGCGGACACAACGCCGGCCACACCCTGGTGGTCGACGGGGTCACCTACAAGCTCTCGCTGATGCCCTCCGGGGTGGTGCGCGGCAAGCTCTCCCTGCTCGGCAACGGCGTGGTCGTCGATCCGTGGGCGTTCTGCGATGAAATCGAGCGGGTGCGCGGACAGGGCGTCGACGTGACGCCTGACCTTGTGAAGGTTGCTGAAACTGCCGCCCTGATCCTTCCGGTGCATCGCGATCTCGACGCCCTGCGCGAGAACCGCGACGACGGCATGAAGATCGGCACGACGCGGCGCGGCATTGGGCCGGCCTATGAGGACAAGGTGGGCAGGCGTGCGGTGCGCCTGATCGACCTGAAGGACGAAAGCGCGCTCAAGGCCCGCGTCGCCGACCTGCTGCATCATCACAATGCGCTGCGCCGCGGCTTCGGCCAGCCTGAATACGACGCCGGCGAGCTCACCGCCTCGCTGTTGGAGATCGCGCCGAGGATCCTGCCCTACGCTGATCCGGTCTGGCGAACGCTTGACCGCGCCATGAAGGCGGGCCGGAAGATCCTGTTTGAAGGCGCCCAAGGCGCGATGCTCGACGTCGATCACGGCACCTATCCCTATGTGACCTCCTCCAACACGGTCGCCGGTCAGGCTGCGGCGGGAACCGGCGTCGGTCCGGGACGCACCGGCTATGTGCTGGGCATCGTGAAGGCCTACACCACGCGCGTGGGCGAAGGGCCGTTTCCAACCGAGCTGACCGACGCCACCGGCCAGCGCCTTGGCGAACGCGGCAAAGAATTCGGCACCGTGACCAGCCGCCAGCGCCGCTGCGGCTGGTTTGACGCGGTGCTCGTGCGCCAGTCGGTGCGGCTCAACGGGCTGGACGGCGTGGCGCTGACCAAGCTCGACGTGCTCGACGGCTTTCCCGAGCTGAAGGTCTGCGTCGGCTACAAGCTCGACGGCGAGCGTCTAAAGCGCCTGCCCGCCTCGGCCGCGGACCAGGCGCGCGTCGAGCCGATCTACGAGACGATGGAAGGCTGGAGCGGATCGACCCATGGCGCGCGCTCCTGGGCGGATCTGCCTGCTCAGGCGGTCAAATACGTCCGCCGGGTGGAGGAGCTCAT
This sequence comes from uncultured Caulobacterales bacterium, assembly GCA_964561235.1. Lineage (GTDB taxonomy): Bacteria > Pseudomonadota > Alphaproteobacteria > Caulobacterales > Maricaulaceae > JBCBSP01. The sequence goes on from CAZLOV010000177.1 coordinate 1,112, forward strand.
CGAGGCGCCCGTCGCGCTGCTCTCCACCAGCCCGGAGCGCGAGGACGTCATCCTCATGCAGGACCCCTTCCGCGCCTGATTCCGCTTCCGGCCGGGCCGCGCAAAAAACCCCGCCCGGCAGGACCGGGCGGGGAGGCGGGCCGAGCGCGGAGCGCGCCTAAGAGGCCGTAGCGGTTCTCCAGCAGGATCACCGAGTCGGCGCTAAGCTCGGTGTTGTCGAACAGCGCCTCGTCCATGCGGCCGCTGACCGAAACGATGTCGCCCTCGTCGACGCGCTGGACGCCTTCATTGTCGAGCGGGTCATAGCTCATCGAGCCTGTGTCGACCTCGACGTTCGAGCCGACCGCCGGGCTGAGAACGAACTCCCGCCCGTCGACGCTCTCGACAAGGCCGGTCAGCGTGATCCCCGGGCCGGCCCAGGCTTCCGCCGGACTGGCGTAGAGCGCCCAGTCGAGTTCCTCGTCCGCGCCGGAGGCGTAATGGAAGGTGTTGCTTTCAGCCTCCCAAACGCTGGAGGCCTCGATGGTGCGGTCCTCGTAGAAACCGTCGTCGATATAGCCATAGACCGTGACGTCGTCGCCGGCCTCGAGCGGGGCGGCGTCGGCGTCATCGTCCCAGTCGTCCATTTCGACGGTCACGACGCCGTCGCCGTAATTCAGGCCGAAGGTCTCAAGCCCTGCGGTTTCCACCGTGCCGGACATGGAGACCTCTGCGCCGTCCGGGCGCATCAGCTTGTCCGGCTGGATCGCAATGGCAGGAGCGGACGCCAGGAGCGCCGCGCCGGCGCTGGTGATCATCAAAGTCTTCAAGCGCATAAATCAAAGCTCCCGTTGCGGTTGCTTGAGGGCGGGCGCAACGCCCGCCTTCGATGAACGGGAGATGAGAAGGCGTGCGTTGGCTTCAACAGTGCAGAGCGTGACGATTTCCGGGCGATTTCTTGCCGAACGGCGCCGATGGATGCGGCCTGTACGTTCACGCCGTCGATGGAGGACGGCGGCGGGTCTTGAGGCTGGGACCCGCCGCCGGACGCCCTAACCGCCGAAAGGCCGGCCGTAGGTCATGCTTTCGCTCACCGTCGCGCCGCCGGGGCCGACGTCGAGGCTGATGTCCTGGAACGTGGGCGCGCCGCGCAGCTGCATGCCGCGATGCATCGCCCAGCCGTCGGCCGGCAGGCCGTATTCGTTCATGTCGAAGACGCCGTCATTATCATCGTCATGCCAGATCGAGACGGCGTACCGGCCTGCAGGCACGTCGTATTCGAAGACATGGCGGCCCGGCTCGGGGTTCTCGATGCGGCTGCCGGCGGTTCCGCTGTTCTGCATGAACTCGCTTTCGGTCTGCACCGACACATAGAGAACGCCGCCGCGCGGCTGGACGCCGCTGAGCTCGACGGTGAGCGTCTGGGCCTGACCCGCCGAGGCCAGGGCGGCGGCGGCGGCGAAGGCGGGAAGGAAGGTTTTCAGGGCCATTCATGGTCTCCTTGGATTGATCGACATCGGTTCGTGGCGCCGCCGCCGGCCCGGCCGGGTTTGGCGTTTGCATGTACTTTGAAACATAAAGTACATGACCGTGTCAACCGAAGTCTGACGCACCCCGTGCGCGGGTTCCGGTTGCGAAGGGTCCGGATCTTCGGGCAGGGTGGTTGTTGAACGTTCCAAGGGGTGTCCCGGGCTGACCGGGGCTGAGACGTCACCCTTATCACCGGATCCGGGTCATGCCGGCGGCGGGATGGAACCGTGACGATGCCGGCGCCCGGCCGCCCATCCCCTCCGGTTTCCTTCGCCGCCTGACCCGACAGACAGGAGGCGACGCGCCATGAACAAGCCGACGGATCAATCCGCGTTCGAGACGCCCAGGGTCACGACAGGCCCGCTGCCGGGCTCGCGCAAGCTCTATACGAGCCCGCAGGCGGCCCCCGACCTCAAGGTGCCCCATCGCGAGATCGAGGTGCATCCCTCCGCCATGGAGCCGCCGGTGCGGGTCTATGACTGCTCCGGCCCGTATTCCGATCCCGATGCTGCGATCGATGTCGAGACCGGCCTGCCGCGCACGCGCACGGCCTGGGTTCTCGAGCGCGGCGGGCTGGAAGCCTATGAGGGCCGGCCGCTGTCGCCGCTCGATAACGGCGGAGCGACGGGCAAGTATCTGGCGCGCGCCTTTCCCAATACGCCGCAGCCGCTTCGCGGGGTCGGCGACGCGCCCGTCACGCAATACGAGTTCGCGCGCGCCGGCATCGTCACCAAGGAGATGATCTACGCCGCCGAGCGCGAGAATCTGGGCCGCGCCCGCGCGCTCGCCGGCGCCGCGGAGCGCCGCGCGGACGGCGAGGATTTCGGCGCGGAGATCCCGGAATTCGTCACGCCGGAATTCGTGCGCGACGAAATCGCCCGCGGCCGCGCCATCATCCCCGCCAACATCAATCACGGCGAGCTGGAGCCGATGATCATCGGCCGCAACTTCCTCGTGAAGATCAACGCCAATATCGGCAATTCCGCCGTCGCCTCCTCCGTTGAAGAGGAGGTGGAGAAGATGGTCTGGGCGATCCGCTGGGGCGCGGACACGGTGATGGACCTCTCCACGGGCAAGAACATCCACAACACGCGCGAATGGATCCTGCGCAACAGCCCCGTGCCGATCGGCACCGTGCCGATCTATCAGGCGCTGGAGAAGGTGGGCGGCGTCGCGGAAGACCTGACCTGGGAGGTCTACAAGGACACGCTGATCGAGCAGTGCGAGCAGGGCGTGGACTATTTCACGATCCACGCCGGGGTGCGGCTCGCCTATGTGCCGCTGACCGCCGACCGGGTGACCGGCATCGTCTCGCGCGGCGGCTCCATCATGGCGAAATGGTGCCTCGCGCATCACAAGGAGAGCTTCCTCTACGAACACTTCGAGGAGATCTGCGACATCATGCGCCGCTATGACGTCTCCTTCAGCCTGGGCGACGGGCTGCGCCCCGGCTCGATCGCGGATGCGAACGACCGCGCCCAGTTCGCCGAGCTGGAGACGCTGGGCGAGCTCACGCAGATCGCCTGGAGGAAGGGCTGCCAGGTCATGATCGAAGGCCCCGGCCATGTGCCGATGCACAAGATCAAGGCCAACATGGACAAGCAGCTCTCAACCTGCGGCGAGGCGCCGTTTTACACGCTGGGACCGCTCACCACCGACATCGCGCCGGGATACGACCACATCACGAGCGGGATCGGCGCGGCGATGATCGGCTGGTACGGCTGCGCCATGCTCTGCTACGTCACCCCGAAGGAGCACCTCGGCCTGCCCGACCGCGACGACGTGAAGACGGGCGTGATCACCTACAAGATCGCCGCCCACGCCGCCGATCTCGCCAAGGGTCATCCCGCCGCGAAAAGCCGGGACGACGCGCTGTCGCGCGCGCGCTTCGAGTTCCGCTGGGAGGACCAGTTCAATCTGGGCCTGGACCCGGAGACCGCGCGCGACTTCCACGACCAGACGCTGCCCAAGGAAGCCCACAAGGTCGCGCATTTCTGCTCCATGTGCGGGCCGAAATTCTGCTCCATGCAGATCACCCAGGAAATCCGCGACACCTTCGGCTCGGCGCGCGCGCCCAACGCCACCGAAGAGGCCGAAGCCGGGATGGCGGAGAAGGCGAAGGAGTTCCGCGAAAAGGGCGGGGAGATTTATTTG
>CAZLOV010000178.1:0-4750 GCA_964561235.1 uncultured Caulobacterales bacterium
AGCACAACCTTGCCAAGGTTGGGGTCGTGAGTTCGAATCTCATCGCCCGCTCCATTCATTCCGGACAATCAGGTTAAACGAACACCGGTCGCTTGCGTGCAGCGCGCCGCTACCGCGCCCGCATCGCGCCCTGTCGGACCGCCGGGACCCGGCGCGGGCGACGAGGCCGACGATGCGCCTTGTCAGCCGCCTCAGCGCCGGCAGATCTCGCGGACGCGGCGGCGCATCTCGGCCTGCATCTGCTCGCGCATGGCGTCCGCATCGATGTCGGCCCCCTCGACCGTCACAAGCAGTTCCGAGCGCGCGATCTCGCCGTCGCCGTTGGTGTCGAAACGGTCGCCGATGGCGGCGAAGGTCAGCGCGAACTCGTCCTGGGAAACTGCGCCGTTCTGGTCGTGATCGAAGCGCAGCCGGCCCGGAACGGCGTAGGGATCGCCGAGAAACCGCTCCGACCATGCGGTGAACTCGATGCCCGACAGCGCTCCGTCCGCATCGGCGTCTCCGGCGGCGAAGACGAGGGCGGCGGCCTCGCGGATCTCTTCCTGCGAGACGCGGGCGTCGAAATTTCGGTCCATGCCGGCAAGCAGTACGCCAGCCGGCGGCGCGATGCGCCCGCCCTGCACGGCCGAACCTGAAACGCGTCCAGGCTCGCCGCCGCCGGAGCCGGCGCATCCTGCGGCGAGCGCCGCACCGAACGCTGCAAGCATCAGTTTTCCGAGATGAGTCATTCAGGGCCGCCTTGTTGCGAGGGAAGACGACCCCAACAACCCGCCGCTCGGCGCCCGCGTGTGACGCGGCTGTGACGAATTATTGCGAGCGCTTGTCACATTCCGTCACCCACCGGCGCCCGGCAGGAAAAATCCGGCAAAGCAGCGAGGCGAAGCTCCGCCTGACAGCGCCGCTCCCCCTTTTGCGGACGGCGCAGGAAGCAAATGGAGCGACGTCATGTCCGCAATCCTGTCCTTGCTCGCCGCCGCTGCGGTTTCCGTCTCGGCAATGCCGGCGCAGCCCGCCGCATGCGATCCGTCCCGGGCCGGGCGCGCAGACCTCAACGGCGACGGCGTGATCACGCAGGCCGAGGCCCGCACGACGCGCGAACAGGCGTTCGCGCAGCTCGACCGCAACGGCGACGGGATCGCCGAGATGTCCGACGCGCCCATGCTGTTGCGCAATCGCTATGCGGACGCGTTCGAGCCCCTGCTCGCCCAGTTCGACGCCGACGAGGACGGCCGGCTCTCCGCGGCGGAGTTCCTCGACGGGCCTGGGCCGGCCTTCGAGCTTGGCGACGCCGACGGCGACGGCGCGCTTGACGAGGCCGAGCGCGCGGCGCTGAGGCGTGCGCGCTGCGGCGACGCCGCGGCGTCCTGACGCCCGCGTTCCGCCCGCAACCGGTTTCTGGAGGCGAAGGATGGAGTACGCCCCGATTTCCCCGATCTTCCTTCTGGTCGTCGCGCTGATCAGCGGCGTGGAATATGTCTGGCGCAAGCGCTCCGGGCGCGGATACGACCATGGAGCCCTGCGCGGCACGCTCGGCGTCTTCGCCGGGCAGGTTCTGGCGAACGGACTGTCCGCCGTGCTCGTCGGCGCTGCGCTCCTGTGGATCTACACCATCGCGCCCGTCCGCTGGCCGATGGACGACTGGCGAAGCTGGTTGCTGGGCTTTCTGGCCGTCGAGTTCGCCTACTACTGGCAACACCGGTTCGCCCACACCGTGCGCTGGTTCTGGGCCTCGCACGCCGTCCACCACTCTCCGGGCGAAATGACCCTGCCCGCGGCGATGCGGCTGAGCTGGACCGGCAGCCTCAGCGGAGCCTGGGTGTTCTACGCCCCCCTCGTGCTGGCGGGCCTGCACCCGGCGGCGATGGCGGCGCTGCTTGCGATCAATCTGCGCTATCAGTTCTTCCTGCACACCGAGGCGGTCGGCAAGCTCGGCCCGCTGGAATGGGTGTTCAACACCCCTTCGCACCACCGGGTCCATCATGGATCGAACCCGGAATATATCGACCGGAATTTCGGCGGCGTGCTGATCCTCTTCGACCGGCTCTTCGGCACTTTCGCGGCCGAGCGCACGGACACGCCCGTCGTCTACGGACTGACCCGGCCGCTCCTCACCAACAACCCGTTCACCATTGCATTCCATGAGTGGGGCCGCATGGGCGCGGATCTGCGCCGCGCGGCGTCGGCGCGCGAGGCCATGCGGATCGTGTTCGGCCGTCCCGGCGAGACGGGCCTGGAGAAAGACGGCTCAGCAAGGCTCGACGACATCGCCGCGCCGGAGCGCGTGGAGCCCTGAATTCATCAGACGGACGATGTGATCATGAGTTACCTTCAACCGTTGCGCCCGATCGCCCGCGCGGCTGCGTGCGTCTGCGCCGCCGGCGCGTCAGCCCAGACCGAGCCGGCGCTCACGCCTGAAGACGTGCGCGGCTCATGGCTGCTCGGCCTGAACGCCGCCTTCATTTCCGCCGACCTGACCATTCTCTCCACCGAGCTGGACCTGCCTGAAGGCGTGCGTTTCGAGGACGTCACGCTGGACATTTCCGAGGTGTCGGTCACCTCGCAGCAGACCGGTGCCTCGGTCAGCCATTTCCTTCTGCCGTTCCTCGAGGTGAGCGGGCTTGTCGGCTTCGCCACCACCTCGACGGATACCGATCTGAGCCTGACGGCGCGGCCTGATTTCGGCCTGGGACTGGTCGACGATCCGATCACCATCGGCTTCGCCAGCGAAGCGGACGTCTCCGGCTACACCTACGGCGCGGGGGCCGCCATCTATGCGCCGCTCGGCCAGCCCGGCGGGCGTCCGCTGGTGTTGCGCAACAGCGTGTCATGGTCAGCGAGCCGCTTTGACGGCGATCAGGTGTCGACGGATACGCTCTCGGGCGCCTCGACGCTGGTCTATCTCGCCGACATTGGCGGCGCCGACCATATCTTCACCCTCGGCGGAGCCTACAACCGCGTCGACCGGGTTTCGGAACGCAGCGCGACGACGCCCTTCGGCGTCGCCGAACTTCGCCTCACGCAGGAACTGAGTGATCCCTGGTCGGTGCAGATCGGCGCGGCCCGGCGCTTCACGCCGCGTCTTTCAGCGGGTTATGCGCTCGTCCACAATATCGACGGCGCGAATTCGCACGTGCTCCGGCTCACCTTCGCGCCCTAGCCGACTCGGCATTCCGGCGGGAAGGTGACGGTGGCGCGAAGCCCGCCCTCGGGGCGGTTGGCCAGCTCCAGCGTCGCGCCTTGCGCCGCCAGCAGCGCGCGGGAGATGGTCAGGCCCAGCCCGGTCCCGCCGGTCTCCTGGCTGCGCGAGGGCTCGACCCGGTAAAACGGATCGAAGATGCGCGTCAGATGGATCTCGGCGATGCCCGGCCCCTCGTCGTCAATGCGAATCTCAAGGCCGCCGTCGGGCGTCACCGCGCACTGCATCAGACGGGCGCCGCCGCCATAGACGCGCGCGTTCTCCATGAGATTGGAGAGCGCCCGCGTCAGCGCCGGCGGATCGGCGGCGACCGTGAACGCCTCCCCGTCACAGTTGAAGGCCACCTCATAGGGCAGCCCGGCGACGAATTCCGACAGGAAGGCGCGCAGATCGACCAGCTCGGGCGCGACGGAGGGCTGCTCGGCGCGCGCATAGAGCATCATGTCCTTCAGAAGATGCTCGATATGGCGAAGATCCGATTCCAGCGCCGACTTCGTTTTCGAGCGGCTCTGATCGATGCGCAGGCGGATTCGCGTCAGACTGGTGCGGATGTCGTGGGCGATGCCGGCCACAAGCTGGGATCGTTCCTGGGTGAGCGCGTGCACGCGCGCCTGCATCTCGTTGAGCGCCTTGGTCAGCCGCCGCATCTCGTCAGGGCCGGTTTCCTCAACCGGCTCGGCCGGGCTGGCCAGGTCGAAGCGCGCCGCGGACGCCTCGAGCGCCTTGAGCGGTTTCAGGGCGTAGCGCAGCATCAGCGCGCTTGCGGCGGAAAACCCGAGACCCATGAGCATGAAGAAGCCCATGACCTGGATGGCGTTGCGGCCGAGAAACGCAAGCGGCGTCAGCCAGACGACGACCACCTCGCCGGATTGCAGCTCGATGCCGACCTCGAACGCGGCCATGCCCATGACGTCGGGCCAGTCCTCTTCGCGCCGGCCCATCCGCACGTCATAGAGCCGGACGTCGCGGAAGCGCGTCTCCTGCGTTGCAAGAAGCTGCGCATAGTCGCCGCTTCCCTCGCTCAAGCGGCGGCGCAGGCTGGGATCGGGCGCGGCGCCTTCGGGAAAGCCGGGCCGGATGGCGGCGCTGCGCGATACGCTGTGGAAGGTCGAGATGACGAGCGGGCGCGCCTCCTCCGGCACATTGTCGAGAAGGAACACCATCTCCGCGATCGCCTCGGCGTTGTCCTCGACCCCGCTCGGAAAGAGGCGGAAGAAGAAGATCAGCTGCATCGACAGAAAGACGATCAGCGTCGAGGTGAAAACGGCGGATACGGCGACAAACGCCGCGTTCAGCAGCAGACCGCCGGGCAACCGCCGAAGCGCCCTCATTCCGCCCGCGCCTTCTCGACCCTGCCGGCGAACGCATAGCCGAGATTGCGCACGGTCTTGATCAGCGCGGGCCGGCGCGGGTCGCTTTCGAGCTTCCTGCGCAGCCGGCTGATCTGCGCGTCGATGCTGCGGTCGAACGGATTGGCCGCGGCGCCGCGCGTGAGATCCAGCAGCTGATCCCGGCTCAGCACGCGCGGCGCGCGTTCCACCAGCGCGAGCAGAA
>CAZLOV010000179.1:0-4734 GCA_964561235.1 uncultured Caulobacterales bacterium
CTGGATCAGCCGGTCGGCGAGCGTGGATTTGCCGTGGTCGATATGCGCCACGATGGAGAAGTTGCGGATGCGCGCGGGATCTGTGGTCATGCCGGGGAGTTAGCACCCGGCCTGTTCCCCGCCAAGCGGCGCGCGCTGTGTCCCTGCGGCGAAGGGCGACGCGGCGGCCGATCCGCCGGACGGACGTATCGTGCGGCCGCCGCCCAGCCGGGTTGAGCAATAATGCTTGGCTGAATCGCTTCACTTACCGTAGCGTATTCGCCTGCGTTCTCCGGCCAGGAGCAAGTGAAGCGATGGGACTGCGCCGTCTGGTCTATGTCAGCCGCGCCGCGCCGGGCATCTCCGCCCTCGACGTGGAGGCGGTTCTTGCGGCGGCGCACGCCCGGAACGCGCCGTCAGGCGTCACCGGCCTGCTCCTCTTCGACGGCCGCAGCTTCCTGCAGTATCTGGAGGGTGAACAGGACGCCCTTCAGCCGATCTTCGCCTCGATCCGCTCGGACGAGCGCCACGAGGATGTCGTCGTGCTGCTCGATGAAGCCGCCGAGAGCAAGGTCTTCGATCAATGGTCGATGGGGCTCTTGCACGTGGCTGGCGGTCTCGCGCCGCGCGGACGCCATGGCGCTGAGGGTTTGACCGCGCAATCGCTGGCGAACCGACTGCCCGAGGCGCTGCCCGGCGACGTCCGCATCCTGATCATCACCTTCGCCTGCGGCGCCTACGAGCCCGCCATGTCTCGGCATTTCGGCTGATCAGACGCTCAGGAGCTCGCCCTGCAGAAGGCGCGGAAGGTGACCCGTCTCTCCGCCGGCTTCGCGCATGAAAAACTGGCGCGCCGCCGGGATGCGGTCGACCAGGCCAAGACCCAGTCCGCGGACGGCTCGCAACGGCGAAATGTCGTTTGAAAAAAGACGATTGAAGCCGTCGGTGCCCAGAGCCAGCAGGGTGGAGTCGAGCCTTCGCCACTGATCATAGCGCGATAGCGCCGGCGCGGCGCCGGGATCGAGCCCGCAGCTCAGCGCCTCGACGACGACCTCCGCCAGCGCCGCGGCGTCGCGCACGCCCAGATTGAACCCCTGTCCCGCGATCGGGTGGATCGCCCGGGCCGCGTCGCCCACCAGCGCGAGCCGGTCCGCAGTGAAACGCTCCGCCACCTGAAGGCCGAGGGGATAGGAGAAGCGCGGGCTTTCCGGCTTCACAGCGCCGAGGAAATCCCCGAAACGCGCTTCCAGCGCTTCCTGGAAGACCGCGTCGTCGGCGGCCAGGAGCGCCCGGGCGGCGGCGTCGCGCTCGGTCCAGACGAGGCTGGCGCGGTTTCCCGGCAGCGGAAGGATCGCAAACGGCCCCGCCGGCATGAAGCACTCATAGGCGACGCCGTGGTGAGGGGCTTCGTGTTCGACGTTCAGCACGATGGCGCTCTGGCCGTACCAACGGCCGAAGGACCGGATGCGCGCCTGTTCCCGCAGGACCGAGCGGCGGCCGTCGCACGCCGCCACGAGACTCGCCTCGATCGTTTCGCCGCCTTCAAGATGCAGCACCGCCCGGCCCGCACCGGCCTCATAGCCTGTCGCCCGCACCGGTGCTCGCACCTCTAGCCCGGACGCTTCGATCTCCGCGGCGAGCGCCAACCTCGTGTGGCGGTTTTCCGCCATCCAGCCGAGAGGCTCGCCGTCATCGTCAGGCGCGATTTCGCGCCGGTCGAAATGCAGTGAGAACGGACCGAAGCCGCCACGCCGGACGCCGTCTCCGGGCCGGCCGTCGACGACAAGAATGTCCTCGATGCGCTGGACCTGGCCCGCCTCTCGAAGGCGGGCGCCGGCGCCAAGGGTCTCAATGAGGCGGAAGGAGGTGTAAGCCAGGGCGCTGGCGCGCCCGTCATAGGCGGGGGCGGTGCGCGTTTCGAGCGGCTCGCCGTCGATCAGCACCGTTCGTGCGCCGGCCTTGTGGAGCGCCAGCGCGAGCGTCAGGCCGGCGAGACCGCCGCCGGAGACGGCGACGTCATAGGCCGCGTCCGCCACCTTACATCAGCCCGCCGAGCGCACGCTGCATCCAGCCGAGCGGGCCGGTGAACGCCAGCGGACCGTCGGTGACCGCAAGCGCGATGCAGACCTCGCCGGTCTCCGCGACCGGCTTGTGCTCAAGCGCCGGGTCGGCGGTGCAGAGGTCGCCGCGGCCGTAGCGGTCGCGCCCGTCATGGAAGGCCCCGCAAAGCACCAGCGTGAATTCCCGGCCTTCATGCCCGTGATGCGGAACGCCGCAGCCCGGCTCGAGACGGATCAACTCCGCCTTGGCCGAGCCCTCGCGGACGAGCTCCATCGTGCGCACGCCGGGCCCGGCGAACTGCCATGAGGCGTTCTCAAGCGCCAGTTCACGCACGCCGTCGGGCAGCGAAAGCAGCTCTTCAAGGGCGGCTCCGGCTGCGCGCGCTGCGCGGCGGTCCGTGTCCGCGCCGTTCAGACCGCCGGCTTCGCCAACGCCCCGAGCCTCAGCGTCGATGACGTCGAAGATGCGCGACAACGCGTCGCGCTCGGTTTCGACCGGATCGAGCGCTTCAAGCAGCGCGCCCGCCATTCGGTCGTAATCCTCGCGCTGCTGCGCCACCTCGGAGTTGAGCGTGGCCTGTGTGTCGACGAGCAGACGCATCGGTCCCGACAACGCGCCGGAAACGTAAGCGCTGAAGATTTCCTCGCCGAGCGGGTGGTTGGTCATCATGGGTCCGTCGTCGCAGGCCGCTTTATCGCCAACGTTCAATATCGACCGCTGTTTCGCTGAATCAAGAGCAGGTTTTTGGAAGCGCCGCAGCATGAAGCCCGGCTCAGATATCGTCGCGGTCGAGGACCCGGCGAAGCTTGTCGAAGGCCAGGCGCAGACGCGATTTCACAGTGCCGAGCGGCGCGCCGATTCGGTCGGCGATGTCGCGATGCGACAGCCCGTCGAAAAAGGCCATCTGCAAAAGCATGACCTGTTCGTCGGGCAATTCCGCCAAGGCGGCGCGCACCCGGTTCTCACGGCCGGCGGCATGGGCGAACTCGTCCGGCGCCTGGGCCGCAGGCGGCATGAGCGCGGGATCATTGGGGTCAAGTTCGGGTTTGGCCATGCGGCGCGCGGCGTCGATGCGCCGGTTGCGCGCGATCCGGAAGATCCAGGTCGAAGCGGAAGCTTGCGCGCGGTCGAAGCTCGACGCCTTGCGCCAGACCGAAAGCATGACCTCCTGGGTCAATTCCTCAGCGAGCGCGTCGGAGGAGTTCAGGCGCAAAAGATAGGCCTTCACGCGCGGGGCGTAGAACTCGAACACACGTGCGAACGCCGCGCGATCACCCGTCGCCACGGCTTCCACGAGCGCGTCAAGCGAGCGCCGGTCCTGCGGTGCGGACATGCCGGTTTGGGCGTCGGCCAACAAAAAACCCTAGCAGAGCTACGGGATATAGATCACCTGTAAATAGCGCCGGAATCAACCTTCATGCGCCTTGAATCCGCCGCGCGGGACCGGTTTAACCGACGCGTGACCCGTCCGCCAGCCGCCTGCGCTGCGGCGCGCGGGCGCACTGTGATTGTTTCGTGATCGCCGCCGCCGGGGGCCCTCAGCATGATCCTGCGACGCCTTTTCTGCGTTCTGGCGGCCGTTCTGGCCGCCGCGCCGGCCTTTGCGCAGGAGCCGCGGCTTCAGGGCAATCACCGCGACTGGCGCGTCTATACGCTCGGCGAAGGCCGCGAGCGCGTTTGCTATGCGCTCTCCCGGCCCACCGACGAGCGCCCGGGCAATGTTGCCCACGGCGACATCTTCTTCCTCATCTCCAGCTGGGCGTCGGGGGCGCAGCGCGAGCAGCCGACCTTCGTGGCGGACTTTGATCTCCGTCCGTCCAGCCCGCCGCTCGCCCGGGTCGGATCAACGCGCGCGCCGATGTATGTCTCGGGCCGCGAAGGCTTCGTGGAGAACGCCAGCGACGAGCGCCGGCTCATCCAGGCGATGCGGCGCGGCTCGACAATGCGCGTGGAGGCCACCTCCGACCGCGGCACCGCGGTGGCCTATACCTTCTCGTTGCTGGGGGTGACGGCCGCGCTCAACCAGGTCGGCGAGTTGTGCGGCTAGCGGGCGCGGCTTGATTTTTGAACGCGTTCGGCGCATCTCCCCGCGACCATGAGCACCGCCCTTGATCTCGCCGCCGCCCGTCAGGGTCTGGCCGCCGCCGCGCCGTCGCTTGCAGGCATGACGCGCGCGCAGCTGCGCGATGCGCTGATCGCAACCGGTCTGGTCGAGGAGAAGAAGGCCAGGATGCGCGCCGACCAGCTCTGGCGCTGGGTCTACCATTACGGCGTGCGCGATTTCGAGGCGATGACCAACGTCTCCAAGACGCTGCGGGCGTCGCTGGCGGAGCGGTTCACGCTTCACCGTCCTGAACTCGTCGAGCGCCAGGTCTCCGTCGACGGCACGCGGAAATACCTCATCCGCCTGGCGCCGGGCGTGGAGTGCGAGACGGTCTTCATTCCCGATGTCGGCCGCTCGGGCGCGCTTTGCGTGTCGAGCCAGGTGGGCTGCACGCTCAACTGCACCTTCTGTCATACCGGCGCCCAGGCGCTGGTGCGCAATCTCACCGCGGCCGAAATCGTCGCCCAGGTGATGATCGCGCGCGACGATCTCGAGGAATGGCCTTCCTCCAATGAGGACCGGCGGATCACGAACATCGTGTTCATGGGCATGGGCGAGCCGCTTTATGCGCTCGACAGCGTGTCGGACGC
>CAZLOV010000180.1:0-4691 GCA_964561235.1 uncultured Caulobacterales bacterium
ATGATCCGCGAGCACGTCGCGCTCCACGCGCTTGAGGTCGAAACGCTGGCAGCGCGAGAGCACCGTCACCGGCACCTTGCGGATCTCGGTCGTGGCGAAGATGAACTTCACGTGCGGCGGCGGTTCCTCGAGCGTCTTCAGCAGCGCGTTGAACGCGGCGTTCGAGAGCATGTGCACTTCGTCGATGATGTAGACCTTGTAGGCCGCCGACACCGGCGCGTAGCGGACGCCTTCGAGTATCTCCCGCATGTCGCCGACGCCCGTGCGCGAGGCGGCGTCGAGCTCCATCACGTCGACATGGGCGGATCTGGCGATCGCCGCGCAGTGACGCCCCGGAGGGTCGAGCGAGATGCTCGGCCCCTTGCCGGCGTCGGTCTCGTAATTGAGCGCGCGCGCGATCAGGCGCGCCGTCGTCGTCTTGCCCACGCCGCGCACGCCGGTGAGCATGTAGGCCTGCGCGATCCGCCCGGCGGAAAAGGCGTTGGTGAGCGTGCGGACCATCGCCTCCTGGCCGATCAGGTCCTCAAAGGTCTGCGGGCGGTATTTCCGCGCCAGCACCTGATAGCCCGCCGCCGACGCGGGCGGATCGTCCCCGCCGAACAGCGCCGGCGCCTCCGTTCCGGGGGTCGCGGGCTCCAGGGCGTCGTCCATATGTGCGGTCCTTGGGCCTGCAGTCCTGGGGACGGACCGCCTGAGCGCGGCGTTGAGGTGCGGTGGAAGGCGAGGCGGAAGACCGGACGGCGACCCGAACCGAAACTCGTTACGGCTGCTTCCTTCCGGACCTGACCGGGTTGGCGAGGGGCTCGTCCGCCGCCGGCCTTCCAGCCACCAATATCGCGGTTGAAGGCCTCGGTGACAAGGCGAGCCGCCAGAACCGGACGCAGCAGCCGGTCTCTAGCTTGCGCGCTGGGCCTCCCGAAGAAAGGCCGCGTGCTGGTCCAGCACCGCAATCCGGCGCGGATCGCCGCCCTCCCCCAACAGCCGGTCGATCCAGGCGTCGACAAGGCGCAGCTCGCGCGCCAGCCACTCCGCGAACGCCGCCTCCTCGGCCTGCGCCAGACCGAGACCGCACGGATGCAGCCGGCGTTCAACCAGCGGAAACGGGATCACTCGAGCGGCGGGATCGGGCATGACGGCCTCCTTTGTTCCTTGTGAGCCGATGAGACTGTGGTGCGAATCATTCTCACTTGCAATGGACAAGGCGCCGCATCCGCTCTGGCCATCGCGCGTCGTGACGCTTATGCGGGGACGATGCGCATGTTCTTCACCCAGTCCCCGCTCGATTTCGAAGGGCTCAACCGGCGAGATCCCGCCTGGATCGAGTTGCAGCGCACGCGTTCCGACGCGGCGTGTCTGCTGTTCTGCGAAGGCCGGCTCATGCTCGACCCGGACGGCGCGCCTGCGCTGGTCCGCGCCGCTGAGGCGGAGCGCTTCGGCGTGGACACCGCCGCAATGGTGTTTCTCGGCATCGAAGGGAAGCGGCCCTGGTTCGCCGCCGACATGCGCGAGGAGGAGGCTGGTCCGCTCCAGCCCGACGATTTCCGGCGCGCCAGCATGCGGCTCGATCTCGACCTCGCCGCGGTGGCCGGGCGCGCGCGCTCGCTTCTCGCCTGGCACGCCCGGCGGCGCTGGTGCTCGAATTGCGCCGGCGCGCTGCAATCCCTCGAGGGCGGGCTCAAGCGCAGCTGCGGACGCTGCGGCATGGACCACTTCCCGCGTGTCGATCCGTCGGTGATCATGCTGCCGGTCGCCGGGGACAAATGTGCGATGGGGCGCCAGGCGAACTGGCCGGAGGGCATGTATGCGACCCTCGCCGGCTTCATGGAGCCGGGCGAGACCATCGAAGAAGCCTGCGCGCGCGAGGTGATGGAGGAAATCTCCCGGCCCGTTCTGTCTGCGCGCTACATCGCCAGTCAGCCCTGGCCGTTCCCGTCCTCCCTGATGATCGGGCTGATCGCGGAAATCGAACCGGGCGAGCTCAAGCCCGACGATGATCTGGAGGACGCGCGCTGGTTCACCCGCGACGAGGCCCGCGCGCTCTATGACGAGCTCGGCGACCGCTGGGCGCCGCGCAATTTCTCGCTCTCCCGCCGGCTGCTCGACGTCTGGCTCGACGGCGCGGTTTGATCCGTATTGCGACGACCGGTCGCGCTCAAATCGCCGCTACAGACCGTATCTCTGCGGATAAGCCGTCCTGGACGGTCGCGGATTGTTGCCTGACCGGGCGGCTCGTGCCATACGCCGCCCCAATTACGCAGGCGCCACAAAAGAAGAGAGAACGTCGATGGGCGAGCTTTTCTGGAACAAGGTCGCAGCCGCGATCCTGTCCATCCTCCTGGTGATCATGGGTCTTGGCACCCTCGCGGAAGGCATCTTCCACGTAGACGGCCCCGAGGAGTTCGCCTACCCGATCGATCTCGCCGCGCTCGAAAACGCAGGCGGCGGAGCGGCTGAAGAGGAAGCCGAGCCGGAAGGCCCGACGGATTTCGGCCTTCTGCTGGCGAACGCCGACATCTCTGCAGGCGAACGCGTAGCGCGCCGTTGCACGGCTTGCCACGTTTTCGAAGAAGGCGGAGCAAACGGCACCGGACCGGCCCTTTACGGCGTGATCGGCCGCGACGTCGCGTCCGTCGACGGTTTCCGCTACTCCGCGGCCATGCAGGACTACGCCGAGGGCGGAACCGAGTGGATGTACCAGAACACCTACGATTATCTGGAAAATCCGCGCGGTTACATCTCCGGTACGGCGATGAGCTTCGCCGGGCTTCGCGACCAAGAAGACCGCATCAACATCATCGCCTACATGCGCAGCCAGGGCTCGAGCGACGTGCCGCTGCCCGACCCGCTGCCGGAGCAGGGCGATGCGGCGGACGGCGAGGCGACCGCCTCCACGGAGGCCGAAAGCGAAGCGCCGACCGAATAGCCAAGCTGGAATGCACCTGAAGAAGCCGCGCCCGGCCGGGCGCGGCTTTTTTCGTGCGCAAACCCTCTAGCGCCGCGCGCGAAACACGCCGGAGACCGGCGCGTGATGGAACGCAATGCGCTTGAAGGCGGTCGCGGCCGGCTCGCTGACGCACTCCATGTGGTGCGCGTTGGCGTGCAGCAGGTGGACGGCGTCGCGCATGACGCCGACATGGCCGGGCCAGAAGACGAGATCGCCCCGCTCCAGACCCTCGGCGGTCTCTCCGGTCTCGACAGCCATCCAGTTCGCCTTCGCCCAGGCCTCCTGAGGGCCGCTGTCGCGCGGCACGCGCACGCCGGCCGCCTCGAACGCGGTCTGGACCAGCCCGGAGCAGTCGAGCCCCAGGCTCTCCTTGCCGCCCCAGAGATAGGGCGTTCCGATGAAGCGCTCGGCGACGGCGACAAAATCGGGCTCGCGCTCGTCAAGCGCGGCGAGATGCCCGGTGAAGACCCAGCCCATGCGCTGCGCTTCGACGAAGCGGCTTTCGCGGCGGCCCGCGGCGATCTTGGCGTTCAGCGAGAGCAGGAAGCGCGGGGCGCTTTTCAGGTCCGGCTCGGAGAACACATAGGTTCGAAGCGCGCTGACCCGGTGCGTGGGGATGAGCACAGGCGCGGCGAGCGCATCCATCTCCACCCAGCCCTTGTAGCCGTCGAGTTCGGCGGTGACATAACCCCAGCCGTCCTTTTCCTGCTCGACAACGACGCTTTCTCCGCCGAGCACCTGGGTGTCCATCGCGCCGTCGGCTTCCGGCGTGCGGCGCAACGCGGCGACCCCGGCTGTGACCTGGTAATGCATGACGTCTCCCTCCCCAGGGCGGATCACGCTGCGTAGCGCTGCTTCAGCGCCTCGTACAGGGCGCGCCCGGCGAGCAATTCACCGCCCTTCGGCCGCCCGGGACGCGGTTTTGGCGTCCACCCGAACACGTCGCAATGCATCCAGGCCGGCGCGTCCACGAAGCGGCGCAGGAAGAGCGCTGCGGTGATCGCGCCCGCCATGGGGCCGTCGCCGGCGTTGACGAGGTCGGAGATGTCGCCGTCTAGCTGGGCGTCGTATTCATCCACCAGCGGCATGCGCCAGACGGGATCGTCGACCCGCGCGCCGGCGTCCGCGACGAGCTGGGCGAACGCATCGTCTCCGGTGAAGACAGGCGCGACCGACGGTCCAAGCGCGATGCGCGCAGCGCCGGTCAGCGTGGCCATGTCGATGACGAGTTCCGGCGACGCCTCGCAGGCCTTCACCAGCGCGTCGGCGAGCACCAGCCGCCCTTCCGCATCGGTGTTGTCGATCTCCACCGTCAGGCCCTTGCGTGACGCGAACACGTCGCCCGGACGGAAGGCGTCGCCTGCGATGTTGTTCTCCACCGCCGGGATCAGCACGTGAAGGCGCACCGGCAGCTGCGCGTCCATGATCATGGACGCAAGGCCCAGAACGCTCGCAGCGCCCCCCATGTCCTTTTTCATCAGGCGCATGTATTCGCCGGGCTTCAGGTTGAGCCCGCCGGTGTCGAAGCACACTCCCTTGCCGACCAGCGCAATCCGCGGATGGGAAGGGTCGCCCCACTCGAACTCGATCAGCCGCGGGGCATCCGCCGCCGCCCGGCCGACCGCGTGGATCAGCGGATAGTTCTCAACGAGCAGGTCGTCGCCTGCAACCGAGCGGGCTGCAGCGCCGTGCTTTGCGGCAAGGCCGCGCGCGGCCGCCTCCAGCGCGCTTGGCCCCATGTCCTCGG
>CAZLOV010000181.1:0-4523 GCA_964561235.1 uncultured Caulobacterales bacterium
CGTCGAACTCCATCTCGGTGACATCTTGCACGTAATCGGGCCGGCCTTGTTTTTTCAGGTGCTTCACGACCTTCTCGACCTCTTGGTCGGAGACGAACGGTCCGTGCACGCGCTGCAGGCGCCCGCCGCCCGCCATGTACAGCATGTCGCCTTGACCGAGCAGTTGCTCGCCGCCCTGCTCGCCCAAGATCGTGCGCGAATCGATCTTGGAGGTGACCTGAAAGCTGATCCGGGTCGGGAAGTTCGCCTTGATGGTGCCGGTGATGACGTCGACGGACGGGCGCTGGGTGGCCATGACCAGATGAATGCCCGCCGCGCGCGCCATCTGGGCGAGGCGCTGCACCGCCGCTTCAATATCCTTGCCCGCGACCATCATGAGGTCGGCCATCTCGTCGATGACGACCACGATGTAGGGCATGTGCTCGGGCTCGATGATCTCCGTCTCGTAGACCGGCTCGCCCGTTTCCCGGTCGTATCCGGTCTGCACGGTGCGCTCGAGGGGCTCGTTGGCGGCGCGCGCCTCGGCGGCCTTGGCGTTGAAGCCGGCCATGTTGCGCACGCCCACCTTGGACATCTTCAGATAGCGCGACTCCATTTCGCGCACGGTCCACTTCAGCGCGGCGACGGCCTTCTTGGGATCGGTGACCACGGGGCTGAGCAGGTGCGGGATGCCGTCATAGACCGACAGTTCCAGCATTTTCGGATCGATCATGATCATCCGGCACTCCTCCGGCGGCAGCCGGTAGAGCAGCGACAGGATCATGGCGTTGATGCCCACCGACTTGCCCGAACCGGTGGTGCCGGCGATGAGCAGGTGCGGCATCCGCGCGAGATCGGCTGTGAAGGGTTCGCCGCCGATGGTTTCGCCAAGCGCGAGCGGCAGCTCCGCCTTGGCCTTCTCGAAACCGTTCGACGACAGCAGCGCGCGCAGGAACACGGTCTCGCGGCTTTGGTTGGGCAATTCGATGCCGATCGCATTGCGCCCGGGCACGACCGCGACCCGGCAGGCGACCGCGGCCATGGAGCGGGCGATGTCGTCGGCGAGATTGATGACGCGGCTGGTCTTCACCCCCGGCGCGGGTTCGAATTCATACAGCGTCACGACGGGGCCGGGACGCACCTCGCCGATCTCGCCTTTCACGCCGAAATCCGACAGCACCGACTGGAGAAGCTCTGCGTTCTGGGCGAGCGCCTGTTCGTCGTACTGCGCTTCGCGCACCGCCGGCTTCACGAGCAGGTCGAGGCGCGGCATCTCGAACCCCTCTTTTTCCGCAAACGGCAGCGCGCCTTGCGCTTCCTTGGCTTCACGGTCGGAGTTGCGCGGCTTCTTGACGGGCTGGACCTTCACCTTCGGCGCCTGGGGCGCGACGCGCGCGGCGGGATGGTCGGCGCCTGCGTCTCGGGCCGGCTTGCGTTGTTTCTTCCGGTCGCCCTTGAGGAAAGCCGGCGCGGTCTCGGCCGAGCCGTCGGGGAAGATCGGTTCGGCATCGCGCGCCTCGCGAGACCGGCCAAGCGCGGCGAGCTGCGCGGATGCGGCGCCGGCGCCGAAGCGCAGCGCGCCGCCCGCCGAAGCGAGATCACGCGCTGTAAGGCCGAAACACAGCGAGAAGCCGGCCAGCGCCAGCGCGACGCCCAGCGCAGCCGCCGCCGTCACGCCCTCGCCGAGGCCCGCTGCGGCGAAGAGATGGGCGTGCTGGGCGAGGATCCGGTCGCCCGCGAGCCCGCCGACCCCGCTGGCGAACGGCCAGAGCGCCGGTACGGGCAAGGCGGCGACCGCCATGGTGAAGCCGGTCGTTCCAATCCCGCCGGAGACCGTTCTGAAGGCCACCAGCGCGCCGGAACGGCGGCGCGGTCCGCAGACGAGAAGGATCGCGCCCCAGCCGGCGATGGCGAGCGCGAGCGGAAAGACGCCCCAGCCGATGAGCTGGAGGGAGGCGTCCGCGGCGATTGCGCCGCGCGCCCCGGCGAGATTGCGCACCGTCTCGCCGCTGGCGGCGTTCCAGCTCGGATCGAGCGGGTGATGGCTGGCGGCTGCGACGAACAGGAACACCCCCAGCGCTGCCATGGCGAGGCCGGTGAGGAAGGTGCGCCCACGCGCAATCCAGCTCGGGCGGGCCGGCGCGTCAGCGGTTTCAGGTCGGGTCTTGGCGGGCTTGGCGGTCATGCCCGTCATGCTGTCTCAGGAGAGTTCCCAAGGGGTAAACGCTTGACGAATTCCTAACGGAGCGGTGCGACCGGGTCCTACTCCAGCCGCCAGTCGAGCACGACCGGCGCCGGGCCCGGGATTTCCGGCGCCGCCGCGTCCTCGCCCCAGGCGGGCCAGGCGCTGTTGGCCAGAAGGAAGGCGCGCCCGTCGGCGATGCGGATGGAAGTCGGCTCGCCGCCTTCAAATGCGGGATGACCCCGCAGCACCACCTCGACACGGCTCTCGCCCTCGCGCGCCGGGATGATCTTGAGAACGGCGGGCGGGCTGATCCCGTTGCGCACCGCATAGAGCGCTCCGCCCGGGCCGGCGGCGAGTCCGTCAATCCCGATCAGGCTTTCTCCGTCCGAGACAAGGCGTTCGGCGGTGCGGCGGCCGGGGTCGATGCGCCAGACGCCCAGCGCGTAGTCCGCAGCGAAGATCGCGCCCTGGGCGGCGGCGATCCCTTGCAGGGACGCAAAGCGCGGGTCCTCGAAGAACAGCTCGAGCGGCGCGCCCGGACCGGACAGCCGGAAGATGCGCCCGCCTGCGCCGTCGGCGGCGAGCACCTGTCCGTCCCGCACAAGCACGTCGCTGAGCCGGGCGCCGGAGGGCGCCTCATGGCGGAAGACGGGTTCGAAGCTTGTCAGGTCGTAGGCCGCCAGCGTGCTCGCCAGCGCTTCGCCGTCTTCAAGCGGCGTCTGTGGCAGCACGCCGGTTGCGGCATAGAGCAACTGGTGGCGCCGGTCGACGGCGAGCCCGAAGGCGGAGGCGCTTCCGCCGGCGGCGTTGGCGACCGGGAGGGTTTCACCCTCGCTGAACGGCTCCGCCATGCGGATTTCCTGCGGGTTCACCGCACCGAAAAACAGCCGCTCCGTTTCGATCTCCACGGCGAGCCCTTCCACAAGCCGGCCGGCCATGTCGTGCGCGGTGAACCGCACGCGGGCGTCGCCCACCGGCGCGGCGTTCTCCGCGAAAGCCGCCTCCAGCGCCGCGAAGCGCTCAGGGTCGCGCGCCTGCAGCCCGTCAGGATCGTCCAGCGCCCCGAACTCGAAGGTCAGCCCCGCCGTCGCCATGGCTTCGAGCGCCGCGAACACGTCGCCGCCGGAGGCCTGCGCGATGACGAGCAAGTTTCTCAGAAGCGCGGGATGGCCAGGCTGGATCGCCAGCGCTTCGCGCGTCAGCGCGGAGGCGGTCGGCCAGTCCTGCGCCTCCGCGGAGACGCGCGCCGCCTCGCGCAGGGCGAGGGCCTGATCAAAAGGCGAAGGCGGGGCTTCGCCCTGTGCGGCGAATGCGGGCGATGAAAGCAGAAGCGCCGCGAGCGCGGCGCGGAGAGCGGATCTGATCATCCCGCGACTTTGGCCCGCCCCGTGCGGCGCGGACAAGGCCGGGGTGAGGCGCAAAGACGGCCTTAGTCGTTCTCGCCCAGTCTCGCCTTGCGGTCGGCGAGCAGCCGCAGCCGCAGCGCGTTCAGCCGGATGAAGCCTTCGGCGTCCTTCTGGTCGTAGACCTCGTCATCCTCGAAGGTGACGTGCTCAAGGGAGTACAGCGAATAGGGCGAAGACCGGCCGACGACGAGCACATTGCCCTTGTAGACCTTCAGCCGCACCTCGCCCGTGACATGGCGCTGGGAGTGGTCGATGGCCGCCTGAAGCATCTCGCGCTCCGGGCTGAACCAGAAGCCCTCATAGACGAGCTTGGCGTATTTCGGCATCAGCTCGTCCTTGAGATGCATCGCCCCGCGATCGAGCGTGAGCTGCTCGATCCCGCGATGGGCGCGCATGAGGATCGTCCCGCCCGGCGTTTCGTAAACGCCGCGCGATTTCATCCCGACAAACCGGTTCTCCACCAGATCCAGCCGGCCCACGCCGTGACGCGCGCCGATCTCGTTGAGGCGCGTCAGCAGGGCCGCCGGCGACAGCCGCTCGCCGTCGACGGACACCGCGTCGCCCCGCTCGAATCCGACGGTCAGATACTGCGCCTCGTCGGGCGCGGCCTCCGGGTGGACGGTGCGCAGGCACACCTCGTTGAAGGCCTCTTCGGAGGGATCCTCCAGCATCTTGCCCTCCGAGGAGGTGTGCCAGAGATTCGCGTCGATGGAGAACGGGGCCTCGCCGCGCTTGTCGCGCGGCACCTCCACGCCGTGCGCCTCGGCGTATTCGATCAGCTTGGTGCGCGAGGTCAGATTCCATTCCCGCCATGGCGCGATGACGTGCAGCGTGGGATCAAGCGCGGCGACGGAGAGCTCGAAGCGCACCCCTTCCGTGGGGTTCAGGTCATCATCGTGACCGCTGTAGGCGAGCGTCGCCGGCATGCCCACGAGATAGGAATTCTGCGTGCC
>CAZLOV010000182.1:0-4496 GCA_964561235.1 uncultured Caulobacterales bacterium
ACAGATCATGGCCGCCCGCAACCGCTCCGCCTCCTTCGCCAGCGCTTTTTCCATGCTGCTCGCCGCCGCCCTGTGCGTCGGCGCTGCTGCGCTCTTCATGAACGCGGCCGCGCAGGCGCCGCTGCGAAGTCCCGAAGCGGAGCTGCGCCAGGCGGGGCTCGTGCGGCTGTCGGAGGTGGCGGACGGCGCCTTGCTGCTGAAATCCGAGGAGCCCGGCTGGTATCTGGAGGCCCCGCGCGTGGCCACCGACGTGCGCTCGGACGTCTCCGGACCCATCATTCGCACGCGCGTGACCCAGCGCTTCCACAACCCGTCGGACCAGTGGGTCGAAGGCGTTTACGTCTTCCCGCTGCCTGAGGACGCCGGCGTCGACGCGCTGCGGCTGATCGTCGGCGAGCGGGTGATCGAGGGCGAAATCCGCGAACGCGAGCAGGCCCGCCGCATCTATGAACAGGCGCGGGAGGAAGGCCGCCGCGCCTCGCTCACCGAGCAGGAGCGGCCGAACGTCTTCACCACCTCCGTCGCCAATATCGGGCCGGGCGAAACGGTCGCCGTTCAGATCGAATACCAGGCCGCAGCGCGCGTGACCGACGGCGTGTTCGAGCTGCGCGCGCCCATGGTCGTCGCCCCGCGCTACAATCCCGAGCCGGGCCCGCTCCGGCAGGTCTCCAACGGCATCGCGCCGGATCCGGTTCCCGACCGCGCGCGCATCACCCCGCCCTATGTCGATCCGGCGGCGGAACCGGACGAAACCCGCCTGCCGGTGAGTTACGAGATCCGGCTGGAGGCGGGCTTTCCGCTCGGCGCTGTGACCAGCGAGGCTCATCCCGTTCTGGTGCGCCGCTCCGGCGAGACAAGCGCAACCGTCGTCCTTGTGGACGGCGAAGTCCCGGCGAACCGCGATTTCGTGCTGCGCTGGCGACCGCGAGACGCCGAGGCGCCCCAGGCGGCGCTCTTCAGCGAAACAATCGGCGCGGAGACCTATCTCCTCGCCATGGTCAGTCCGCCCGCCGCCGACATCCAGGCGAACCGGCGTCCGCGCGAGGCGATTTTCGTCATCGACGTCTCCGGCTCCATGTCCGGCGGATCGATCGAACAGGCCCGCGAGGCGCTGGACCTGGCGCTCGCGCGGCTGCAGCCCGGCGACCGCTTCAACGTCATCCGCTTCAATCACGAATACGCCGCGCTGTTTCCGCGCGCCGTCGACGCAACGCCGGACAATGTGAAGGCGGCCCGCGAGGTTGTCGCGCGGCTGCAGGCCGACGGCGGCACCGAGATGCTGCCCGCGCTGTCCCATGCGCTGACCGACCCCGGCCGGCGCGAGGAGGACGGCCGCGTGCGGCAGGTGATCTTCCTGACCGACGGCGCGATCGGGAACGAAGACCAGCTTTTCCGGGCGATCGACACGGGCCTTGGCCGCTCGCGCCTCTTCACCGTAGGCATCGGCTCGGCGCCCAACACCTATTTCATGAGCCGCGCCGCAAGGCTCGGCCGAGGGGCCTTCACCCATGTCAGCGACGTCGCGGAGACGCGCGCCGCGATGCAATCCCTGTTCGAAGCGCTCGAGCGCCCGGTCATGACCGATCTCGACGCGCTGTTCCCGCAAGGCGCGCTGACGGAAGTCTGGCCCGCGCCCCTGCCCGATCTCTACGCCGGCGAGCCCGTCGTCTTCACGGCCCGGCTGACCGGCGCTTCGGGCGCAATCACTGTGGAGGGCCGGCGCAACGGAACGCTGTGGCGCGAGACGCTTTCCCTTGCCGATGCGCGTCCGGCTGAGGGGGTGGCGAAGCTGTGGGCGCGCGACCGGATTGCGGCGATCGAGGAGACCCGCTTTCAAGGCGCCGGTTTTGAAGCCGTCAACGCGGCCGTGCTCGAGACCGCCCTCGCCCACGGGCTCGTCACGCGGCTGACCAGCCTTGTCGCCGTCGACCGCACCCCGGCGCATCCCGAGGGTGAAGATCTCGAAACCCGCAGCGTGCCGCTCATGCTGCCCGACGGCTGGGATTTCGACGCGGTGTTCGGCGAGCCCGCCGCCGCCCCGCCGCCGCCTGCGCCGATGTCTCCGGCGAGCTTCGCCCGGTTGCGCGCCGCGCCTGCGCCGCAGGCCGAAGCCATGGCGCTCGCCGACGGTTCAGGCCTGCCCCTGCCCGCGACGGCGAGCCTGCGGGACCTGCTCGTGCTCGGCGGTTTCCTCCTGATGATCGCCGCAGGCGCGTTCCTGGTCCTGACCGATCCGGCGCTGAACCGGATCGTGCTGTTCCGCCGGAAGGACACCGCGCGATGAGGGCGCGCGGACTTCTGGGCGGGGCCGCCCTCGCAAGCCTTGCGGGGGCGGCCGCCTTGTTCGGCTCCGCGGGGGTTATCGAAGCCAAGGCCCGGCTTGCGCCCGTTTTGCTCGAACGCGCCTTCGACCGCGCGCTCGACGGCGAGGCGGCGAAGCCCTGGCCGTGGGCGGACATGACGGCGGTCGCCCGTCTCGAGGCGCCCGGCCATGCGCGCCGCTGGATCGTCGTGAGCGAGGCGGGCGGGGAGGCGCTGGCGTTTTCTCCGGCCCATCTCGCGGCGACGCCGGCGCCGGGAGAACCCGGCGTGAGCGTCATCGCCGCCCATCGCGACACGCATTTCGCAGGCCTGGGCGCGCTTGCTCCGGGCGATGCGGTGAAGGTGACGCGCGCGGACGGCCGCAAGGCCGAGTTCGTCATGACCCGATGGGAGATCGTCCGCCATGACGCTTCGGGCATCCATCCGCATGACGGCGGGCCGGCGCGGCTGGCGCTTGTGACCTGCTGGCCCTTCGAGGCGGTGACGCCCGGACCCTTGCGCTATGTCGCCTGGTTCGAGTTGGTCACGTAAGCGCACAAGCCGGTGATCGCGAGGCCGCGGACCTGTCGGCGCGGCGCGGCGCAACCCATCTCTTGAGAGCGGGCTGGACGGGAGGAAAACGATGAAGAAGATCCATTTCGAAGACCTCTGCCTTCGCCTCACACAGGAAAAGACCGACGCGGGCGGCGAAACCTCCGCAGGTCACGGCGATCCCCTGCTGGCCGGAGCCTGCCGCCGTTATCTCGCGGCCGAGGGTTATGACCGCGGAGGCGCCCGCGCGGCCAACGACAACCCGGAGAAGGACCCGCGCTGAAGCGTGCGATGAGGCGCAGCGGCGCGATTGCAGCTTTCGCCGGTCTCGGCCATGTCTTTGACCGTGGATCGGTGGAAGGAACATGCGCGCGCGGCGCTGAGCCGCATCGGCGAGGGCCGCGGCGCGGGCGCGCTGACGTCCGCGGCGCTGCACGCCGTGCTGCTGGCGTTCGCCTTCACGGCCCCGGTCAATCTCTATCGGCTGCCCGGCGATGAAGGCGGCGCCCCCGGCGGCGTGGTCGGCGTGCGGCTCTATACCGTTGCTGGCGAAAACGCCACGACCGACGCTCCCCTGAACGAACCGCTGATCGGCGAAGGCGTCGACGGGGCTGACGGCGCCGCGGGCGCGTCGGACGCCTCCGGGGCCGAAGACGGCGAGGGCGCCGCAGGCGGCGGTGCGGAGGCCGGAGACGGTTCGGGAACGCAGACGGCTCCCGCCGGGCCGGATGCAGCCGAAGCCCCGCCGCCGGACGCCGAAACCGAAGACCCGCCGGCGCCGGACGACACCGAAGACCCGCCGGCGCCGGACGACACCGACGCCGAGATCGACGCGCCGCCTGAGAGCCCGCCCGTTCTGGCGGCGCCCGGCGGCGAAGGCGCCCCGGTGGAAAACCCGGTTCAGCCGGAAGCGGAGCCGGCCCCCGATCGTACGCCGGCGCCGGAACCGTCGCGCGTAGGACCGACAGGATCGGACCGCGGCGATGCCGTGATCACTACGGACGGCCGCGGGAACACCATCTCCGTCCCACGCGCGCGCGCTCCGACCTTCGACGAGATCGCGCGGCGCGCGCAGAACCCGATCACCCCGCGAAACTTCACCATCCAGGAGCTTGAAGGACTGGTGGAGATGGCGGTGCGGGAAAGCTTCTGCCTGTCCTCCTCGGATGCAAACCGCGAAGTCGGCGACTGCGGCGACGCGCCCAACGCCCTCTCTGCGGAGCTCGCGCGCTTCGGACTGCAGAGGCTTGGCGAGAGCTATCCGACCTTTCTCGAGGATCTGAGCCGGGTGGAGTTCGAACTCCAGCAGCTCGGCGCGAACCCTTCCGCCGTCGACCGGATCCTCACGGGGCTGCGCGAAGCCCGGCGCGAAGCCATCGACACGCCCACGCTCCTGCGCCGGTTCGAGGGCGACGAGGCGGCGCGCTCCACCGACAATTTCGGCATCGACCCGCTGCCCAACAGCGCGCCAGACCCCTCTGACGGCGGATGACGCGGCTGAATGCGGGGGCCGTCGCCATGACGCCCGCAGACGCGCTGAAGGCTTGACGCGCAGGCGCGCGCAGGTCTCCGTTCCGCATCATGAATTTCCTGTCCGACACCACCGCCCCCGCCCATCCCCGCCTGATCGAGGCGATCGCCGC
>CAZLOV010000183.1:0-4491 GCA_964561235.1 uncultured Caulobacterales bacterium
AGCGGCGTCTTCGCTGATCTGGAGCCGGACGGCTCGCTGCGCCTTGATTTGCCCGGCGGCGGGCGGCGGTTAGTCTCCGCCGGCGACGTCTTCTTTCCGTCGGCCGCCGGCTGATCGCCGGGCGCGCCGCCAGCAGGACCCCGCCCATGCTTCTCGCCATCGATTGCGGCAACACCAATACGCTCTTCGCCGTGCATGACGGCCGTGAGTGGCGCGCGCAGTGGCGCACCGCCACCCATACCGCGCGCACGGCGGACGAATACGCCGTCTGGCTGCATCAGCTCCTGGCGCTTTTCGGGCTCACCTTCGCTGATCTCGACGCCTGCGTGATCTCCTCGGTGGTCCCGCAATCGCTGTTCAACCTGCGCAATCTCTCGCGGCGCTATCTGTCCGCCGAACCGCTGGTGATCGGCGATCCGGGCGTGGACATCGGCGTGGAGGTGCGGCTTGAACGCCCGCAGGAGGCCGGCGCGGACCGTCTGGTCAACGCGCTCGGCTGCCGGGTGGTCCATGACGGCGCGCTGATCATCGTGGATTCCGGCACGGCGACGACCTTCGACGTGGTGTCGGAGGACGGCGCCTTCGTGGGCGGCATTATCGCCCCCGGCATCAATCTCTCCATGCAGGCGCTCCACCAGGCCGCCGCCCAGCTGCCGCGCATCGCCATCGAACGCCCGCCGAGCGTGATCGGAAAAAATACCGTTCACGCCATGAAATCAGGGGTGTTCTGGGGCTATATCCATCTTATCGACGGCCTCGTGACCCAGATCCGCGAGGAATACGGCGCGCCCATGACCGTGATCGCCACCGGCGGGGTGGCCTCTCTCTTCGAGGGGGCCTCGCGCACGATCGAGCATTTCGATCCGGACGTGACGCTTCGCGGCCTTTACGAGGTCTGGCGCCGGAACACGAAGGACAAGGACTGATCCGCCCGTGACGCAAACCGAAGACGCCGTCTATTTCGTGCCCCTTGGCGGGTCCGACGAGATCGGGATGAACCTCAATCTCTACGGCTACGGGCCGGAGGAGGACCGCCGCTGGATCATCGTCGACTGCGGGGTGACGTTCGGCGACGCGACGACGCCCGGCGTCGACGTGATCATGCCGGATCCGCGCTTCATCGAGGACCGCAAGCATCAGCTTGACGGCATCGTCCTCACCCACGCGCACGAGGACCATATGGGCGCGGTCGCCTATCTCTGGGACCGGCTGCGCTGCCCGATCTACGCCACGCCGTTCACCGCCTGGCTGATGCGCGACCGCCTGTCCGAGCGCGGCCTGCTGGGCGAAGCCAAGGTGACCGAGATCGGCTTGCGCTCGCGTTTTGCCGTAGGCCCGTTCGACCTGCAGATGATCACGCTGACGCACTCGATCCCGGAGCCCAACGGGCTCGCCGTGCGCACGCCCGCGGGGCTGATCCTGCACACCGGCGACTGGAAGATCGACCCGGATCCGCTCATCGGCCGGACGACCGATGTCGAGGCCATCGAGGCGCTAGGCCGCGAGGGCGTCATGGCGATGATCTGCGACAGCACGAACGTCTTCACCGAGGGCGAGAGCGGGTCTGAAGCCGAGGTGAAGGACAATCTCATCCGCGTCGTGGGCGAGCAGGAGGGGCGGGTGGCCATCGCCGCCTTCGCCTCGAATGTCGCCCGGCTGCAGACCGCCATCGAGGCGGCGGAGGCGAATGACCGGCGCGTCTGCCTGGTCGGCCGCTCCATGCACCGCATGACCGCGGCGGCCAAGGCCGTCGGGCTGCTGGCGGACTGCGCGCCGTTCGTCGACGAGGAGGAGGCGGGGTATTTCCCGCCGGAGAAGATCTGCTTTCTCTGCACCGGCAGTCAGGGCGAGCCGCGCGCGGCGCTTTCACGCATCGCTGAAGGAAGTCATCGCAACGTCTCGCTTCAAAAGGGCGACACGGTGATCTTCTCCTCCCGCATCATTCCTGGAAACGAGCGCGGCATCTTCGATCTGATGAACCGGCTCGCCTCGAGGGGGGTGAAGATCATCACGGAGAAGGACGAGCACGTGCATGTCTCCGGCCATCCTTGCCGGGATGAGCTGCGCCAGATGTATCAATGGGCGCGTCCGCGCGTGGCGATCCCGGTGCACGGCGAGCGGCGCCATCTGCTCGAGCACGCCGAGTTCGCCCGTTCCATGCAGGTGCCCGAGGCGTTGTCGCCGAAGAACGGCGACGTCATCCGCATCAGCCGGGACGGCGCGTCAATCGTCGACGAGGCGCCGGCCGGCCGGCTCCATCTCGACGGCAAGTTCCTCGTGGATGCGGACGGCGAGCCGCTGCGCCAGCGCCGCAAGCTATCCTATGCGGGCCATGTGACGGTCGCGCTCGCCGTGGATGCGATGGGACGGCTCGTGTCGGGTCCGGACGTGCGCGCCATCGGGACGCCGTATGACGATGACTATGACGTCGACGATTTCGAGAACGACCTTGCAGAAGCCGCCGAGACCGCCTTCCGCCGCTTGTCCAAGGGCGACCGGGCGGATGAGGCGGCCGTGGAGGAGGCGGTGCGCCGGGCCGTGCGCCGCGAAGCCGACCGCATCCTCGGCAAGCGCCCGGTCGTGGAGACCGTGGTGCTCGGCGTTTAGCAAGAAGGAGCACGCGCCATGAAGATCGGACGCCTGAACCATGTCGGCGTGGCGACGCCGGATGTCGAGGCTGCAGCGCGCGTTTATGCGGAGCTCTACGGCGCGGTTGAGCGCTCCGAGGCGAAGGATCTGCCCCATCTGGGCGTCAAGGTCGTCTTCGTTCAGCTGCCCAATATGGAAATCGAGCTGATCGAGCCTTCCGGCGGCGACAGCCCGATCCACAGATTCCTCGAAAAGAACCCGAAGGGCGGACAGCACCACATGTGTTTCGAGGTCGATGACATCATCGCTGCGCGCGATGCGATGCGCGACCGCGGCGCAACTGTGCTGGGCACGGGCGAGCCCTATATCGGCGCACACGGCGAGCCGGTGATCTTCGTCCACCCGAAGGATACGGGCGGGGTGCTTGTCGAACTGATGCAAGCGCCGAAAGCATGATCATGACCGCCCCTGAGGCCGTTTCCAGCAACGCGCGCGCGATGATCGGGCGTTATGCTCCGCCGCTCCTCGTGGCGGCGTGCCTCGTACTGTGGATTGCGCAGCTTTTCCTGGACAATGGCGGCGTGGGGTTCGTGACCGGCATCGTCGTCTGGCTCATCGCCTGGTGGACGATCCTCTTCGCCGTTCTGCCCTACCGGACCGTTGGTCAATTCGAGACCGGAGACGTGGTGCCGGGCTCGGAGCCCGGCGCGCCGGCGGAGCCGATGCTCAGGCGAAAGGCATGGATGACGACGGTGATCACGAGCGCGTTCTGGCTGGTGTTCTTCGTGATCGTGGAGTTCCGGCTGATCGGCCTTGAGGCGATCCCGTTCCTGCCGACCTATGAACCGGTGACGTGAGCCGTACGCGCGGCTTGCCTCGGCTAGTGCGCCGGGGCTAATCCTGAACCCACGACCTTCCGCGCCTGCTTGGACAAAGCCCGCTTCCGATGCGTCTTTCCCGCTTCTTCCTGCCGGTCCTCAAGGAAACCCCGGCGGACGCCCAGATCGTCTCGCACCGGCTCATGCTGCGCGCCGGCATGATCCGCCAGGAGGCCGCGGGCATATACGCCTGGCTGCCGCTCGGCTTCCGCGTGCTCAAGAAGATCGAGCAGATCGTGCGCGAGGAGCAGGACCGCGCGGGCGCCGTTGAACTGCTCATGCCGACGCTGCAGCCCGCCGATCTCTGGCGCGAGAGCGGGCGGTACGAGGATTACGGCAAGGAGATGCTGCGCATCGTCGACCGGCATGAGCGCGATCTGCTCTACGGGCCGACGAACGAGGAGATGATCACGGAGATCTTCCGCGCCTCCTGCCGTTCCTACAAGGACCTGCCGAAGCTGCTCTATCACATCCAGTGGAAGTTCCGCGACGAGATCCGTCCCCGCTTCGGCGTCATGCGCGGCCGCGAATTCCTGATGAAGGACGCCTACTCCTTTGATCTGGATGAACAAGGCGCACGAGCCGCTTATAACCGGATGTTCATAGCCTACCTGAACACGTTTGCGCGCATGGGCCTGAAATCGGTGCCGATGCGTGCGGACACCGGCCCGATCGGCGGCGATCTCAGCCATGAGTTCATCGTGCTGGCCGAAACCGGCGAGAGCCAGGTTTTCTGCGACGCCGAGCTGGTGGACATGGGCGCGCCCGGGGCGGGCGTCGATTTCCACGGCGACCTGCAGCCGATGGTGGATGCGCGCACCTCGCTCTATGCTGCGACCGAGGAAATGCACGAGCCGGCGCGCTTCGAGGCGGAGGTGGCCGAGGAACGCCGTCTGACGGCGCGCGGCATCGAGGTCGGTCATATTTTCTATTTCGGCGAGAAGTACTCCAAGCCGATGGGCGCGCTCGTGACGCATCCCGACGGACAGACCCGGCCTGTGCACATGGGCTCCTACGGGGTGGG
>CAZLOV010000184.1:0-4480 GCA_964561235.1 uncultured Caulobacterales bacterium
GCCTGCTCGGCGTAACCGCCGGCGGTCTTGGCGAGTTCGGCGCGGCGCTCCTCGTTGAGCGGCGGAATCGGAATCCGGATCAGCGCGCCCTCGGAAACCGGATTAAGGCCGAGCGAGGAGTTCCGGATCGCCTTGTCCACGGCCTGCGCCATGCTTTGATCCCACACCTGCACCGAGATCATGCGCGCTTCCGGCGTCGTGATCGTGGCGACCTGGTTGAGCGGGGTCGGCGTGCCGTAGGCTTCGACCTTGATCGGATCGAGCAGCGAGGCGCTCGCGCGGCCCGTGCGCAGCCCGGAGAACTCGGACTTGACCGACTCAAGCGCGCCGCTCATGCGCCGCTTGATGTCGTTGAGATCGAAATCGCCAGCCTTCGTCATGGTTTAGCCCTTCGTCTGAAGGCGCAAACGCGCCTGCAATCGCGCGATGTTAGGCTGATCCGCCCGCGGCGCCCACGATGGTGCACACGCCTTCCCCGCGAAGCGTGCGCAACAGGCCGCCC
Source organism: uncultured Caulobacterales bacterium (assembly GCA_964561235.1). Classification (GTDB taxonomy): domain Bacteria; phylum Pseudomonadota; class Alphaproteobacteria; order Caulobacterales; family Maricaulaceae; genus JBCBSP01. The sequence continues at coordinate 503 of CAZLOV010000184.1, forward strand.
GTCTCGGTGATGTTGAACACCACGATCGGAATCGCGTTGTCCCGCATCAGCGACACGGCGGTTGCGTCCATCACCTTAAGATCGCGCGCTAAAAGATCGGTATATGTAAGCCGGTCATATCGCTGCGCGCCCGGCTCCTTCTTCGGATCCGCGGAATAGACCCCGTCGACCGAGGTGCCCTTGAGGAGCGCGTCGCAGCCCATCTCAGCGGCGCGCAGCGCGGCGGCCGTATCGGTGGTGAAAAACGGATTGCCGGTCCCGGCGGCGAAGATCACCACCCGCCCCTTCTCCATGTGACGGATGGCGCGCCTGCGGATGTAGGGTTCGCACACGGTCTGCATGGGGATGGCGGACTGGACCCGGCTCGGCACGCCCATGCGTTCGAGCGCCGTCTGCATGGCGAGCGCGTTCATGATCGTCGCCAGCATGCCCATGTAATCCGCAGCCGCCCGCTCCATGCCCTTGGCGGCGGCGGAGAGCCCGCGGAAGATGTTGCCGCCGCCGATGACGAGGCACATCTCATAGCCCGCCTCGACCGCCTCGCCCACTTCACGGGCGACGCGGTCGGCGGTGGTCATGTCGATGCCGTAGGGCTGATCGCCCATCAGCGCTTCGCCGGAGATCTTGAACAGCACCCGCTTGAACGGGCGCTCCGCGGCGGCGTCGGCAGGCGCTGCAGCGTCGGTCAAGGGCGAGGCCTCCGGGCTGGCGTGGGGACGAACGGATCAGCCTTTGGCGGCGGCGGCGACTTCCGCGGCGAAGTCTTCTTCCCGCTTCTCGACGCCCTCGCCCAGCGCCATGCGCACGAAGCCCGTCAGCTTCACCGGCGCGCCGACATCCTTGGCGGCCAGCTCCACGGCCTTCTCGACGGAGTTGTCGGGATCGAGCACGAAGACCTGCTTGAGCAGCACGACTTCCTCGTAGAACTTGCGCAGCCGGCCCTCGACCATTTTCTCGATGATGTTCTCCGGCTTGCCCGAGGCCCGAGCCTGCTCGGCGAAGACGTCGCGCTCCTTGCCGACGATCTCCGGGTCCAGTTCTTCAGGAGTGAGCGCGAGCGGAGCCGCCGGCGAGGCGGCCGCGACATGCATCGCGATCTTGCGGCCCAGTTCGGCGAGCTTCTGCTGATCGCCCTCGCTTTCAAGAGCGACGAGCACGCCGATCTTGCCCATGTTCTCCGCGGCGGCGTTGTGGACATAGCTCGCCACCACGCCGCTTGAGACCTCAAGGCGGGCGGCGCGGCGAAGGAACATGTTCTCGCCGATCTTGGCGACAAGATTGGTGAGGCCTTCTTCCACGCTTTCGCCGGAGCTCATCTGCGCCTGCTTGAGCGCCTCGACGCCCGCGGCGTCCACGCCAAGCGCGGCGATCTCCGCGACGGCGGCCTGGAACAGCTCGTTACGGGCGACGAAGTCGGTTTCGGAGTTCACCTCGACGGCGGCCGCCGCCATGCCCGCGCCGTTGGCCTTGGCCGCCACCGCGACGAGCCCGTCGGCCGCCACACGGTCGGCCTTCTTGGCGGCCTTCGACAGGCCCTTCTTGCGCAGCCAGTCGATCGCGCCTTCAAGATCGCCGCCGCTTTCAGCCAGCGCCTTCTTGCAATCCATCATGCCCGCGCCGGTGCGGTCGCGGAGGTCCTTGACGAGGGCGGCGGTGATTTCGGCCATGGGGAGGTCTCCTGGAAAGGTCAGCGCCCGGCCGGCCGCAGCCGGCCGGGGATCAATGCGTTATTCGGTCTTGGCGTCTTCTTCAGCCGGGGCTTCCGCAGCGGGGTCTTCGGCGGCGGTTTCTTCCGCAGCCGGAGCCTCGGAAGCCGGTTCAGCCTCGCCTGCGTCCTCAAGCGCGATCTCGACCGGGGCTTCGCTCTCGCCGAGGTCCATGCCGAAGGCGGCCTGGCTGTCGGCGATGCCGTCAAGCACCGCTTCGGCGACCAGATCGCAGTAAAGCGCGATCGCGCGCGCGGCGTCGTCATTGGCCGGAACCGGATAATCGATCAGGTCCGGATCGCAGTTCGTGTCGACAATGGCGACGACGGGAATGTTGAGCCGCTTGGCTTCCTTGATGGCGTTCGCTTCGCGGTTCGTGTCGATGACGAACATCAGATCCGGCGTGCCGCCCATCTCCTTGATGCCGCCAAGCGAGCGCTCGAGCTTCTCGCGCTCGCGCGACAGCATCAGGGTTTCCTTTTTCGTGAGACCCGTCGGGCCGCCTTCCTGATCGAGCAGGTCCTCAAGCTCGCGCAGGCGCTGGATCGAATTCGAGATCGTGCGCCAGTTGGTGAGCGTGCCGCCCAGCCAGCGGTGGTTCATGAAATACTGCGCACAGCGCGCCGCCGCGTTTGCCACCGGCTCGGCCGCCTGGCGCTTGGTCCCGACGAACAGGATGCGCCCGCCGCCGGCGGCCGCTTCGCGCACCTTCAGCAGCGCCTGGTGCAGGAGCGGGACCGTCTGGGACAGATCGATGATGTGGATGTTCGAGCGCTCCCCGTAGATGAACGGCTTCATCTTCGGGTTCCAGCGGTGGGTCTGGTGGCCGAAATGCGCGCCGGCTTCGAGCAGCTGGCGCATGGAGAATTCAGGCAGAGCCATGGTTTTTAACGTCCTTTTCCGGTTAACCTCCGCGGAGCGGGGCCCCGGACTTCCGGGAAACCAGAAGACCGGCGGCACCGGATCGACGAAACATTGGTTTCGCCGGGCTCCGCGTGCGGGATCGCGCGCGCTTATACGGGTCATGAACGCCCGCGGCAAGACGCCAGCAGCCGGTAAAGCAGGCCCCGCCGCACATGACCCGGCGGCGCGAGACGCCGGACCTAGAGCGGATCCACCGCCTCGACGCCCTCAACGGTCTTGAAGGCGGCGCGCGCCGCGGCGTCCACCGCGTGACGCCCGGGCAGCCGGAGCTCCGCGCAGGCGCCGTCGCTCAGGCGCAGGCTCAGATGAATGACCCCGCACGGCGGCGCGCCCTCGCCTTCAAGACGGGAATCCGCGCGTTCGATCCGCCGCGAAAGCGCTTCCAGCGCCGAGGCCTCGCCGACATGGATGCGCAAACCCTCGGCGCGCGGCGCGAGCGCCTCGGCGTCGAGCGCATCAACGCCGTCGATGATCACCCGCACCTCGTCGTCCTGCTCTTCAAGGCGCGCCGCGACAAAGACCGTCGCGCCGGGCTCCAGCAGATCGCGCACCTCCCGCAGAACCTTCGGCGGGCAGAGACCTTCAAACTCGCCTGTCGGATCGGACATGGACACAAACGCAAAGCGCTCGCCCGAGCGCTTCGAGGTGCGCTCCTGGCGGCGGCGCACGACGACGGCCAGCCGCGCGGCCGTTGCGCCTTCCGCAACCCGCGCCGGCAGATCCGCGTGAAGCACCACGCCGCGCGCAGCAAGCAATTCGCGGTGATCCTCGAGCGGGTGGCCGGAAAGATAGAAGCCGATTGCCGACAGCTCCTCGTCCAGCCGGGTTTGGGGATCCCACGGATCGGGATCCGGCAGCGGCGGACGCTCGAGCGCGCAGCCAACTCCGGCTTCGCCGCCGAAAAGGCTTTCCTGAGCCGTCTCGCGGTCTTCATGGGCCTTTTGCGACAGGGACACGAGCATTTCCGCGGACGCCAGCGCGCACGCCCGGTCGGCCACAAGGCTGTCGAAGGCGCCGGCGCGCGCGAGGTTTTCGAATGCGCGCTTGTTGAGAAGCCGCGGATCGACCCGCTCGGCGAAATCGTAAAGGTCCAAGAACGGCCCGCCGGCGCGGCGCACCTCCACGACATGCGCCATGGCGGCCTCGCCGACATTGCGCACCGCCTGCAGGGCATAGCGAATTGCGCCGTCCTCCACCTTGAAGTCGGCGTCCGACGCGTTGACGTCAGGCGGCAGCACCTTCACGCCCATGCGCCGGGCCTCCTGGACGAAGACGGCGAGTTTTTCCGTATTCGCCGCATCCAGGCTCATCAGCGCGGCCATGAAGGCGACGGGATGGTTCGCCTTCA
>CAZLOV010000185.1:0-4381 GCA_964561235.1 uncultured Caulobacterales bacterium
TTGTTCCCCGCCCAGAGACTTTTCCTGAATTAGCGCGAACTTGCCGATACTGATTTCCGTGGGCTGACAGAAAGTTTTTCTCCCTCGTCTGACCTGAAAGAAAAAAGAGGGCACCCCCTGTTCGCAGCAGGTTATTGGGTGCCCGAAACTGTGATTTGGCACAGTCGAATACAACGTAGCTTCATTCGTCCAGGTTTTGCAACTCCGTTCTCGCACCGAGCCGTGTAGTTTATGCGGAGAAGTGCATCCGCTGAAGATCCACAGTTATGTCCCTCGCAGTTATCGCGATCCGGAGCGCCTGGAAGATGTGTGGATCAAGATCCCTGTTCGCTCCTGTAGTGAGGCGAAATCTCTCGGTAAACAGTACACGAAGCGGCTTCTGCCGGATTTTCTCATTCCCTTCGCCCGAATGCGGCTCGATAAGGTCGTGGAAGCGGGCCGGAGAAAAGAGCGTGGAAGCAGTCTTGAAGAGGCATGCCAAATAATCGGCTGCACTGATCTGAGGACCGCGCGGATGCACCTACAGCGGCTCACTGAGGCGGCAAAAGAGGGTGCTCTCACGTTGGCCGAGAGGCAGGCCGCCGCGGTTCATCTTCATGAACACAATACCGACCAACTCCAACCTCTCACTCCTCTTGCGCGACTGGATGAGCTGTGGCGGCAAGCGGAAACAGCGCGGCTGCGGTCCGGGTCCGCGAACCTACCGTCTGGAGGAGTGCGGCTGTTGTTGCAGGCGATACTGTGGAAAAAACGGCGGAAGGTTTTAATGAGTTATGTCTCACGGCCTCCTCCGTAGTCGTGATAATCCTTCTGAAAAGCTTTCAGGAGGAGAGAATGAACGAGATCGACTGGAGAGACATTGATGAGAGACACATCGAGGCCTACCGCCGGAGAGTAGCGCTTGTCGAAACGGTGCTCGATGAGAGCATCGACGAGGCCGACCGGATCGAGGTACGCCGCAATTATATCAAGGAACACGAGGTAAGCGAGCGAACGATCCGCAATTACCTGCGCCGTTACCGCCAGGGGGGAGCTGAGGCCCTCCTGTTCCATAAGCCGAGAGGCGTTTCCTCGCCCCGCATTCATGATCAGCGAGTGCGGGAAAAGATACTCACGCTCATAGAAGAGCGGCCGAGCAGAACCGTTCCACAGCTACGCCGGCTCCTGAGCGCCGATGACGAGCTGGCGGGAGCGGTCGCGGAGGTCTCAGACCGGAGCATCTATCGATTTCTCGCGGAATCCGGGCTTACCCAGAAAGCCCGCAGGGAGAAAAGCTTCGGGCCGGGAAAGAAGAGCTACCACAAGTTCGAGGCCTCCTGCTCCATGGAGTTGGTGCAGGGAGACGCGCGGGACGGTATCTGGCTGCCGAAGGCCCCCGGTGATGATCAGGTGCGAAAGACCTACCTCTTCGCCTGGGTGGATGATTACTCGAGAAGGATTCTTTATGCCGAGTACTTCTGGGATGAGAAGCTACCCAGGATGGAGAAAACCTTTAAAACAATGGTTCTTCGGTGGGGTATCCCGAAAAAGTTGTTTTTGGATAACGGGCACGTATACATCGCCGCCCATTTCGCCTTCGTGCTTGCGCAACTGAAGATCAAGAAAATTCATCACGGTCCGTATAAAAGTTGGGCTAAAGGGAAAGTTGAAGCGGTAATGAAAACGATCAAACGGGATTTTCAGGCCGAAGCACAGCAGGCCGGGTTCAAGACGCTTGAAGAGCTCAACAGCGCTCTGTGGGCATGGTTGGACGTGGAGTACAACCGCCGAAACCACTCATCTACCGGAGAACCACCGGCGGAACGTTTTGAGAAGGGACTTCCTCAAGACCATCAGCGGGTGACGGATCTCGAGTGGTTCGAGAATCTCTTTCTCCTTCGAGAACAGCGGAGAGTTGGAAAGTGGGGCACGATCAAGTTTGAGGGTAACCAGTATCATACGGAGGCTGTCGCGGGCAGCACCATAGAAGTGCGCTACACCCCGTTTGACTTACAGAAGGTATGGCGATTTGAAAACGGCGCAAAGGTCGAGACTCTCGGGCTGAAGAAACTGGTCAACCGCGCCGTAGAGCGGCTTCCGGAGGAACGGCAGGCCACCGAGCGGACCTTCAGTGCCGAGTCGGCTGACTACTTCGCCTCTCTTCGCCAAAAGCAAGCCGAGCTTGATCAGCAGAATGCGGCGGTCGACTACCACAAACTCAAAGAGGAGGCCTAGTAATGAGAGAAGCACTCTTGGCCCATTACGGATTCTCACGGCTGCCGTTCGGCAAGGACATCGACGGCGAGAAGGTCTTCCCTACCGAAGAGTTGCACCGCAGTACCGCGATGCTTGAGCTCGGCATCGAGAGTGAAGATGTTATGCTCTTAAGCGGTCCGATCGGTTGCGGAAAATCCCTGATCATCCGCCACGGCCTTTCAGGCCTCGACACCAATCGCTACCAGCCGATCTATTTGCGGGGCAACATCTGTGGCGAGGGTGAGCTGGTAAAGGCGCTGCTTCGGGGGATAAAGATCGAACCGCCTCACTCGCTCGGCAGAGCAAAACCAGCGTTCTTTCAGGCGGTCGAGGAGAGCCCGCGTAAGCCGGTGGTCGTTCTTGATGATGCGCAGGATGTCGCCGAAGAGGCGTTGTTGGCACTCAAGGCGCTGACGAACTTCGACTCAGACTCGCGCAACCGCATTACCTTCGTCCTCACCGGTCAGCCGGAGCTGCGCACCCTCCTCAGCTATTCCCACTTTGACTCTCTCCGCGCCCGCATTCGCCTCTCTCACCACATCTCCCCGATGAGTCTCGAAGAGACCGCCGCGTACATCGATCACGGCCTTGAGGTTGTCCATCGGAAAGAGAAACTTTTCTCCGACGCGGCGAAGATGGAGATCTTTAAGCGCACAAACGGCATCGCCAGACAGATAAACCGGATCTGCTACAATGCCATCGTTGCCGGGACAATCGAGCATAAAACTCTCATCGATTCCACCGATCTTCCCGCCGATGAGCTGTGATTTTTTCCATTTCTATGACCCTGTCAACGTCCGGAAGTTCCATGCGTTCTCGTGTGGAACTTCCCCTCGTTTACGACCGGAAACCAGTTGCGTCAAGTTTGGGAAACCTCGCGTGGAAAGTCGGGGAAACTCCTGTTGGCGGGGAACACGCATTGCCGATAGATGAAACCGACGCCCTACATCTTGCCACCCTACCTCCCATCCACAAAGACCCGTTTGACCGCCTCATCGTAAGCCAAGCGATCTGCCATGGCCTTACTATCCTCACCCCGGACCCGTTGATCCACAGCTATCCGGCGCGCTGGGAGTGGTGAGAAGCCGCGACGTTTTCTACTGTCTGCGCGCACACAGTAAAACGAGATTTACACCGTTCGATAACTTGAATATATTCTATTTATAAGATCGACAACGGTACACATTCCCGACAAAATTCTTCAACGGGTGGACGCGATCGCACGTCGCCGGGGGTGGCGCGGTTTCTTGACACTTGGGGCGTAGCGAATTGAGATCGCCCGGATCGGCGTCGACACAGTTGAATCGTCCCTTCGGGAGCGTGGCCAAACGGTAGGAAATCATTCCATTTCTGTGGCATGCTTGACGCCATTAAGCCCGAAAAATCGCAATCGAGGAGATGACGGAGTTATGCAGAAGATTGAAGTAAAACCCAAACGCGACGATATGCTGGTCGGCACGCTGGAAACCAAGAGTCCGCTCTTTCAGGCGTTCCCGGTGGGCAACATCGGTACTCTGCGGAACACGATGTCGCGCGCTTTGGGCTTGCCCCCGGCAGCATTGGAGCTCCGCATGCCCGACGGAACCACCGCCAACCCCAAAGGGAAAGTGGCGCGGTTTCTTGACAGTTGGGGCTTTGCGTAATATCGCTCACATCTCTTCCGGCATGGCGGGCGCGGCCAGGCGGTGACCTGCCAGTCCCATGCCGATCACAAACAAGCCGGTCACCAGCCAGACCAGCGTCTCGGTCCAGTAAATCTTGCGGCGCGAAACGGGCCAACTGAAGAGAATATCGACCGTTCCTCGATCGATTTCACCGGCCGGCACGCGCGTGCAGATGGTGATCTCGTGGCCCCAGATCAGGGCCAGCACCACGGGGTGCACCCAGAGAAACGACTGCATGGTTCGCATCGTAATCTGGTCACCCAACTCCGTACCCAGTAGCGCCGTGATCAACTGCTTGACGAATGGCATCTGTTCGAAAATCCCGCTCATCCCCTCCACCACTTGCGGCAGGATGTAGGTGAGCAGCGCCTTGATACCCAGCAGTCCCAGGCCACACAGCAGTGTGGTGCCCCAGACCTCGTGCAGCGACTTGTACAGGAGACCGCGCATCACGACTCCTCCTGCTGCTCGCGATAGTATCG
>CAZLOV010000186.1:0-4366 GCA_964561235.1 uncultured Caulobacterales bacterium
CCCCGGCCTGCGGTTTTGGAGACCGCCGCTCTACCAGCTGAGCTACACCCCTGCATGGCCGCCTCGGCGACCGTCGAGCCGCGCGCAATAGCACGCCCCAAACGCCAAGGCCAGAGCCGGGAGCGGCTTATTTAGACGCAGCGCAGCGAACGCGAAAGAGGGGACGTGAAAAAACCGTTCCTCTGCCGCGCGCAGCCGCTGACTCGTTGCCGGCTCGACCGTTAGGATGTCCTATCAAGTCTCCGGGAGAAACCCATGCGCCACGTCATCGCCAGCGCCGCCTTCGCGGCGCTTGTCGCGCCAGCCGCCCTCGCCCAGGCCCCGCAGGACGCTGTCGAGCGCTGCCGGGCGGCGGCGCCGGACGCCGAGCGCATCGCCTGTCTTGAAGCCGCCCTGCTGGGCGGTGCCGGCGCGCAAGACGCCGCGGACGACCCTGCCGAAACGCCTGCTGCGCCCATTCCCCGCGCCGCTCCCCAGCCTGCGCCCGTTCCGGCGCCGGAGGCGGAAGGCGATGCCGCGCGCAGCGGCGTGTTCTCGCGCCTGCCCTTTATCGGACGCGGCCGCGACGACGCCCCTGCCGGCCGTGAACCGGAAGCGGGAGCCGCGACGCCGCCCGCCACCGGTCTTGGCGCCGAACAGGTCGAGGCGCGCCGCGCGCGCGAGGCTGAGCGCGAAAACGGCGTCGGGCGCGCACCCGAGCCGACGCTGGCCGCGCAGATCGTCGATTTCGCCTACACCGCAGGCGGTCAGCTTGTCGTCGTGCTCGACAACGGACAGGCCTGGGGCCAGATCGCGGGCGATACGAGCGAGATCGACCTCGCGGAGAACGAGCGCTACACGGTTGAAATCGAGCGCGGCGCCGTCAGCGGCTACCGGCTGCGGATCAACGAGCTTCGCCGGATCATCCGGGTCGAGCGGCTGCGCTGACGCCCCTGCCCCCGGCCATCCCGAGACAGCGCCATGAAAAAGGGCTCCGGCATGACGCCGGAGCCCTTTCCCGTTGTGTCGGACAGTCGGCCCGTCCGGTGAAGGGGCGGCGGAAACGCCGCCGCCCCAGCCCGGATCAGAACGACTTGGTCAGGCCGAGGAACACGCGGCGGCCGATCAGGTCGTAACCCGACTGCACCACGATGTTCTGACGCGACGGGCCTTCGCCCTGGTCGATCAGCGGCGGCTCGGTGTTGAAGATGTTCGAGACGCCGAAGGTCGCCGTCCAGCTGTCGCGCGTGTAGGTCAGCGAGGCGTCGTTGTAGATGACGCTGTCGCCGAAATCGACGTCGCGGCAGGTCACGCCCGGCGCCACGCCGAGAATGCCGCAGGCCGTGCCCGTCGCGCTGGGCGTGACGAAGGCGTCGCTGTCGTCCTGCTGGAAGTCGTCGATGTAGCGCAGACGCCAGAGCGCCGTCCACGGGCCGGTGTCGAGGGTGGCGGTGGTGTTGAAGCGCCACTCCGGCACCGCGATCTCGCCGACATTGTCGTCGATCGGGCTGTCGGGATCGATCTGCTCGAGCTGCTCGATCAGGTGCGTGCCGTTGAGGATCACGCCGAAGGTCGAACCGCCCAGGAAGTCGAGGTCGTTCTGGTAGCGCACCGTGAAGTCGACGCCCGTGGAGGTCACGAGGCCGACATTGATGAACGACGCGTCGACATTGGCGATGGTCGCCGTCGCCGGGTTGCCGAGGTTGCGCGAGATGCGGCTGCAGAACGGGCTTGCGAGGTTCGGCTCGTCATTGAAGCACCGCGCGAGAATTTCCGACGGGTTGCTCTCCTCGACGGTGTCGTTCACCTCGACGTCGAAATAGGTGAGCGAGAAGTCCAGCACGAACTCGTCGAACCAGGGCTGACGGAAGTCCACGCCGAAGGTGTAGCTGTCGGAGGTCTCCGCCTGGAGCTCCGTGGAGCCGCCGGTCGTCGTGGGAATGCCCGTCACGCCGAGCAGGCCGAGCGCGGTCGGGTCGGCGCCGGAAAGCACGCAGTTGTCGAGCACGACCTGCGGACGGTCGTCGAGATCCGGCAGGTAGTTGTTGTTCTCGTCCTGCGCGATCGCAGGCACGATGCAGGGGTCGTTGCCGCCGCCGATCGTGCCGGCTGCGCCCGCGAGGAACTGCTCGCGCAGATTCGGCGCGCGGAAGGTCGTGCCGTACGTGCCGCGGAAGCGCAGCGCGTCGGTCGGCGCGAAGTCCGCCTTCACCGAGTAGGTGACCTGGGAGCCGAAGTTTTCTTCCTCGGTGAAACGTCCCGCCGCGCTGAGCAGGAACGTCTCGTGCAGCGGAAGCTCGGTCTCGACGAAGAACTCCGCCAGCGAGGTCCGCCCGATCGTGTCACGCTCGGTGTCCGGAACCTCGGAGGCCGCAAGGCCCTGGGTGCGGGCGATGTCGTTGACCGAGTTGATGCGCTGCTCGCGGAACTCGCCGCCGAACACGAGGCCGGCCATGCCGCCCGGCAGTTCGAACAGGTCGCCGGTGGCGAAGGCGCTGACCAGCACCTGCTCGATCTCGGTGGTGTTGATCGAGGTGCCGAACAGGAAGTCGCGCTCGGCCTCGGTGGCGAACGTCTTGTCGCCGCCCTGCGTGGTGAACAGCGTCGGCGAGAAGAAGTTCACCGGGACGCACGGGTTCGGCGTGATGAAGCCGAAGGAGAGCGCGGTGCGCGCAAGACCGCATCCCACCTCGCCGGTCGCCTGGTTGAAGAACAGCGTATCCAGGCTTTCCCGGAGATTGTTCTCGAACAGGATCGGCTGGGAGGCCGTGCCGTAGCTGCGGTCATAGGAGACCGAGACGTCATAGACCCAGTTGCGATCGAAGAGCGGACCGATGGCGAGATCGCCCTCAAGGCCGCCGACGGCGCGGAACACGGCGACGTCGGTGGAGCGGCGCTGGGCGAGATCGGCCAGCGAGATCACCGGAAGCGCGTCCTCGTCGAACGGGTTGAGCGGGTTGTCCACCAGCACGCGCTGACCGGAGCCGTCCACGACCACGTTTCCGTCGGCGTCCACCTGCGGGATCAGGCCCGGCACGCCCGGGAAGACCTGCTCGCTGGTGAAGCGCTCGATGGAGGAGCGGTTGTTGTAGCTGACTTCGAAGTAGAAGCGGTCGCGCTCCCAGAAGTCGATGTCGAAATGGCCGGTGCCGTAGAGGCTGACCCGGTCGAAGCCGCCGAGAAGCTGGGTGGCGTCTTCCTCGTCCTGAAGATTGTAGTCGCGGCCGGTGCGGAAGTTGAACGGCAGACCGGCCGTCGTGGTCCAGCCCGGTACGCCGATATTGGTCGAACCCGGCGTGTTGAAGATGAAGCCGGCGGAGCCGATCAGGGCGGCATTGTCCGGACGGCCGTCATAGCAGACTGAAAAGATCTCGCCCGTGTCGGCGACGTCGATGTCGCGCAGACAGTCGTTGTAGTCGCGGTCGCCGGCGAGCACCGCGGTGCGGCTGTAGTACTCCGCCGCGATGGTGAAGTTCGAACGGTCCGTGGAGGCGCCGCCGAGGAAGCTCACCTGAAACTCGTCGCCGCCCTCGTCGAACGGCTGGGTGGCGAAGGCGTTGACCTCAAGACCCTCGAAATCGTCGCGAAGGATGATGTTGACCACCCCGGCCACGGCGTCAGCGCCATAGACCGCCGAGGCGCCGTCGGTCAGCACGTCGATGCGCTCGACCAGGCCGGACGGGATGGTGTTCAGGTCAGGCGCAACCGGTGCGCCGCGCACGCCGGACGGCGAAAGACGGCGGCCGTTGACCAGCAGCAGGGTGCGCTCGGCGCCCAAGCCGCGCAGGGCGACCGTCGAGGAGCCGACGCCGGAGGCCGGAACGCCTTCCACCGCCGCCGTCGGTGATCCGCTGTTGACCGAGCTGTCGAGCTGCGCGCCGGCCACAAGCGGCGACTGGGCGATGATCGAGGTGGTGTCGAAGGCGCCGGTCAGGCGTGCGTCGCCGGCGTCGATCACCTGCAGCGGCGAGATGGAGGAGAACTGGTCGCGCCGGATGCGCGAGCCGGTGACGACGATGCGCTCGCCTTCTTCCTGGGCGATCTCCGCAGCGTCCGCGCCGGTGTTGGTCGTGATCGGATCGGCTTGCTCGTCCGCATCCTGCGCGAACGCGGGCGCCGCGCCGAAGCCGGTGAGGAGCGTGGACGCGAGCGCCCATGCCTTGATGTTGCGATAGGTCATGTCCGTCCCCTGTGTGGTACGACTGATTATGAGTAACGCCGGTTCCTGAATCGCCCGGTCGGATACAGGACGCCACACAAAAGGGTCACATTCAATTAACGGTTAATGAGATCCATAAATTACAAAAAATTATGTGATGATTTTGTTGCAGCGTGACCTGAGCCCCGTTTGGCCCCGCATTTAAAATGGGAGTCCGCTCAACAAGGA
>CAZLOV010000187.1:0-4301 GCA_964561235.1 uncultured Caulobacterales bacterium
TCCTTGTTGAGCGGACTCCCATTTTAAATGCGGGGCCAAACGGGGCGCAGGTCATCCTGTACTCTCTGGGCAAAAACGCGATCACGAAACGGGCGTTGGGATAGTCGCTCGACGATTGGCCGCTCAAATTGCGTCTGCTCTTCAGCGACTGCAAATTCATCAACTGACTCAAACTGATCAGTGAAACCAATCGTAGGCCCGTAACCCGCCCTTAGGATCAGCTCGAACTCCCAATCAGGGATCCGCCTGATCGACCATCCCATCGCACCACGGCTTGGCTGGCCGTCCGCACGCATGAGCTTACGCTCCCAGTAGCTTCCATCGGCGCGCTGGAACGGAACCGGGTTGGGAAATGGAAGAAAATCCTCGATTTTGGCATAGTAATGATTGGACTTATTTAAATCATTCCATATTCGCGTGATGCGGCCGGCTGCCCAGTAAACCATCCTTCCGCCAGAGCGTCGCGCCTCATAGAACAAGCAGCAATCGCCTGCAGCCTCTTGCGCCGATTTCAAGTATTGAGCAGGGAAGTGATAAACGTCGCCGGTCACATCGTCGTAACCGCTATCCGCCCTCTGGGTAAGAACGACCTTTGCCACGTTACGCTCTCTCCGGCGCAGGATGTGCTCTAAACAGCGTGTGCCAACTTGGCGAAGGTATTCAACCTTTTTAGGTTTTCAGCGAAGGTCTGTAGATAAAACGGTCCCGCCACCTCACCCCTTCGTCGTGTGCACGGGTTCGCCGGTTCCGAAGGCGAGCGCCTGGCCTGCAAGGTAGAGCGAGCCGCAGATGACTAGCCGCGGGCGGTCATAATCCTCCGCCGCGTCGTGGATCGCCTCGATCAGCCCGGCGGCGGTCTGCGCGGGCAGGCCCTGTTCGCGCGCGGCCTCGGCGACGGCCTGGGCGGATTGGGCGCCCTCGCGGCCGCCCTCGAAGCTGATGGCGATCACCCGCGCGGCCAGCCCGTCGAAATAGGAGAGAAACGCGCCCGCATCCTTGTTGGTTGAAAACGCGCAGATCAGCACGAGCGGCCGGTCCTCGGCCACGTTGAGTTCCGCCAGGCTTGAAGCCAGCGCTTCGCCTGCGGAGGGATTGTGCCCGCCGTCCAGCCAGAGCTCCGCGCCATGGCGCAGCGCCGCATCATGCAGGACGCCGGATTTCAGCCGCTGCAGACGCGCGGGCCAGTCCGCCCGGCCGATCCCTTCGCGCGCAGCCCGTTCGCCCAGCCCCAGAACGCGCGCGAGCCGGACGGCGACCGCCGCATTGGCGATCTGGTGCGGTCCGGGCAGGTTGGGCGCGGGCAAGTCCCAGACGAGGCTTTCCTCCTCGTAGACCAGCCGGCCGTGCTCGGGATAGGCGCGGAAATCCCGGCCCCAGACCGAAAGCGGCGCGCCTGCGCGCGCAGCCGCCGCCTCGATCACGTGCAGGGCGGCCTCCTGCTGCGGGCCGATCACGGCGGGCGCGCCGGGCTTGAGGATTCCGGCCTTCTCGCCCGCGATCGCCTCGATGGTGTCGCCAAGAAACTCCTGATGGTCGAAGCTCACCGGCGTAATCGCGCAGGCGGCCGGCGCATCGACGACATTCGTCGCGTCGAAGCGTCCGCCCAGCCCGACCTCGAGCAGCACGCGGTCGGCGGGCGTCTCGGCGAACAGGAGCAGGGCCGCGGCGGTCGTCATCTCGAAAAAGGTGATCGGGTCGTTTCCGTTGGCGGCCTCGCACCGCGCAAAGGCCTCCGCAAGCCGGGCGTCGCCGACGATGTCGCCCGCCAGCCGGATGCGCTCGTTGAAGCGCACGAGATGCGGGGAGGTGTAGACGTGGACCCGCTCGCCTTCCGCTTCGCAGATCGCGCGCAGGAAGGCGACCGTGGAGCCCTTGCCGTTGGTGCCCGCCACATGGGCGACCGGCGGCAGCCTGTCCTGGGGGCGGCCGAGGCGCTCGAGCAGCGTCTCGATTCGGCCCAGCGACAGGTCGATCTTTTTGGGATGCAGGCGCGACAGCCGGATCAGCGCCTGTTCAATGCTTTCCGCCGCCGAGCCGCTCACGTATCGGCGTCCGCCGGGGCCGCATCGCCGCCGGCCTCCTTGGGCGTCGCGCCATGCGGGCCGGGCGCGGCCGGCTTGCCCTGCACGGGCTTCGCCTTGACGGTCACCGGCGCGCCGCCGCGCGCGGGGCGCTTGAGCAGGACGCGCAGGATCCGGCCCAGCGTGACGCGCAAATCGGCGCGGTGGACAACCTGGTCCACCATGCCCGTGCGATGGAGGTATTCCGCGCGCTGGAAGCCTTCGGGCAGCTTTTCGCGAATGGTCTGCTCGATCACCCTCGGGCCCGCAAAGCCGATCAGCGCGCCGGGCTCGGCGAGATGCACGTCGCCCAGCATCGCATAGGAGGCCGTCACCCCGCCGGTCGTGGGATCGGTCAGCACGACGATGTAGGGCAGCCTTGCGTCCTTCAGCATCTCCACGCCCAGCGTCGTACGGGGCATCTGCATCAGCGAGAGCGCGCCTTCCTGCATGCGCGCCCCGCCGGCTGCGGTGAACATCACCAGCGGCGCGCGGCGTTCGACGGCGGTTTCGCACGCCTTGAGGAAGCCCTCGCCCGCGCCCATGCCCAGCGATCCGCCCATGAAGGCGAAGTCCTGCACCAGAAGCGCGGTCTCGACGCCGTCCAGCGCGCCCACCGCGAGCGCCATGGCGTCGATGCGGCCGGTTTTCTTGCGCGCCGCCGACAGGCGGCTGGAATAGGGCTTGTCGTCTCGGAATTTCAGCGGGTCGCGCACGGCCTCCGGAAGCGCGATCTCGCTCCACTCGCCGTCGAAGGTGTACTTGAAGCGCAGATCCGGACCGATGCGCATGTGATGGCCGGCCGGGGTGACGTGGTAGTTGGCCTCAAGGTCCTTGTGAAAGACCATCTCGCCGGAGATCGGGCACTTCACCCACAGATTCTCGGGCGTCTCGCGCTTGGCGAACATCTTGGAGACGCCGGGCGGCGTCAGCCGGGAGAGCCAGTTCATCGGCGTCCTCGTCTACAGCTCAGGCGCGCGCGCCGTGCGTCGCCTCGGCGAGCTGGCGCGCCAGGCTCACGGCGGCGTCGGGTCCGTCCGCGTGCAGGCGCTCCACGATCGCCGAGCCCACCACGACCGCATCCGCCGTCCTGGCGACTTCAGCGGCGCGTTCAGGCGTCTTGACCCCGAAGCCGACGGCGACGGGCAGATGCGCCGCGTTGCGCACGCGCTCCACCGCCGCCGACACGGCCACGGCTTCACCCGTCTTCATTCCTGTCACGCCAGTCGTTGAAACGTAATAAACGAAGCCGGACGTATCGGCCACCACGCGCGGAAGCCGCGCATCATCGGTGGTGGGCGCGGCCAGCCGGATCAGAGAGACGCCGTTGTCGCGCAGGCCCTCGCGGAGTTCCTGATCCTCCTCGGGCGGCAGATCCACGACAATCGCCGCGTCCGCGCCGGCGGCGCCGCAGGCGTGGGCGAAGGCGCCATACCCCATCGCATGGATCGGGTTGGCGTAGCCCATGACGACGACAGGCGTCCTGTCATTGGTCTGGCGGAAGGCCGTGATGAGGTCGAGCACGCCGTAGAGCGTCATGCCGCTCTCCAGCGCGCGAAGCGCCGCCGCCTGGATGACAGGGCCGTCCG
The DNA here is from genome assembly GCA_964561235.1 of uncultured Caulobacterales bacterium. Lineage (GTDB taxonomy): Bacteria > Pseudomonadota > Alphaproteobacteria > Caulobacterales > Maricaulaceae > JBCBSP01. Next base: position 3,650 of record CAZLOV010000187.1, read on the forward strand.
CCATCGGATCGGTGAAAGGCGCGCCGAGCTCGATGACGTCCGCGCCCGCCGCCGCCAGGCCGTGCATCATGTTGAGCGTGGTCTCTCCGTCCGGATCGCCCGCCATGACGTAGGCGACGAAACCGGCGCGGTTTTCGGCCTTCAGGCGGCCGAAGGTGTCGGACAGGCGGGTCACAGCGCCACTCCCAGCGCGTCCGCGACGGAAAAGACGTCCTTGTCGCCGCGCCCGCACATGTTCATGAGGATCTGCGCCTCAGGCCCCAGCTCGCCGGCGAGATCGCGCACCCGCGCCAGCGCATGGGCCGGTTCAAGCGCGGGAATGATGCCTTCCAGTTTCGAGCAGAGCTGGAACATCTCCAGCGCTTCTGCATCGGTGGCGTGGCGATACTCCGCCCGCCCGGCCTCGTGCAGGAAGGCGTGCTCCGGGCCGATTCCGGGATAGTCGAGCCCTGCGGAAATCGAATGACCCTCGAGGATCTGGCCGTGCTCGTCCTGCAGCAGATAGGTCCGGTTGCCATGCAGGATGCCGGGCCGGCCCCCGTTCAGGCTGGCGGCGTGATCGGGCGTGTCGACGCCCTTGCCGGCGGCCTCGACGCCGATGAGACGCACGCTTTCGTCCTCAAGGAAGGGATGGAAGAGCCCCATCGCGTTG
>CAZLOV010000188.1:0-4254 GCA_964561235.1 uncultured Caulobacterales bacterium
ATGCCGAAAAAGTCGTGGACGTCCTTCAGATCGGACCAGTGGGCGCGCAGTCCGGCCAGATCGATCTGGTCATCGGCGAGGTCTTCGGGCAGTCCAGGCAAGGCATTTGTCTTGATCTCAGCGCTCTGGTCGTCGGCCATGAACTGGCGCACGATCTGTGTCCAGGCGTCGGAGTCGGTATCGGGACGCTCGTAGATCTTGTGAACCGCCACGCCTTCGGCGTCGAAGAATTGAAGCGAGCGCCGCTCGGTTCCGTCCGTGAGCACATCGGTGACTTCGAACCCGTGTCGCCACTGGCCCATGAACAGGCGCAGATCGATCTCGTGGTTGAGCACCAGGCCGTGACCCGGGCCGATGCGCACATTGCCGAACGCGCCGATCTTTTCGTGGACCACATGATCATTGCGGGTCAGCGCCATCACCTCGCCCACCTCCGGCAGACGCTCCAGAATCCCGGCGAAATCATCGTGCAGCCGCACCGCCGCCCAGCCGGCGGCCGAGGCGATCAATTCCGCTTCGCTCACACCCAGCTCGGCCGCCGCATCACGCGCGCGCAGCGCGGGCGCTTGCGCCTTCAGTGCGATCCAGCGTTCAGCGATGCTGAGGTCGGTGTAGCTGTCGACTGCGGCCAAGGCGCTGCTCCTTTTTTTTGAACCCGTCCTCGTCTCCGGACGAGGCGCTGGATAGCCATGAGAATAAGTCGCACTTGCGTTCTCAATTCCGCGCGAGTATGCACATCTCTAACGCCAATGCAAATGCGACCTATTCGCATAATCTTGGAGCATCACGGCGATGGCGAGGACGGAAAACGGCATGATGAATTCCGGAACCAACGACCCCGCGCTTGTCCAGCTTTGCACGCGCGAGCGGGACATCATGCGCCGCCGTGACGATCTTATTGATCAAGGCATACAGGCTTGGGAGCTGATCGAGGATCTCGATCGCGAGCAGGACCGGCTCGAACGCGACATTGCGCTGTGCGACTCGCGCGGTCCCGGGACGGCGCCGAACAGTCTTTGAACCGGGCGGCGTCGCGCAGGGCTCCCATCCCCCTGCCCCCTGTCCCAACCCCAGTCGTGCGAGAAAGGCGGCGTAGAATGTCTGAAGCGGGTTTTTTGAAGGGTGCGCACTTGCCCGATCTTGGGCCCGGCGCGGGTTACGTCGTGTTCGCTCTGCGAGCCTGCGCGTGCGGGGCGGGTCAGTCTTGCCGCGTGCGGCGAGTTTTCGACAGCGCCTTCGGCGCAGACGGTGAAGCGATGCAGCGTGATTTCAACACCTTCGCCAAACTGCTCGGCCATGCCGGCCAGCGCGCCGTGACTTTGGCGCCGCCGGGAACCTGCCGGATGACCGCCGACGAGATGAGCTTCGTCGCCGCAATGGCCGCCGCCCAAAGCGGCAGGATCGAGCAGCTTTCCGCCCATCTGACCTGGATGTTTGCCGGCCCCTATCCCTTCGAGGCTGAGGCTGCGGTGCACCGGGCCGCCGCCGGGCTTTACGTCAACGGCGTCACGGTGGACGCTCCGGCGATGGAGGCGCCCCAGACCCTTGCAGCCCTGTCCATCCGGCCGGTCAATTACAGCGGACACGCCTGACACCGTTATGAGTGCAAAAGCCTCCGCCCCCAAAGATGTCCTCCAACCCGTCGATGATGAGGTGCGCCGCGCGGCGCAAACCCTGGTGCGCGAAGCGGGCAGCGCGTCGCTGGCCACGCTTGATCCGGAGACCGGCGCTCCCATGGCCAGCCGCGCCTTTTTGTGCGTTGATCCTGCCGGTGCGCCGGTCGTCTTCCTGTCGGCCCTGTCCGCCCACACCGGCGCCCTTGAAGCCGATCCCAGGGTCTCGTTGCTGGTCGGCGAGCCGGGCCGCGGCGACCCGCTCGCCCATGCGCGCCTGAGCGTGTCCGGGCAAGCCCGCAAGATCACAGATGACGAGACCAAGGCGCAGCTCAGGGCGCGCGGCCTCGCCCGGCGGCCCAAGTCGAAGCTGTATATCGACCTGCCCGACTTCTCGTTCTGGCGGATCGAGCCGGCGCGGGCCAGCCATGTGGCCGGGTTTGGCCGCGCCCATGCCCTGGAGCGGTCCGACCTGATCACCGAGAACCCGATCGACGCCGCCCTGGCTGAAATCGAAGCAGGCGCAGTCGAGCACATGAATGCGGACCATGGCGATGCGGTGGAGCTCTACGCCACAACATTTTTAGGAGAAGCGCCGGGTCACTGGAAACTCGCCGGCATTGATGCAGGCGGGCTTGATTTGCGCCTGAACGACCGGCTGCGGCGGCTCTGGTTCGACGCCCCGCTCCGGTCGGTTAAAGACCTGCGGCCAAGGCTCGCCCAGCTCGCCAAGGCCGCGCGGCGGTAAACGGGTCGGCGCACTGACGATCAGACTTGAAGCGGGACCTGATCGGCTAAGCGGGCGGCGGCGCCTGAGCTTTCGCCGGGTTCGGTGAGCCGGACCGGTTTCAGCGAGAGGCATCTTTGGGATGGTGCGGCAGCGCGCCCTCAGGCGCCTCGCCGTCTTGATCCGACCGGCCAAACTTCAACAAACAGCCGTGCGGATCACTGATGTAGAACTCATACATGCCCCAGGGCCGATGATAGATCGGAGTCAGGGCGGCGATCCCGGCCTGGGTCCATTCGCGGTGAAGGTCATCGATCCCGCCGCCGCGAATGTAGCAGCAGCTTTCCGTCGCCCGCCCGTCATCATGATCAGGCGGCGTGAAATGCAACTCCAGACCCGGCCGGCGCAAGACCAGGTAAGCCGCGCCATACCGCTCTGCGCAAAAGCCGAGCGCGGCGTAAAACTCCGCCGTCTCGCCAAGGTTCAGTGATCGAAGGATGGGTATCGCTTGCAAATCCGTCATGTCGTCTCTCAGACGTCTCAAAAAGCCGGCCAAACACTGAAACTGCGTGGCATCAAATGGTTCCAGCGATTATACCGCTCCCCAACGTCCAGCCATGGGCGCATTCCGTTCAGAGCTGTAAGAGCGGTCGCCGGATGCTCTGGCTTTATACCGCCGCCGGCGCGGCATGCCTTGCTTAACGCCCCTCGATCTCGACGGTGAATTCGCGGTTCACGCCCGCCGGCGGCTCGGGGAAAGGCGCGGCGCGTTCGATCATGCGCACCGCATCCCGGTCGAAGCGGCCTGATCCTGAACTCTGCGCGATTTCGACCCGCTCCAGTGATCCGTCCCGCGCGACCGTGAAGGCGACCCGCGCCGTACCGGGCCCGGACGCCCGGGGGCGGCGTACCTGGGACAGGTGGCGCAGGACGGCGCCGGCGTAGTTTTCGGATTCTGCATCACCGGCCTGCCGCTCCACGTCTGGCGCATCCTCCTCGCCCTGGCGCGCTTGCGGACCCTCCTCGTCCTGTCGCGGTCCCGCCTCGGCGTCCACGGATGGTGCTTCGGCTTCCTCGGGCTCAGCGGTCGCCTCGGAGGGCTCCGCCGCCTCCCTCTGAGATCGCCGCTCCGGTTCCGCCTGTGGTTCGGCTGGGGGTTCCGCCGGAGGTTCAGTGGCGGGTTCTGGTTCAGGCGCCGGGCGAGGCTGGGGTTCAGGGTCCGGCTCTGGCTCTGGCTCAGGCGCCGGTTCCGGCTCAGGGATCAAGGCGTCGGTCTGCGGGGGCTGCGTATCCGGAGCGGTCTCCGGCGCCGGCTCAGGCTCGACCGCGTCCACCGTTTCAGGCTCGGCGTCCACCACTGGGTCCGAAGGCTGAGGCGCACGGCGCTCGGCGGCCTGGTCCAGACCCAGCTGGAGCTGCACTCGTCCGCCAACCTGTCGCACCGGGTCCTTGGGCTGCGCGAACAGCTGGAAAGCCAGCATATGCAGACCGGCCGCGGCCAGCAGCGCGAGCAGCCATCCCGCAAGCGTGCGAAACGTCGTCATGGCGTGTTTTCCGTGACGATGAGAACCTGGTCAGCGCCCAGCGCACGCAGATCGCCGACCAGGCGCAGCAGATCGCGCGCCGGCAGGCGCCGGTCCGGAACGATCCGCGCCGCAGCGCCGTCGGGCAGGCTATCCAGATAAACATCCAGTCCGGAGACCGGCTGGCCGCCCAATAACAGCGCGCCGTCCGCGCCGACCTGCAGCACCTCGGATCCGGCGCAGCACGCCAGTCCTTGCGTTGTCACCAATTGCAGATCCGCGCTGGACGGCCGGGACAACGTGCTGCTGACCATGAAGAAGATAAGGATCAGAAACACGATATTGATCAGGGAGATCGTCGGGTCGCGCCGCGACCGCTCGCGGCGGCGTT
>CAZLOV010000189.1:0-3654 GCA_964561235.1 uncultured Caulobacterales bacterium
CTTGTCGGACGCAACGGATCGGGCAAGTCCACGCTGATGAAGGTCGCCGCCGGTCTCGTCGAAGCGGATCAGGGCGACGTGTTCGTGCATCCGGGCGCGACGGTGCGATATCTGCCGCAGGAGCCGTCCTTCGAGGGCTTCGAGACGGTCCTGGATTACGTCACCGCAGGGCTTGGCCCCGGAGACGACGAACACCGCGCGACATATCTGCTCGAGCATCTCGGCCTTTCGCCAGAGCTCGATCCCAAACCGCTTTCAGGCGGGGAGGCGCGCCGCGCGGCCCTGGCGCGCACGCTGGCGCCGGATCCCGACGTGCTGCTGCTCGACGAGCCGACCAACCATCTCGACCTGCCGGCGATCGAATGGCTCGAGGACGAGCTGAAGAGCCGCCGCGCGGCCATCGTCCTGATCAGCCACGACCGGCGGTTTCTCGAAGACCTCTCCCGCAAGACCGTCTGGCTGGACCGCGGCGCCTCGCGCACGCTCGGGCAGGGCTTTTCCGCCTTCGAGGCCTGGCGCGACCGGGTGTTCGAGGAGGAAGAGGCCGAACAGCACAAGCTCGACCGGCGAATCGCCCGCGAGGAGCACTGGGTCCGTCACGGCGTCTCCGGGCGGCGGAAGCGCAATGTGCGCCGCATGGCCGAGCTGCAGGCGCTCAAGGAGCGGCGCCGCGGCCATCGCGGTCCGCAGGGGAATGTCAGCCTTGAGGCTGATGACGCGGGAACGGCGGGCAAGCGCGTCATCGAAGCGGTTGATGTCTCCAAGTCCTATGGCGGTCGGGCGATCGTCCGGCCGATGTCGGTGCGGATCTCCCGCGGCGACCGGGTGGGGCTGATCGGTCCGAACGGCGCGGGCAAGACGACGCTCCTCAACATGCTCATCGGCGAGCTGAGCCCGGACGCCGGCGTGGTGAAGCTCGGCACGAATCTGGAGATCGCCTCGCTCGACCAGAAGCGTGAAGCGCTCAAGCCCGGCTGGACGCTGAAGGACGCGCTCACCCGCGGCGGCGGCGACCAGGTCGAGGTCAACGGCCAGCCGCGCCATGTGATGAGCTGGATGAAGGACTTCCTGTTCGAACCGCACCAGGCCAACACCCCCGTGGAGGTTCTATCCGGCGGCGAACGCGCCCGCGTGGCGCTGGCGCGCGCGCTGTCGGCGCCCTCCAACCTGCTGGTGCTCGACGAGCCGACCAACGATCTCGACCTTGAAACGCTCGATCTTTTGCAGGAGCTGATCGCCGATTACGCCGGTACTGTCCTGCTCGTCAGCCACGACCGGGACTTCCTCGATCGCACCTGCGCCAGCGTGATCGCGTATGAAGGCGACGGCCGCTGGATCGAGTACGCCGGGGGCTATTCCGACATGGTCGCGCAGCGCGGCGCAGGCGTCACCGCACGCGCCGACAGCCCAAGGCCGGAGAAGACCCCGGCGGCCAGACCGGCCGAAAAGCCGAAATCCGGCCGCGATCGAAAGATGTCCTTCAAGGACAAGCACGCCCTGGAAACGCTGCCCGCCGAAATCGAGGCGATCGACGCCCGATTGTCCGTGCTCGAAACGGAGCTCGCAGACGCAGCGCTTTTCACCCGCGATCCGCAACGCTTTCACGCCGCCTCGGCCGAACACGCCGCGCTTCTAAACGACAAGGCGGCGAAGGAGGAACGCTGGCTGGAGCTGGAAATGCTCCGCGAGGACATCGAAGGCGGCTAGGCCGCCACCACCTCGCCGCCGCGCACCTCGACCGGCACGCGCGTCAGGGCGCTTCGCCCGGCCGGGCCGCCGACGCACGCGCCGCTGGCGATCTCGAAGCTCGCACCGTGAAAGGGACAGACGAGGAACCGCCCCTCGCTGACCAGCACCTTGCCGGAGGGAAGGCAGAGCGGGCGGTTCGCATGCGGACAGAGATTCCGGTAGGCCCGCACGGTCTCGCCCGAGCGCAGCACCAGGATCGGCGTTCCCGTCCAGTCCGCCGGCGCGCCGCCTGGATCGGGCAGGTCGGCCAGCGCCTTCAGCACTGTACCCGGCGACGGAAGGGTCATCCGACCGGCGCCACGGACCAGGAAAACGCCGAGACCTCGACGCTCTCAAACAGCCCGGCTTTCGCATACGGGTCCTGCGCGAGCAGGGCGTCCAGGGCCGCCCGGTCGCGCATCTCGAAAAAGAGGATCGAGCCTGCGGGCCGTCCTTGCGCGTCCAGCATCGGCCCGGCGCCGCGGACGGCGCCGCCGAGCGATCCGATCCAGGCGAGATGCGCCGGACGCGTCTGCTGACGCAGGTCCAGCCCGTCGGCCCGGTCGCGGCAGATGACCACAAAGAGCATCACAGCGTCTCCGGCTTGAAGGGGCGCGAGAGCAGGGCGCCGATGGCGGCGTCGACCGACATCCCGCCGGCGAGCACGGAGGCCATCGCTTCGCAGATCGGCATTTCCACGCCTGCGCGCTGCGCGAGCGCGACGACGGCGGGCGCGGTGGCGACGCCCTCCGTCACCGCCTTGCGGTTTGCAAGGATGTCCTCGAGCGCCTCGCCGCGCCCCAGCGCCAGCCCGCAGGACATGTTGCGCGATTGCGGGCTTGAGCAGGTCAGGACCAGATCGCCCAGGCCGCACAGTCCTGCGACCGTCTCGCGCCGGCCGCCCAGAGCAGCGGCGAGCCGCGTCAGTTCCGCGAAGCCGCGCGCGATCAGCGCTGCGTGAGCCGACCTGCCGAGTTCACGGCCTTCAACCACCCCCGCGGCGATGGCCAGCACGTTCTTCACCGCGCCGCCGATCTCGGCCCCGATCAGGTCGTCGGCCCAGTAGGGGCGAAATGTCGGCGAACCCACCGCCGCCATCAGGCGCTCGCCCAGGGCCTCATCCTCGCAGGCCAGCGTCACCGCTGTGGGCAGGCCCTTCGCGACGTCAATGGCGAAGGACGGCCCGGAAAGCACGGCGGGGACCGCGCCGGGAAGCGTTTCAGCCAGAACTTCGGTCATCAGCTTCAAGGAGCCCTGCTCGATCCCCTTCGAGCAGAGCACGACGGGCGTGCCCGCCGCGACATGAGGCTTGAGCGCGGCGAGGATCGCGCGCGCGTGCTGAGCCGGCGTCACAGAGAGCAGAACATCGCACGCAACCAGATCCGCCAGCGAGGTGGTGGCTTGCAGATCCGCAGCCAGGGCCACGCCGGGCAGGAATGCCGGGTTCTCGCGCCGGACATTGACCGCTTCGGCCACTTCGGCCTCGAACGCCCACAGCGTGGCGCGCCGCCCGGCCTTCGCGACCGTCTGCGCCAGCGCGGTGCCCCAGGCGCCGGCTCCGATCACCCCGATATGGGAAAACGCCCTCATCCCCGCTCCTTACGCCTTAGGGCCCTTGCGCCCGGCGCCCGTCGCGGGATCGGCGGCGGCGGCCTCCGCGTCAAGAGGCCAGCGCGCGCGCGCCGGCGCGTCGAGTTCGTCCGACAGGCCCAGCGCGAGCCGTTCCGCGCCCGCCAGCGCGATCATGGCGGCGTTGTCGGTGCAGTATTTCAGCGGCGGGGCCACCAGCGTAAAGCCGCGCGGAGCGGCCTGCGCCTCCAGCGCATCGCGCACGGCGGCGTTGGCCGCCACTCCGCCGGCGGCCACCAGCACGCACGCGGCGTCCGCATGGGCCGCGGCGAAGCGCTCCATCGCGCGGCCTGCGCG
>CAZLOV010000189.1:3664-4245 GCA_964561235.1 uncultured Caulobacterales bacterium
ATGGCGTGCGATCGCGCTCTGCACGGCCAGCGCAAGGTCGGCCCGGCCCGCCTCGTCGAGCTCGCCGGCCTCCTCGAACGCGCGGCGTGCTGCGGTCTTCAGCCCGGCGAAGGAGAAATCGCAGGATCCATCCTTCGCCAGCATGCATGGCATCGCAAACCGGTCCGGATTGGCGGCCTTTTTCGCAAGCGCTTCAACCGCAGGCCCGCCGGGAAACCCGAGCCCCATCAGCTTGGCGGTCTTGTCGAAGGCCTCACCGGCGGCGTCGTCGATCGTGGAGCCCAGCCGCGTCATGCGGCCGACGCCTTCCACGCTTAAAAGCTGGGTGTGACCGCCGGAGACCAGCAGCAGCAGGTAGGGAAAGGCGAGCGGCCCGGTCAGGCGCGGCGACAGCGCATGACCTTCCAGATGATTGACCGCGACCAGCGGCTTGCCTGCGCCCATGGCTATGCCCTTGGCCGTCATCAGCGCGGCCATCACGCCGCCGATCAAGCCGGGGCCCGCCGTCGCCGCGACCCCGTCCAGCTCCGAAACCGGCACGCCGGCTTCCGCCAGCACCTCCGCGGCGAGCTGGTCGATGA
>CAZLOV010000190.1:0-4208 GCA_964561235.1 uncultured Caulobacterales bacterium
GCGAGGCGGACCTTCTGGTGGCCGACGTGCTGCTGGGCCAGCAGAGCTTTCTCGACCGGCTGAAGGAGGTGCGCGCAAGCCGCCCGGATGCGCCCGTGATCGTCATCAGCGCGCAGACGACAGCGGCGACGGCCCTTGCCGCCGAACATGGCGGCGCGTTTGAGTATCTGCCCAAGCCGTTCGACCTCGACGATCTGGTCGCCGCGGCGAGGCGGGCCCTCGGCCGGACCCCGCAGCCCGGCGCCGCGCGGCGGGACGCGCCTGCCGGGTCGCCAGCCGAACTCGTCGGGCGTTCGCCGGCCATGCAGGACGTTTTCCGTGATCTCGCGCGGCTGTCGCGCAGCGCGATCCCGGTCATGATCGCGGGTCCGGAAGGCTCGGGCCGGGCAAGCCTTGCGCGCGCGCTTCACGCGGCGGGGCCGACGTCGAAGGGCCCGATCCGGGTTGCGGGCCCGGTGGAGCTGGAAGCCGACGCCGAACGCGTGTTCGAGGACGCCGCAGGCGGGATGGCGCTCCTTCGCCGTGCGGAACGCTGGAGCCCGGCTGCGCAGGCGCGCGTCCTTGAAGCCATCGAGAAGCGCGCCTCCGCCGGTCCCCGGATTGTGACGACCGCGCTGCCGCAGGTTCGCGAGCATCTCGACCCGGCGCTCTACGAGGCGATTGCGGTCGGCTTCTCCGCCATGCCGCCGCTAAGCGCGCGGGGCGAGGACATCGCCATCCTGTTCCGGCGCTTCCTGATCGAGGGCGGGCTTGGCGAGACCGCCTTGTCGCCGGACGCCGAAGCCTTTCTGAAGGCCTATCCATGGCCGGGCGAGGTGAGGGAGCTTGCCCGCGTCGCCGGGCGCATCGCCATCCAGGGCGGGCGGGCGCCGGTGACCCTGCAGGCTCTGCGCGATGCGCTCGCTGCGCCTTCGGAGGCGGCCGACGATGACGCGCTTGAGATCGCAGCGATGACCTTCGCCTCCCGCCGCCTCGCCGCCGGGGCGCAGGACGTCGCCGAAGCCGCCCATAGCCGCGTCGACCGGGCGCTGATCCGCGCCGCGCTGGCGGCCGCTGGCGGCGTGCGTCAGGAGGCGGCGCGCCGGCTTGGCCTCAACCGCAACACGCTGGCCCGCCGCATCGAGGCGCTCGCACTGGATGACGACGACGCCTGAACGTGCAGATCAGGCGCAACACTGTGTTGAAATACCGCCACAGTGGGGTCATTCTGGCGGCTTGAGTGACGGACGGAAGCGGACGCTGTGTACCCATCCAGGCTGTCAAACCGGGCCGTGGAGGCCGGACGGGCGTCGCTTTTCGTCGTTCTGCTCGTTCTCTCGGTGCTGCTTCTCGCGGCCGCGACCCTGATCGCGGCCTCTCCCGGCGACGACGGCCGGCCGGGTGCATCCTCTCCGCTTTTCTACGCGCTCATGGCGGCCAACGGCGTCATCGTCGCCGGCCTTTGCGCGGCGGCGGTGACGCGCATCGCCCGCCAGCTCTTTTCGCGCCGGTCGAGGGATCCCGCCCCGCGTCTGCAATTGCGCTTCGTGATGCTGTTCGGCTTCGCCGCGGTTTTGCCGGCCGTCGTCATGGCGGCGTTTTTCTGGGTCGTTCTGGGACGGGGCGTGGAGTTCTGGCTGGGCGAACCGGTGCAGACGATGGTGGAGTCCACCGCCGACGTCGCGCGCGAGCAGGCCCGCCAACAACTCGCCGACGTCCAGCCGGATCTGGTGGCCATGGTGCGCGACATCTCCCAACCGGAGGTCGTGGAGGGCCTGAGCGCGAACCGCATCCGGTTTGTCACCTATCTGCGCGAGCAGGCCGCGTTGCGCGGCTTCGCCGCCGCGTATGTGATCGACCGCCGTTCAACCGTGCTCGCGCGGGCGGAAAGCGCGGGTTCGCCGCCGTTCGCCGCGCCCACGGGGCGCTTGTGGAGCCTGGTGGAGGACAATTCCATCGGCGCGTCCGATCCGGTCCAGCGGGCCGATGACCGGAACTACGTGCGGCTGCTGGCGCGGCTGCCCGCGTATGAGGACGCTTATCTTTACGTCACCTGGTATACGGACTTTTCGCTGTTGACGGCGGCGGAGGAGGCGCTGGTCAGCTACCGGGCCTCCATCGAGCGTCAGGAGCAGGCGCGCGTCGCGTTCGGCATGGTGTACGGGCAAGCGGCGTTGCTCATCATCGCCGGGGCGATCTGGCTTGCGATCGGAGCGGCCAACAATGTCGTGCGGCCGGTCGGCAGGCTTGTCTCCGCCGCCGAGCGGATGCGCCGGGGCGATCTGGACGTGCGCGTGGAGGTCGCCCGCGATCATGACGAGATCGCCGCCCTCGGCCGCGCGTTCAATCGCATGGCGCGCCAGCTTGGCGTACAGCGGACCGCGCTGCTTGAAGCCAGCGAAGACGCCGAGCGCCGGCGCGCGTTTATCGAAACCGTGCTTGCCGGGGTGAGCGCAGGCGTTGTGGGCGTGGACGGCGAGGGCCGCATCACGCTGGTCAACCGCTCCGCCGCCCAGCTTCTCGGCGCGGCGGCCGCGGACCTGACCGGCGCGGATGCGGATGCGGTCGCGCCGGTCTTTGCAGCCGTGCTGGAGGAAGCCCGCCGGCGCCCGGCGGAGATGGCGGAGCGGCAGATCGACCTCGTGAAGGACGATGGGGCGATCCTGCATCTCAACGCGCGCGCAGCGGCGGGCGAAGACGGCGGCATCGTCCTGACCTTCGATGACGTGACGCGCCTGGTCGCCGCCCAGCGCAATGCGGCCTGGCGCGACGTCGCGCGCCGCATCGCCCACGAGATCAAGAACCCGCTGACGCCCATCCAGCTCTCCGCCGAGCGGCTGCGCCGGAAGTATCGCGGCTCGGTTGACGAGGCCCAGCTGGACACCTTCGACCGTTGCGTCGACACCATCGTGAGACAGGTCAGCGATATCGGCCGGATGGTCGACGAGTTCTCGTCCTTCGCACGCATGCCCGCGCCGCGCATGGAGGCCGCCGATCTGGGCGAGATCGCCCAGAGCGCCGTCTTCGCCCAGCGGGTGGCGTCCCCGGCGATCCGTGTCTCGCTCGACCGTCCGCAAGAGCCGGCCGTCGTCGAATGCGACAGCCGGCTGTCCGGGCAGGCGCTGGCGAATATTCTCAAAAACGCAGCCGAAAGCGTCTCAGCCCGGATGGAATCGGACGGCGCCAAGACCACGGGTCAGATCGACGTCTCGGTGCGCCTCGAGGATGATTTCGCCGTCATCGAGGTGACTGACGACGGGCTGGGCTGGCCCACGCCTGACCGGAACCGGCTCACCGAGCCCTACATGACCACGCGCGAGAAGGGCACTGGCCTGGGTCTTGCTATCGTGAGGCGCATCATGGAGGACCATGGGGGCCGCCTCGAACTCGACGAACGCCGCGACGCAGCGCCCGGAGCCGTCGTCCGTCTCGCCTTTCCCCTGCTCAACGCCGACGGCGATCTCGCCGCCGAATCCAGCGCCCTGGAGGTATGACCCTGATGGCTCAGGACATCCTGATCGTCGACGACGAAGCCGACATCCGGGAACTCATCGGCGGATTGCTCGAAGACGAGGGGTACGCCCCCCGCTACGCGGGCGATGCGGATGAAGCCCTCGGAGCGGTGCGCAGCCGCACGCCGGCTCTGCTTGTGCTCGACGTCTGGCTGCAGGGCAGCCGGCTCGACGGCATAGAGCTGCTCGACGAGATCAAGGCCGGCGATCCCGATCTGCCGGTGATCGTCATCTCAGGTCACGGCACCATCGAAACCGCCGTGGCGGCGATCCGCAAGGGCGCCTACGACTTCCTGGAAAAGCCCTTCAAGTCCGACAAGCTGCTACTCACCGTCGAACGCGCGCTCGAAGCGAGCAAGCTGCGCCGAGAGAACGCCGAGCTGCGCTCACGCGCGGAGACACATGGCGAGTTTCTCGGAATCTCGGCCGCCGCCCAGCAGGTGCGCCAGACCATCGACCGCGTCGCGCCCACCAATTCCCGCGTCCTGATCTCCGGCCCGCCGGGGTCCGGCAAGGAGCTGGTCGCCCGCCTGATCCACCAGTCGAGCCCGCGTAACGAAGGTCCGTTCGTGCCCGTGGGCGCCGCCATGATGGATCCGGACCGGGTGGAAGCCGAGCTGTTCGGCGTTGAGAAGGCGGACGGCTCGGTTGAGCGCATCGGTCTGCTGGAGCAGGCCCATGGCGGCACGCTGTTCCTTGACGAGGTGGGCGACATGC
>CAZLOV010000191.1:0-4144 GCA_964561235.1 uncultured Caulobacterales bacterium
ACGGCGTGCTTCCTGAGATCGTCGAGATCGAGGACCACCCCTGGTTCATCGGCGTGCAGTTCCACCCCGAACTGAAAAGCCGGCCGTTCGAGCCGCACCCCCTGTTCGCCAGCTTCATCGCCGCGGCGATCGAGCACAGCCGGCTGGTGTAGGCGAGCGCGAGCCCGCCGCTTGCGTTGATCGCGCCAAGCCTGTAAGACCCGCCGCTCAGCCGCGCCGGGCGACCGGCGCGAACGGTTTTCGCGTTTCGACTTCAGGAGAGACCCATGGCGGTCCCTAAGCGTAAAGTCACCCGGGCCAAGCGTGGCGATCGCCGCTCGCACGACGCCATCGGCACCACGGCCTATATCGAAGATTCCGCCACCGGCGAACTGCGCCGTCCGCATCATGTCGATCTCAAGACCGGCATGTATCGCGGCAAGCAGATCCTGACGCCGAAAGACGACTGATCCTTCATCCTGAATGAGGATCACGGACCCCGCGCGCATCAAGCGTGCGGGGTTTTTGCATGTTTGCGCGAGCCATCCCGCGCCGCGCCGGGCGTTTGCGTCATCACCTCATTCCCTCAGGCCGTCTCAGGCGCTAAGACGCGCGCGACCCGCCTTCGCGCAATCGCGCATCCCCGCTGACAGGAGCGAGACCATGACCGCCATCGTCGACATCGAAGCCCGTGAAATCCTCGACAGCCGGGGCAATCCGACGGTGGAGGTCGACGTCCGGCTGGAGGACGGCGCCTTCGGACGCGCCGCGGTTCCCTCTGGCGCGTCCACCGGCGCCCACGAGGCGGTGGAAAAGCGCGACGGCGGCGAACGCTATCGCGGCAAGGGCGTGCTCGAGGCGGTCGATGCGGTGCATACCGACATTCACGACGCGCTTTTGGGGCTGGAGGCCGAGGAGCAGCGCCGGATCGACGAAATCCTGATCCGCCTCGACGGCACCGAGAACAAGGCGCGGCTGGGCGCGAACGCCACGCTGGGCGTGTCGCTGGCCGTGGCGAAGGCGGCGGCCGCCGCTTCCGGGCTTCCGCTCTACCGCTATGTGGGCGGCGCAAACGCGCGGGTTCTGCCTGCGCCGATGATGAATATCCTCAATGGCGGAGCCCATGCCGACAACCCGATCGATTTCCAGGAATTCATGATCATTCCGGTCGGCGCGGACAGCTTTGCGGAGGCGCTGCGCTGCGGAGCGGAAGTCTTTCATGCGCTCAAGTCGAAGCTGAAAGCCGGCGGTCACAACACGAATGTCGGCGACGAGGGCGGTTTTGCGCCTGATCTCAAGAGCCCGGAAGAAGCGCTCGACCTGATCCTGCAGGCGATCGGAGAGGCGGGCTATGCGCCCGGACGCGACGTGGCGCTGGCGCTCGATGTGGCCTCCACGGAGTTTTTCCGCGAGGGCAAGTACGTGCTGGAGGGCGCCGGCGCGAGCTATGACGCGCAGGGCTTCGCCGACTATCTGGAGCGCCTCGTTGAGGCCTATCCGATCGTCTCCATCGAGGACGGCATGGCGGAGGACGACTGGGACGGCTGGATGACGCTGACCGACCGGCTGGAAGGCCGCTGTCAGCTTGTCGGCGATGATCTGTTCGTCACCAACCTGGCCCGGCTGCGTCAGGGCGTCGAGCAGGGCGCGGCGAACGCGCTTCTGGTGAAGGTCAACCAGATCGGCACGCTCTCTGAAACGCTGGATGCGGTCGAGTTCGCGCTGTCGTCGGGGTATGGCGCGGTGATGAGCCACCGCTCCGGCGAAACCGAGGATGTCACCATCGCCGATCTCGCGGTGGCGACGAACTGCGGACAGATCAAGACGGGTTCGCTGGCGCGTTCCGACCGGACTGCGAAGTACAATCAGCTTCTGCGCATCGAGGCCGAACTTGGCTCGGCGGCGGCGTATGCCGGCGCGTCGCACATCGCAGCGGGCTAGAGTCAAGCGCATTAACCAAGCCCCTCGGATTCCTCGCGGATTTCTCGCGAATCGCCGCACGGACTCGAGTCGCCCTAACGCTTCCTTTACCTCGTTCCGCCATGGTTTCCATGGACGGTTCGCAAGAAGGCGGACGGTGGATGGGGCAGGCGATGAAAGCGCTAAAGCGCATCTTGCCTTTTGCGGCTTGGATCCCGGTGTTCGGCTATCTGATCACCCATGCGGCGGACGCCGAGCACGGGATCCGCGGCGGGATCGCGCTCGAAACCGAGATCGCCCGCGCGGAGGCGGAGCTGCAGGCGCTCACCGCCCGGCGTGTCGAGCTTGAAGACCGTGTCGCGCGCCTCGACGAGGATAGCGGGCGCCTCGATCTCGACTATCTCGAAGAGCGCGCCCGTGACAGCCTCGGCTTCGTCCATCCGGACGATTTTGTGATCCGCCTCGATCGCGACGAGTTCCGGCGCTAGGCCGCGCCCGGCCGCACTTCCTTCGCTCGTGCAGCAAGGCTTCCGCTTTACGCCGCGGCGGCGGACAGGTTAAGTCCGCGCTGACCGCTGCAACCGGGAGCGCGACAGCTTGTTCGCGTGCGAATAAATGGCCGCCCAATCCTCCGCCTCAAAGTCCTCCTCGTCCAAGTCCTCGAGCGCGAAAAGCGCCGGCGGCCGCAGCCGCGCGGCGAAGCTGCCGGTCTCAAAAGAGGTCATGCTCGCCTGGTATCGCGACATGGCCCTCATCCGCCGGTTCGAGGAGAAGGCGGGCCAGCTTTACGGCATGGGTCTGATCGCAGGCTTCTGCCATCTTTACATCGGACAGGAAGCGGTCGTCGTCGGCGTGCAGGGCGCGCTTGAAGACGGTGACCAGGTCATCACTGGCTATCGCGACCACGGCCACATGCTGGCGACCGGGATGGACCCTGACGGGGTGATGGCGGAACTGACTGGGCGGGAAGGGGGCTACTCGAAGGGCAAGGGCGGCTCGATGCACATGTTCTCGCGCGAGAAGCAGTTTTTCGGCGGACACGGCATCGTCGGCGCGCAGGTTCCGCTGGGAACCGGGCTCGCGCTCGCCAACCAGTACCGGGAGAACGGCAAGGTCTGCGCGACGTATTTCGGCGACGGCGCGGCCAACCAGGGCCAGGTCTACGAGAGCTTCAACATGGCCAAGCTCTGGAACCTGCCGGTCGTCTACATCATCGAGAACAACCAGTACGCCATGGGCACGAGCGTGAAGCGCTCGTCGTCGGAGACGCACCTCTTCAAGCGCGGCGTGAGCTTCAACATTCCGGGCGAGGAAGTCGACGGCATGGACGTGATCGCCGTCTGGGAGGCGGCGAAGAAGGCCGCCGGGCACGCGCGCTCGGGCGAAGGGCCGTACATCCTCGAGATGAAGACCTACCGCTATCGCGGGCACTCCATGTCGGATCCCGCGAAGTACCGCACCCGCGACGAGGTCAACGAGTTTCGCGAGCACAAGGACCCGATCGATCTCGCCAAGAAGAAGATCCTCGATGCGAAATACGCGACCGAGGACGATCTCAAGGCGATCGACAAGGAAATCAAGGATATCGTCCAGAAATCCGCCCGCTTCGCCCAGGACAGCCCGGAGCCCGATCCTTCCGAGCTCTACACCGACGTGCTGGTGGAGGTCTGAGCCGTGACGCCTGAAGCTTCAGCCCTGTCGGCGTCTGCGGCGCTCTTCTTCGTGATGATCATCGTCCAGGGCGCGTTGTCGGCGCGGGCCAACAGCCCGGCTGCGCTTCTCGGCTCGCGCGACAGGCTCAATCCCGACCATCCGATGTGCGCGCGCGCCAAGCGGGCTAACCAGAACATGCTCGAAGCCATGGCGATGTTCGTTCCGCTGATGCTCGTCGCCATCGTCACGGATCGCACCAACGAGATGACGGCGCTGGGCGGCTGGCTCTTCCTGGCGGGCCGTGCGGCGTTTGCGCCGATCTACTGGTTCGGCGTCGCCTATCTGCGCACGCTCGCCTGGTTCGTCGGCCTGAGCGGAACCGTTCTCGTCTTCCTCCAAGTCCTCCCGTTCACCGGAGCCTGACCGCATGCCTATCGAAGTGCTCATGCCCGCCCTCTCGCCGACCATGGAGGAGGGGACGCTCGCGAAATGGACGGTGAAGGTCGGCGACACGGTCGCCTCCGGCGACGTCATCGCGGAGATCGAGACCGACAAGGCGACCATGGAGGTCGAGGCGGTCGAGGAAGGCCGC
>CAZLOV010000192.1:0-4144 GCA_964561235.1 uncultured Caulobacterales bacterium
GGAGAGCCCGCCTCGCAGACCGCGCTTGCGCGGCTTCTGCCGATGCTGTCGCTGACGCCGAGGGAGGATCGTCTCTGGGCGGGACCGCGCGGAGAGCGTCTGAAATTCTTCGACCGCATGGTGCTGTCGGGCGCGCCCGATCACGGCCGGACGGCCAACATCTATGAAAAAGCGACGCGCCAGCGTCAGCGCCTTCTTGATGAGGCCGAGGAGGGGCGGCGTCCTGACGCCGACTGGCTCGACGCGCTGGAACGCGAAATGGCGGCGGCCGGCCTCGCCATGGCCCAGGCGCGCCTTGAAGCGCTTGCACGCCTTCAGGCCGAGATCGACGATCGCCCGGACAGCGCCTTTCCGAAGGCGGATCTCAGCATGCAGGGCGAGCTTGAGGATCGGCTGAAGCACGGCGCCGCGCCGGAAGAGGCTGAGGCCCTTTTCCGCGAGACCCTGCGTGAGGCGAGACGGCGCGACGGGGCGGCGGGACGCGCGCTGACAGGGCCCCATCGCAGCGACTTCACCGCACGCCACATGGAAAAGGCGATGCCGGCGGAGGACTGTTCGACGGGCGAGCAAAAGGCGCTCCTGTCGGGGCTGGCGCTGGCGCAGGCGGCTGCGCTCAAGGCCGCCTCGGGCCGCGCGCCGATCCTGCTGCTCGACGAGGCGTGCGCCCATCTTGACGCCGCCCGGCGGGCGGGGCTTGCCGAGGCCGTGCTCGATCTCGGCGCGCAGAGCTTCATGACGGGCGTGGACGCCGGCCTGTTCGAACCCTTTGGAGCCTCCGCCCAGCGCTTTTCCGTGGCGGGCGGCGTGG
This sequence comes from uncultured Caulobacterales bacterium, assembly GCA_964561235.1. Classification (GTDB taxonomy): domain Bacteria; phylum Pseudomonadota; class Alphaproteobacteria; order Caulobacterales; family Maricaulaceae; genus JBCBSP01. Next base: position 809 of record CAZLOV010000192.1, read on the forward strand.
TGCGTTGCGAGGCCTAGGCGGAGGCGGACGCGTCCGCTGTCTCGCGGTCCTTCTCTTCGAAGGCGGCGACCACCTCGAAGGCGCCGCCCGCCGCCAGGTCGATGAGCGCATGCAGCACGATGACCGGCCAGAGCGAGCCGCCGAGCACATAGACCCCCGCCATCAGGCCGCCGATCATCCCGGTCCGCAGAACGCCGGCGGGACCCTGGTAGATGTGGGCGGCGCCGAACAGGACGGACGAGGCGATCGCTGCAAGCCAGAACGGCATGGCGAGCGCGAGCACGCCGATCAGAAACCCGCGGAAAATGATTTCCTCCGTGACGCCCGCGGTAATCGAGAGCGCGCGGAAGCGTGCGAATTCCGGCCGGGTGCGCGGGCGGATGAAATCCATGTCGCCGGAGGCGAAGGCCCGGCGGATCTCCTGCCGGGCGGCGCGCGAAAGGGCGGGCTGGAGCACGGCGTAAAGCAGGTAGGCGACGCCCGCCGCCGCGAACGCCCAGGCCGCCCATCCTCGCCAGCCCGGCTCGGTCCAGCCCAGCCCGAGCAATTCAAGGCTGCGCCCGGAGATCAGCCAGCCTGCGACGCAGACCGCAGCAAGCGACCAGAGGATCACCATGGTTTGCGCATAAAGCTCCAGGCGCGGCGGCATCAGATCGGGCCGGCGCCGGCGGCGGATGTCCTGCACGCCGGACAACACCATGAAGGCGGCCAGAAGGGCGCACGGAACGGCGAGCGACAGAGGCGTTGAACCGAGAGCGTCCATGATGGTGATCCTTGTGCTTTTCCGCCGCTGAGGCTACGGGAGGCGATGTACAAACCGAAATGCGAATTCACATTCGCATTTAAGGCGGCAGCGATGGTGCGTCAAGGTGAAATCCCGGCGTCTCAAAGGCGCGCGAAGGAAACCCGCGACCGGGTGGCGGCCGCGCTGGGCGCGCTCTTGCGTGAAAAGCCGTTTTCCGAGATCGGCATGGCGGAGATCGCCGCGCGCGCCGGCGTGTCCGTCGGGGCGGTCTATCGGCGCTTTGAAAACAAGGACGCGCTCATTCCGGTCATCCTGGAGCTCTACCGGGACAGCGTTGAGCGTTTCGCCGCCTCGCCCGAGGGGCGCTACCGGCCCGATCCGGACGCCGGCCTTCGCGCCGCCCTGAAAGGCGTCGCGGAGGCCGCCTGGCGCTATGTGAAGCGCGAAGGCGCGCTTCTGCGCGAAGCCCAGCTTTATGCGCGGTTAAGGCCGGAACTCGCCGGCGAGGACTGGGACGCGCTGATGGCGCAGTCGGTTGCGTCCTATGAAGGGCTGCTCGACCTGTTCTCCGAGGAGGTGGCGCGCAAGGACCGTCGCGCGGCGGCGGGAATGGTCTTCTATCTTTTGAACAGCCTGATTGCTGAATACGGCGTACACGGCTCGGACGGCCCCGGCGCAGCCCTCACGCTGCCGGACGAGGGCTTCGTCGCCGCCGTCGCCGACGCCGTCTACGGTTACCTGAGCCTGCCTGAGGCGGATCGAGCATGACCGCTGCGACGCTTGCCGCCTTCGCCGCCGCGATCCTCGTCCTCTTCATGACGCCCGGCCCTGGAAACGCGGCCATGGTGGCGCGCACCCTCGACGCAGGCCCCGCCCATGGCCTGACCTACGGTCTCGGCATCCTGACGGGCGACATCTTCTGGCTGACGACTGCGATCACCGGCCTTGCCGCGGCCAGCGCGCAGTTCGAAACCGCCGGTCTCGTGATCAAGGTGCTTGGCGCGAGCCTGCTCTTGTGGTTTGGCGCCAATGCGCTGCGCGGCTTTCTCAACCCGAAGCCCGCCGCGCCGGTCCCGCCGGTCACGCGCCTGGGGCTGGCGGCGACCTACGCCGCCGGCGTGGCGATGCCGCTCTCCAATCCCAAGGCGATCATTTTCTATCTCTCATTCCTGCCGGCCTTTTTCGACCTCACCCAGGTCACGCCGGCCAGTTATGCGGCGATGATCGCGATCATGTTTGCGATGTTCGCCGTCTTCGCCGGCGCCTATGTCGGCCTGGCGCACAAGGCGCGTGAACGGCTGCTGGCCTCGGGCGCCCGGCGATGGGCGGATCTGGTGACAGCGATCGTGATGCTCGGCGTGGCTATCCTGCTGCTGACGCGGTAGAAACACACCATGTCAGACACGACGAATCAGGAATACGGCGCGGACTCGATCAAGGTCCTGAAGGGCCTCGACGCCGTGCGCAAACGCCCGGGCATGTATATTGGCGACACCGACGACGGCTCGGGTCTCCATCACATGGTCTATGAGGTGGTCGACAACGCCATCGACGAGGCGCTGGCGGGCCATTGCTCGGCGGTCACCGTCACGCTGCACGCCGACGGGTCCGCCAGCGTGACCGACGACGGGCGCGGCATTCCCACCCAGATCCACGAGGGCGAAGGCGTCTCCGCCGCCCAGGTGATCATGACCCAGCTCCATGCGGGCGGAAAATTCGACCAGAACTCCTACAAGGTCTCCGGCGGCTTGCACGGCGTGGGCGTCTCGGTGGTGAACGCGCTTTCGGACTGGCTCGATCTGACCATCTGGCGCGACGGCAAGGAGCACTACATGCGCTTCCGCCGCGGCGACGCGGAGAACGGCGAGGACCTGCGCGTCGTCGGCGACGCCCCGCTGCGCGAGAGCGGGCAGCCCATGACCGGCACGCAGGTGCGGTTCATGCCGTCGGAGGAGACCTTCTCCGACATCGTCTTCGACCGGAACAAGCTGCTCCACCGCCTGCGCGAGCTCGCGTTCCTGAATTCCGGCGTGCGCATCATCCTGCGCGACGAACGCGACGCCGAACCCTTCGAGGAGGCGCTGGTTTATGAAGGCGGGGTCGCCGCCTTCGTGAAGCATCTCGACCGCGCGAAAACGCCGATCTTCCCCGAGCCGGTGCTGATCGCCGCCGAGCGCGAGGGCGTCTCGGTGGAGGCCGCGCTGCAGTGGAACGACGGCTATCACGAGAACGTTCTCTGCTTCACCAACAACATTCCGCAGCGCGACGGCGGCACCCATCTGGCGGGCTTCCGCGGCGCGCTGACGCGCGTGGTGAACAATTACGCCGTGGAAAGCGGGCTGGCGGCCAAGGCGAAGGTCGCCATCACGGGCGACGATGCGCGCGAAGGCCTGACATGCGTCCTGTCGGTCAAGGTGCCGGATCCGAAATTCTCCAGCCAGACCAAGGACAAGCTCGTCTCCTCCGAAGTGCGCCCCGCTGTCGAGGGCGCCGTCTATGAAATGCTGTCGGACTGGTTCGGCGAGCATCCCAACGAAGCCCGCACTATCATCTCGAAGATCATCGAGGCGGCGACCGCGCGCGAGGCCGCG
>CAZLOV010000193.1:0-4137 GCA_964561235.1 uncultured Caulobacterales bacterium
TCGGCTCGCTCGGCCTGATGACCTCGGTGCTGATGACGCCCGACGGCAAGACCGTGGAGGCGGAAGCCGCCCACGGCACCGTCACCCGGCACTATCGCCAGCACCAGCGCGGCGAGAAGACCTCCACCAACTCCATCGCCTCGATCTTCGCCTGGACGCGCGGCCTGCAGTATCGCGGCAAGATGGACGGCAACCAGGCCGTCATCGACTTCGCCGAGGGCCTCGAGCGCTCCGTCGTGGGCACGGTGGAAGCCGGCTTCATGACCAAGGACCTCGCCCTGCTCGTCGGCGACCAGCAGGGCTGGCTTTCCACGGAAGGCTTCCTGGACAAGGTCGCCGAGCGGTTCGCCGACGTGATGAAGGACGCCGCCTGAGCGGCAGCGGCGAAAGCCCGGATGCAAGACCCCGGCGCCTTCACTGAAGGCCCGGGGTTTTTTGCGCCAGAGGCCGCGCTCAGCGCACCTCGGCGCGCGCGTATTCGTCCTCGCGCTCCAGCGCGATCCGGTCCTTGACCGCGTCCGGCGGCAGACCCATCGCCTCCAGCGCGCGGGCGCCGATCTGCATCGCGGCTTCGATGGCGTCGGGCGTCACATGCGTGGCGCCGGCCTCCTTGAGCCGGCGCGCATGCTCCGCATCCCGCGCGCGGGCGAAAATCGGCGCATCCGGACGCAGCCGGCGCGCGGCCCGCACCATGGCGCAGGCGCTTTCCGCGTCATCCACCGTGACCGCAAACAGGCTTGCGCGCGCAGCGCCTGCGCGCTCGAGGATCTCGACGCGCGAGGCGTCGCCGAGATAGGCGCGCCAGCCGTCCGCGCGCGCCGCCGCACACGCTGCGGGACTTCGGTCGAGCGCGAGCACGTCTGCGCCTTCCGCAGCCATGATCCGGGCGATCGAGCGGCCGATACGTCCGAAGCCGGCGACGACCACGTGGCCGGAGAGCTCCATCTCGGGTGCGGGCTCAACGGCGCCGCCGCGCGAGGCCGTCAGGCGCGGCGCAAGCCGGCGCCCTGCAGCGCCGAGCATCGGGGTGAGCATCATGGAAACGCCCGCAAGCGCGGCCACCAGCGTTCCAGCGTCGCCGCCGACAACGGCGCCCGCGGAGGCCGCCGCAAGGATGACGAAAGCGAACTCGCCCGCCGGCGCGAGCAGGAAGGCCGCCTCGAAAGCGGCCGGCCGGTCCATCCCGCCCAGCCTTGCCGCCCCGTAGGCGATCACCCCCTTGACCAGAAGAAGGCCGAGAAGCGCGGCGATCAGGATCGGCGCATAGCGCCAGACCACCTCCAGATCGAGCGCCATGCCGGTCGACATGAAGAACACGCCCAGAAGAAGACCCTTGAAGGGCTCGAGATCCACCTCGGCCTGGTGCTTGAACTCCGTTTCGCCCAGCAAAAGACCGGCCAGGAACGCGCCCAGCGCCAGCGACAGCCCGGCCCCCGCCGTGATGAGCGCCGCCCCGACAACCGTCAGCAGGGTGAGGGCCATCAGAAGATCGCGCCCGCCCGCGCGCGCGGCGAGACCGAACACGCGCCTGAGGCCGAAGCGTCCAACCAGAAAGATGACCCCAAGCGCGAGCGCGCCCTGGATCAGCGCCTCCAGCAGCAGCGCTGCGACGCCTGCATCCGCGCCGCGGGCGAGGAAGCCTGTAAGGATGAGGATGGGCGCAACCAGGATGTCCTGCATCAGCAGCACACCGAACGCCGCCCGGCCCGCAGGCGTGGCGACCCGGCGCTCCTCGGCGAGGATCTGCATGACGATCGCCGTCGAGGAGAGCGCCAGCGCAAGGCCGATGACCGCTGCGGCCGGCGCGGAAAGCCCGACGGCGATGCAGGCGCCGCCGATCACCAGCGCGCTGAGCCCCGCCTGCAGACCGCCCGCGCCGAACACGATGCGGCGCATCGCCCAGAGGCGCTGGAAGGACAACTCCAGACCCAGAAGGAACAGAAGGAACAGGACGCCGAGCTCTGCAAACGGCGCAGCGGCGGAGGGCTCGGTTATGGTGATGCTTTCCAGCCAGCCCCAGTGCTCGGCGAACTGGCCGAGTCCGGATGGTCCCAGCGTCACGCCGGCGATGAGAAAGCCCAGAACCTGGGAGACCTTGAGCAGGCGAAACAGCGGCACGACGACGCCGGCGGCGACAAGGAAGACGACCGCGTCCTTGAGCCAGACCTCGTCCGGCATGCCGTGAGGCTCCGCTGCAGCGGCCGCCGCTGCAAGAATGCCTGCTTCCATCGCCTGTCCACCCGCTGGGCCGGCGCGAGGGGCCGGCTGGAACGCTGCGCGAGACGGCTGGCGCTATTCCGCCGCCTGACTCGCGCGTTCGCCCAGTATGGCGCGAATCGCCGCCAGCGCCTCGTCGGCTTTGTCGCCGTCCGGCCCGCCGGCTTGCGCGAAATCGCCGCGGCCGCCGCCGCCCTTGCCGCCGACGGCGGCGGCGCCGGCGCGCACCAGCTCGACGGCGCTGACGCGTTCCTCCAGATCCTTGGTCACGCCCACGGCGATCGCCGCCTTGCCCTCCTCGTTGACGCCGACGAAGGCCGCCACGCCCGAGCCCATCTGCGCGCGCGCATCATCGACAAGGCCGCGCAGCTCCTTCCCGCCGACGCCCTTGGCGATGCGGCCGATGAAGCTGAGCCCGCCGATTTCTTCCGGCCCGGCCTGTGCGGGTCCGCCGCCGCCCATGGCGAGCTGCTTCTTGGCCTCGGCGAGCTGGCGCTCAAGCGTGCGGCGCTCCTGCACGAGCGCATCGATGCGCGTCTGAAGGTCTGACACCGGCGTCTTGAGCGACTCCGCTGCGGTCTTCGCCGCCTTCGCCTGCTCCTCGAGCCAGAGGCGCGCGGCTTCTCCGGTGAAGGCCTCGATCCGGCGCACGCCCGCGGAAACGGCGCTCTCACCCACAATCTTGAAGAGCGCGATGTCACCCGTGCGCGCCACGTGCGTGCCGCCGCAAAGTTCGACGGAGTAGGCCTTCCCGTCTTCATCAAGGGCGTCGCCAAGCGTCAGCACGCGCACGCGCTCGCCATACTTCTCGCCGAAGAGCGCAAGCGCGCCCTTCTCGATCGCCTTTTCCGGCGCCATTTCGGCGGTTTCAGCAGCGGCGTTCTGGCGGATGACCGCGTTGACCTGCGCCTCGATGCGCGCGGTCTCCTCAGCGCTCAGCGCGCTGGCGTGGCTGAAATCGAACCGCAGCCGGTCGGGCCCGACATAGGACCCTTTCTGCGTCACATGCGGGCCAAGCACGTTGCGAAGCGCCGCGTGAAGCAGGTGCGTGGCGGAATGGTTTGCGCGCGTGCGGTCGCGCCGCTCGGCGTCAACGGCGAGATCCGCCGGATCACCCGCTTTCACGGCCCCTGAGACCAGTTCGCCGATATGCGCGAAGACGCCGCCGGCGCGCTTGCGCACATCGTCGACACGGAAGACCGCGCCGTTGTCGAAGCGGATTTCGCCCGCATCCCCGATCTGGCCGCCGCTTTCAGCGTAAAACGGCGTCCGGTCGAAGACGAGTTCGCCGGTCTGGCCGGCTTGGAGCGCATCGGTGCGTTCGCCTGCGCCGAGCACCGCCTGCAGGACGCCGCGGCCGCGCGTTGCGCCATAGCCGTCGAAGGGCGTTTCGCCGAACTGCTCGCGCAAATCGAACCACACGGCCTCCGTCGCGGCGTCGCCGGAGCCGGACCAGTTGGCGCGCGCTTCCGCGCGCTGTCGCTCCATGGCCGCGTCAAAGCCCGCGTGATCCACGCCAAGACCCTTCGCGCGCAGCGCGTCCTCCGTGAGATCCAGCGGGAAACCGTAGGTGTCGTAGAGCTTGAAGGCGGTTTCGCCGGGAAGCTGTCCGCCCTCGGGAAGGCCTTCGACTGCATCCTCCAGCAAGGCCAGCCCGCGCCCGAGCGTGCGCTGGAAACGCTCCTCCTCCCCGCGCAGGGTCTCGGTCACCACCGGCAGAGCCCGGTTCAGCTCGGGAAACGCCTCGCCCATCAACTCGGCCAGCACCGGGGCCAGCTTGAACAGCCGGGGCTCGCTGGCGCCGAGAATATGCGCATGGCGCATCGCGCGGCGCATGATCCGGCGCAGCACGTAGCCGCGGCCCTCGTTGGACGGCGTCACCCCGTCGGCGATGAGAAACGAGGTGGCGCGCAGATGGTC
>CAZLOV010000194.1:0-4108 GCA_964561235.1 uncultured Caulobacterales bacterium
GATCGCATCGAGCATGGCCAACGCATGCCGGGCGCCGACGCCCTGAACCGATCGCAGGCGCACGAACCAAGCGCGTTCGGCGTCGCTCAGAAAGCCGTAAAGCCTGAAAACATCTTCGCGCACATAGGTCTCGACATGGAAGACCGCGCTCGCCCCCGGTTCGGCGCGCGACAGCGTTCGCACGCCGCAGACCAGCACATAGCCCACGCCGTGCACGTCAAGAACCAGCTCCTCTTCGCCGAGACTGTCGATCACGCCCGCCAGCTTTCCGATCATGACGCCGCCCTCAGGCTCCTGCGATGATGCGCATGGCAGATCGCGACGGCGAGCGCGTCTGCGGCGTCGGCGTCCGCGCGCGCGCCCGGCAGGATGACGCCGACCATCGCGGCGACCTGGGATTTCTCAGCCCCGCCGGTTCCCACGACCGCCTTCTTGACGAGCCTTGGAGCGTACTCCGCAACGCTCAGGCCTGCGCGCGCCGGCGCCAGCATGGCCGCGGCGCGCGCCTGGCCCAGCTTGAGCGCGCTTGCCGGATTGGCCTGGACGAACTGATCCTCGACGGCGGCTTCGTGCGGCTGGTGTTCAGCCAGAAGCGCCTCGACGGAATCGTGGATGGCGCGCAGCCTTTCCGACATTGGCGCGGCCGCGCCGGGCGCCTTGATGACGCCGTAGCCGACAAGCGACAGCCGCGCGCCGTCCTGGACGATCACGCCCCAGCCGGTCGCGCTGAGACCAGGATCAATGCCGAGAATGCGAATCGCCGCGTTCATGGGTGAAGCATAGCGCGAGGCGCCGCCCGCACGGCCATCGCCTTGCGCAGCCGTTTCTAGAAAGCCAATCTTAATTAAACAAACAACGTGAGGAGGGCTCATGCTCGATGCGTTCATGAAAGACCCGTCGAGCCTGCGCGCGCTAGAGCAACTTGCGCAGCTTCATCTGGAGGCCGAGCGCCCGACCGCCGCAGCCGCGCTCGCCACGGCCGGACTCGTCCAAGCGCCAGGTAGAGCCGCATTACGACGGATTCAGGCTTCCGCGTTTGAGCGACTGGGCCGTCCCAACACAGACCCAACAGGTGCCGCGCCACAGAAGATTTTGACGGTGATCCAGTCGCTTGCCGCTTCGGCAGGAGGCCCCGGTCACGCCACCGCAGAAAGAGACGCGTTCGCCCTTGCATGGCGCGAACCCAACCACCCGGCGGTTTGGCAACTGACCTCGGCGCTTGCGCTAACGCGACACGATTTCGAGCTGGCTGAGGCGTGCGCGGCGGCGGCGCTTGCGAGGAACCCGCACAGCGAGGAAGCTTGGCGTCAGCTCGCACTCACGGTGACGCCGCGCAATGGTCCCGAGGCAGGATTCGCGGTGATCGACTGCGCACTCGCGCGCGGCATTGAATCCCCTGCGATCATCGCGCTAGCGGAAAACCTCGCGAGGCGCGGAAACCGGCTCGCGGCTCTTGCGGCGCGCCTTGATACGCCTGCTGTTTGCACAGAAGGCCTCTTAGCAAGGATCCGTGCGCTTCAGGAGCTTGACCGGAATGACGAATGCCTCGCGGTCTGCATTGCCGCTGTTGAGCGGCACCCCGACAACGTTGCAATATTCGCGGGCGCCGCAGCAGCACTTCAAGCAATGGTCGACGGAGCCCCCCTGCAGGCTCTGATTGAGCACGCGAAATATAATGATTCTATATATGGCTCCCGCGAAGCTCAATATTTTGAATCAATCGTGCTTCACAAGCAAGGAAATCTGAAAGAAGCGCTGGCGCGGGTTGAGCATGCCGAGGCGATGTTCAAAAAGGCCGCTGACGGGCAACGTGGCTTGCCTGCGGTCCTCAAGCACAAGGCTCGCTGCCTTGAGGCCATGGGTCGGCATGATAGCGCCTTCGAGGCCTTACAGGCGGGCAATAAAGCGCGGCTCGTGTTCGGCAGGAGAGTCAAACTCGACCCGGACGAGTACCTCGCAGAGTTGGACCATTTATTTGAGATCGCACGCTCGAATACCGAAGTTGCGCTCGCGTCACGGAAGCCCACGGCGCCAATCGCGTTTGCGGTAGGCTTCCCGCGTTCAGGCACCACCCTGTTGGATAACGTGCTGCGCTCGCACTCGCGTGTCCGAGTTTTCGAGGAGACCGACATCTTCACGCGAGCATGCGTGTCCGCTCTCATGGAGCACAATCCGTGGCATCAGGCGCGGCACTGGCGCAGGATTGCAGAGCGCATTGACCCGGACGCATTGCTGGCAGCCTATCTTGAAGGCATGGCTTCCTTCATGGATGCCCCGCTTGACCCAGGTTTCGTGCATGTGGACAAGCATCCGCTGCATCTTGGTCATGTCTTTCAAATGGCGCAGATGGCGCCTGGGTCAGCAGTCATCGTGTCTGTAAGGCATCCTTTTGACTGCGCAATCAGTTGCCTGAAACAGAACTTCACGGCTTCTTCGGAGATGCTGAATTTCACGTCGCTCCAACGCATAGACGCTGTCTACGGTCGCGTGTTCGATATTTGGGATGCGGCGGAAGCCCGCTTCACGCTTAATTCGATTATAGTTCGATATGAAGATATGGTCGACGATCTTGAAGCCGCCTTATCGCCTGTCATGAACCGACTCGGCCTCGATTGGGAGGAAGGCCAAGCACGCTTCTTCGAGACGGCCCGCGCACGGGCACGCATTCGCACAGCGAGCGCCAGCCAGGTTGTCCAACCGATTTATAGGTCCTCTGTAGAAGGCTGGCGAGATTATGCATTCGCATTCGCCTCTGAAGAACTTCCCAATCTGCAGCGTTTGGCCGAACGCTGGGGTTATGACCTAAGCTAGCGCCCCCCTTAGCGCCCGAAGGCTGGCTGCCCGGTTGGGGCGATGAAGCTACACAGGTAAGGGGGACATGCCGCTGGACGCTGCCCGCCTCAGGCCGGAGCTGACGCACGGCTGGGCGTCCGGCCGCGATCCAGATCACGGCGAGGACAACTCACGCGCACCAACGCAGGCGGCTGCACCGCCGAACGCCGATCGTGAAAATGGTTTCGATTTCGCCTTCTCCGATCTCGGCGCGCGATCTAGGGGGGGGCGATCAGTCCGGCGGTTTTATCCGTCGGCGGCACAATGCGGTCTATCCGGATGCGGCGAGCCCGCTCACGCGCGATTTCTCGCTTCGACTAGTAAATCAGAAGTTCGCCGACTCTACCTTTCCGGACAAGCGGGGTCCGCCGACACAGGAGACTAGCCCACCTTCCTGCACGTCTTCAGATTATTGAGGGATGGCGACATGGTCTTTGCACTCGCGGTCAGTTAACCCCTACCGGTTGTCGGGCTGGCTCCGCACCAGCTCGAGGCCGCGCCGCGTGATCCGGTGCGGCGACCCGTTGCGCGAGGCGATCGCCCGCTTGCGCTTGAGCTTGCGGAACAGCTTCGGCGTGACGCCCGGCAGTCTCCAGCCCTCGCGCGTGAAGGCCTCGACCGACAGCACGCGGCCGGCCGGGCTGCGGACCGCTTCGATGCGGCCGCCTTTCGCCAGCGCGTGCAGCACGCGCTGTTCGTCCTTTGAAATGTCCAATGTGATCGTCCGGGATGGCCGCCGGCGGCGCCGGCGGGCGAGCAGCGACGGGGCCGCGCAGCCTGAACTGCGGGCCGGTGCATCTCGCGCCTCGTCCCCGCAAGCCGGGAACGAGGCCTTATCGGGTCTCGGACAGGTTCAACATGAGCGTTTAAAATAGCACGCCGGAGAAGCTGCGTCGCGCAAATTTCCGGCTGCAGACGGTTGGGATGAGCGCACGCGCGCCTTAGGTCCCGTCACGAACCTGATTTGAAACGGAGCAGATCCAGGAGGTCCCATGACCTCGATCAGACCGCTTTTCACCGCCGCCTGCGCCGCCGCCCTGGGGGCGTGTTCAGCCGGCGACGCCCCGCCTGACGGCGCCGCCGCGTCCGGCCCGGAGAGCCTCTCGCTCGATGATCTGCGCGGCAACGACATGCGGGCCGGCGAGGATGGACGCGCCGAAGCGGTCCAGGCGCTCGCCGACCGTTTCCAGGTGGGCGCGGCGCCGGTCGTGATGGTGCCGGCGGCCTATCGCGCCGTCGCCGACATCCGCGCGGGCGCCGGCGTTGCGATCGACCC
>CAZLOV010000195.1:0-4096 GCA_964561235.1 uncultured Caulobacterales bacterium
CGGCGCCTGCGCCGAGCGTCACCACGCTCCCGTGATCGGAGAGCGGGGTGGTCGGTTCGCCGCGGACCCGGGTGGACTCGCCGCTGCGATCGCCGAGCCGACGACCGCCGACAGCCTGCGCGGCGCGCTCAGCGCCGCCGCTGAGCTCATCGCGCTCGGATGGGACCGGATCGGCCCGTGGGGCCGGCTTGCGGTCATCGCCTACGGCCTTGTTCTGGTCTTCTGGCTGTGGCTCTTCGTCTACCAGACCCGGGTGATCTACTGGACCGACCCCACCCGCCGCGATCCCGCCGAGGTGGGCGTTCCGCGCACGGCGGAATGGGAGATCGAAACACCCGACGGCCAGACGCTCGTGAGCTGGCGCGCGGAGCCGGAATTCGAAACCGCGCCGGTCGTGCTCTACCTGCACGGCAACCGCAGAGGCCTGTGGCGACGCGCGCGCTTCTTCCGCTTCTTCGTAAACGCCGGCTGGGGGCTCTGTGCGCTCGCCCATCGCGGGTTCAACGGCTCGACCGGCCAGCCTTCCGAGAAGAACAACGTCGCCGATGCGATCCTCGCCTTCGACCGGCTGGTCGCGGACGGCGTCGATCCCGCCCGCATCATCATCTACGGCGAAAGCCTGGGCTCGGGCACGGCGGTGCAGGCCGCCGCCGCCCGCCCCGCCGGCGGCCTGATCCTGCATGCGCCCTATGACAGCTTCGCGCGCTTTGTCTGGCGCAGGACGCTCTTCCTGCTGCCGCGCCGGCTGTTCCGGGAGCGCTACCCCTCCATCGAGCTGATCGACCGCATCGATGCGCCGATCCTGTGGATCCACGGCGACCGCGACCGGGTCATCCCGCAGCATGTGGGGCGCAGGCTCTACGACGCCGCCACCGCGCCGAAATACGCAGCGCTGGTAAAGGGCGCGAACCATTTCGGCATCTACACCGAAGCCGTGTTCAACCAGCACATCCGCTTCTTCGGCGAGGGCGTGGTCGCGGCTTCGCGGCGCGCAAAGCTGCGCGAGGCCGAAAGCTGAGGCGCCGCGCCAGGGGCTCCGCAAACCCGGAAAACGCGGCATAGTGCGGCCATGTCCTTCTACGAGAACCATGTCCTGCCTCATCTGATCGGGCTCGCCTGCGGCGCGCCGCAGATCATGAAAAAGCGCTCCCAGATCGTGCCCGCCGCCGAAGGGCGCGTGCTTGAGGTCGGTTTCGGCGCCGGCCCCAACCTCGCCTTCTACGACCCCGCGAAAGTCTCCCGCGTCTTCGCCCTCGAGCCCTCGGAAGGCATGCGCCGGAAGGCCCGCAAGGCGATTGAAGCCGCGCAGGTCGAGGTCGAGATCATCGATCTGCCGGGCGAGGCGATCCCGCTGGAGGACGACAGCGTCGACACGGTGGTTCTCACCTATACCGCCTGCACCATTCCGGACGCCGGCGCCGCGCTTGCGCAGATGCGCCGCGTGCTAAGGCCGGGCGGCCGGCTTCTGTTCTCCGAACACGGCCTGTCGCCGGATCCCGGCGTGGCGAAATGGCAAAGACGCATCGAGCCGGTCTGGAAGCCGATCGCAGGCGGCTGCCATCTGACGCGGCGCCCGGATGAGCTGCTCACCCGCGCCGGTTTCGTGATCGAGGCGATGGAGGCGGACTGTCTGCCCAAGAGCCCGAAATTCGCGAGCTTCAACTATTCCGGCGCCGCGCGCGCCGCCTGAGCGCGCAGCTCAGCGCTGCTTGGGACGCAGCACGAAGGTTTCCGTGCGCACGCCGTCCGGCGTCTGCATGTCGAGATCGACATGGATCGTCCCGTCATCGAGCCGGGCATAGGTCAGCCCCTCGAACACCGCAGCATCGGGTCCCGCCTCGACGAGCGCAAAGCGCGTGAACTCGCCCTCGGCCTCCCAGCTTGTGAAATCCGGATTGAAGTGCTTGAGCTTCAATTCCGGACCGTCGCCGAAATCCGCGAGCATGAAGAACTCGGAGAAGGTCTGGGCCTCCTCGCCTGCGAGCTGGAACAGACCGGTCAGCCGCCCGTCCGGGGCGGTGACCCAGCACTCCTCCACGCGGCCGCCGAAGGCTTCGCCCTCCCAGCATCCGGCCATCCAGTCCAGCGCGCGCAGATCCGGCCCGGCGGCCTGCATGGCGGCGATCAGGCCCAGAAGGTTCAGCATGGCGGGTCGTCCCTTCCAGAATGGCGGAAGGATACCGCCGCGCGGCGATCAGGCGCAATCTGCGCATCGCGGGGCGGCGGGATCGATCTCCAGCCGCCTCTCCCCGATCAGCTCTCCGCATTCCGCGCAATAGCCGTAATCCCCGTCCGCCATCCGGCGCAGCGCCGCCTCGATCCGCCGGATTTCCGAGGCGCGGCGCGCCTCGGCCGCCTTGGCCATCGCCTGCACCTGGAGGCTGTCCTGCCGGGAGAGGCGCCCGACCGATTGCTGGTCGAGCTCGACGGGTTTGCGATCGCCGGCGGCCGACCGGGAAAGCGTTTCCAGCTCCGCTTTGAGCGCTTCAAGCCGCGCTCGGGCCTTCAACATGTCCATGCCGATGGGCTAGACCTTGTAAGACATCGGGATCAAGAGAGACGACGAGGCACGCGTGCAGGATCATTTCAAGCGCTTCGCCGCCTACAACGCCTGGGCCAATGCGCGGCTCTACGACGCGGCGACGGCGCTGACCGACTTCGAGCGCAAGCGCGACGTGAAGGGCTATTTCAAGAGCCTGCACGGCACGCTGAACCATCTGCTCGCCGCCGACCGCATCTGGCTTCAGCGGCTGACGGGAGGCGGCCCGCTTCCGCAGGCTCTCGATGAAATCCTCTTCGATCAGTTCGCCGCTCTGCGCGAAGCCCGCGAGGCGGAGGACGCGCGCCTGTCGGATTATGTCGGCGGGCTCACCGACGCCGACTTTCCCGCTGAACTTGACTATGTAAACACGCGTGGAGAGGCCAAGCGCCTGCCGCGCTCGGTAATCCTGGCGCATCTGTTCAACCACCAGACACACCATCGCGGACAGGCGACCCACATCCTGCGTCAGCTGGGCGTGGCGGAGCCGCCGGCCCTGGACATGCTCTACTGGGCGCTGCCCTCAGCCTGAGCGCGCCTGAAGCGACGCCAGCCAGCGCTGGAGGCGCTTGCGGTTGACGCCAAGGTCGGAATAACCGACGGCCGCGCGCGAATAGAGACACAGCGCCGAGCCGCCGCCGGCGGGAACCGCCGCTGCGGTCACGAAATCGGGAAAGCGGAACACCAGGCTGCGCTGGACGAACTCCTTTTGTCCGGCGGCCTCCCGCACGAGGCGGGTGCGCGGTTCGGCCAGCGCGACCTCGCCAAGCAGCGACAGAAGCCGCTCCGGCGGTTCGTTAAAGACGGGGCTTTCCTGATCCGCCGCTGCGGACGCGGGAAAACCCGGCGGCAGGACCAGCCAGCGGCGCGGACGGCCGTCAGGCTCAAGCGTGGAAAAATCGAGCGGAAAAGGTCTGTCCATCGCGGGTGCGCTCCGTCGGCTGCCGTGCATATACCTAACCGAAACCCGCACGGCGGGAAGGGTGGACAAGATTTGGCGCGGCGATGCAGGTTGCGCGGATAGAACGGCGAGAGGTCAAAACCCGGCGTGTCGGTCGAAGACGGTCAGCAAAAAGAAGCGGTTCTCGAAGTCGAGGGCGTTTCCAAATCCTTCCGCGGCGTTGCAGCGGTGCGCGACGTTTCCTTCAAGGCGCGGCGCGGCGAGATCACGGGCTTTCTCGGGCCGAACGGCGCGGGCAAGACCACGACTTTGCGCATGTCGCTGGGCATCATCTCGCCGGACAAGGGCCGCACGCGCCTGTTTGGAGGTCCGCCGGACGCCAGGGCGCTCGAGCGCGTCGGCTTTCTGCCCGAAGAGCGCGGCGTCTACCGCAAGATGCGCGCCGAAGACGTCATTGCGTTTTTCGCCCGCCTCAAGGGGATGGCGCCGGCGGCCGCGCGCCGGCGCGCCGGGGAGTATCTTGAAAAATTCGGGCTCGCCGACGCGCGCCGGAAAAAGATCAAGGAACTCTCGAAGGGCATGGCCCAGAAGGTGCAGATCATCTCCGCGCTGGTGCATGAGCCGGAGTTCATCATCCTCGACGAGCCCTTCTCGGG
>CAZLOV010000196.1:0-4091 GCA_964561235.1 uncultured Caulobacterales bacterium
GCCCGCCGCAGCTTCCAGTTCTCGAAGCGCTAAACGGACGCAGACCCGCTGTCCTGAAAGCCCCGGCGCGGCCTGCGCCGGGGTTTTTTCGTCTCACAGAAACGCGATGGCGGTCAGCCCGGCGCCGAAAACCAGCGCAAGCCCGCCCCAGGCCTGTGCGAAAGCGGGCGTCAGAAGCGACGTGAACAGGCCCATGAAGCGCGCCGGAATGATCAGAAACAGCAGCCCCTCCAACGCGCCGAGCGCGTAGATGGCTGTCACGAGCGTTTCCTTCCAGCTGCTCGCGCCGTGATGAGCGATGAGCACGCCCCCGCAGAAGAAATAGACAAGCGCGCCGGTGACATAGGAGACGGCGGGATTCTCTCCCAGCGTCGCCATAAGCCGGCCCGCCTTGGCGGGATTGACGAGAAAGCCGAGACCGGCGGCGGCGGCGTAGACGCCAAGCAGCAGGCACAGCATGTCAGTCAGGGTCATGGATGGCTCCCGTGGTCAGTGAACGGGGTCACTCCAGACTTTATAGACCACACTCAGTGTGTGGAGAAATCCTGACACCCGGAACGCGCCGGGAACGGAACCGGATTGAAGCCGGTAGACGCTAGCTCTTCACCTTCACGTATTCGCCCGGCGCCGGGCAGATCGGCTTGAGCTTGCCGCCGCCGGGCTCGCGCGCGGCGACCTGGGCGTCGTCCATGCCAAGGAGCCATTCCCGCCATTCGCCCCACCAGGAGCCGGGGCGCTCTTCCGCCGCGGCGAGCCAATCCTCCGCCGTTTCCGGCAGGTCTGTATTGATCCAGTGCTGGTACTTGTTCGCCCTGGGATGGTTGATGACCCCGGCGATATGGCCTGAGCCCGCCATCTGATAGCGCACAGGTCCGCCGAACAGCTTTGCGGAGCGATACACGCTTTCGTACGGGGCGATATGGTCGTCGCGGCTCGCCTGCATGAAGATCGGGATCGTGACCTTCTTCATGTCGAGCTTCACGCCGCCGAGTTCGAGTTCGCCTTTCGAGAGCGCGTTGTTCTTGTAGAACGTTTCCAGATACCAGAGGTGGAGCGTCTTGGGCATGCGCGTCTGGTCGGCGTTCCAGAACAGCAGATCAAAGGCCTGCGGCTGACGTCCAAGCAGGTAGTTGTTGATCACGAACGACCAGACGAGGTCGTTGGCGCGCAGGAAATTGAACGTGTCCGCCATGGTGCGCCCGTCGAGCACGCCGCCCTGGGCGTCCATCAGGCGCCGGATTTCAGCGAGCCACTCGTCGTCGACGAAGACCAGCAATTCGCCCGCTTTGGCGAAATCGAGCTGGGCGGCGAAGAACGTCGCCGATGCGATGCGGTCGTCGCCCGTCTCCGCCATGTAGGCGAGCGCCGAGCCGAGCAGCGTGCCGCCGATGCAGTAGCCGACGGCGTCCACCTGTCGCTCTCCGGTCGCCGCCTCGACCTTTTCAAGCGCCGTGAACAGGCCCTCGCGCATGTAGTCCTCGAAGGTCTTGTCCTTCAGGCGCGGATCCGGATTGACCCAGGAGATCAGGAAAACGGTGAAGCCCTGTTCGACCAGCCAGGCGATCATCGAGTTCTGCGGACGCAGATCGAGAATGTAGAACTTGTTGATCCAGGGCGGGGCGATGAGGATCGGGCGCTTGCGCACCGTCTTGGTCACCGGCGCGTACTGGATCAGCTCCATGACGTCGTTGCGGTAGACCACCTCGCCGGGCGTCACCGCAAGGTCCTCGCCCACCTTGAAGCCGTCGAAATCGGTCTGCGACAGCGCGAGCCTGCCCTCACCGCGCTCAAGGTCGCGCACGAGATTGGTGAGCCCGCGGCAGAGGTTTTCGCCCTTGGACTGGAAGGTCTCGCGCACGACGTCCGGATTGGTGAGCGCGAAATTCGTCGGCGCCATGGCGTCCACCATCTGGCGGGTGACGAATTCGGCCTTCCGCCGCGTGGGCTCGTCGAGGCCTTTAGCGCCGGAAATCAGACCCATCATGAAGCGCTGATTGAGCAGGTAGGACTGCTGAATGGCGTTGAAGAGCGGGTTCGTCGCCCAGTCTTCCGAGCGCCAGCGCTTGTCGCCCTTGGCGGGCTGCACGACGGGCTCGGCCGGTTCGCCGGACATCAGGCGCTTCGTCGCGTTCGCCCAGAGGTCGAGATACCCCTTGTAAAGGTCCGATTGCGCTTGAAGCAGCAGCTCCGGATCGGAGAGGATGCGGTTCCAGGTCTCGGCGAGCTCCGGGGCGGCGTGCAGCGGGTCGGCCTGCGGCAGGACGGTCTGGTCGCCTTCGAGCGAACGCCGCATGACGTCGCTCATCAGCTTTTGCGACTTCAGCGACGCCTGCATGACCTCGCGCGAGATCTTTTCGAGCGTCTCGAGATCCTGTTCCGGAAGGGTGGAGAACCCCAGCGACTTCGCCACCGCTTCCGGCGCCTTCGGCTGAGCGCTTCCGGTGTCTGTTTTTGCTTTCGCCGCCGCGTCAGGCTTGCGGTCTGCCGGCTTCTTCGCGGTCGCCGCCTTCACCGTCTTTTTCGCCGCCGGCTTCGACGCGCCGGCCTTCGTCCGGGCGCTGCGCCGGGGGGCGGGTTTCGAACGGTTGGCGGGCTTGTCGGATTCAGCGTCGGCCATGTGGGGCTCCGAGGGAGTGAGGCGGCGGAGGGGAAGGCGTGACACGTCTTGGCGAAAGCGTATAGAAAGCAACGACGCGTTCCAATCCTCGCCGGAGCCATCGCGCGTGAGTTTCGCCTCCGCAGCCCTTCGAAGCATTGTCGCCGCCGCACTCGCGGCGAGCCTGGGCGCGTGCGCCGTGATGGACATGAAACTCGACATGCCGCTGGACGGCGCCGGGCGTGCGCTCGACGACCGCTGGACCGATGAGCGCATCGCGCAGGCGGCCAGCGATGCGCCGCCTTCATTCGTGCCGGAGCTCGTCCTTGATCCCCGCATCCGCGACCAGCTGGCCCGCGAGGCCGGCGAGGTGATCGCCGCCGGGGAAGCCTCGCGCGCGCGGCTGGCGGAAACACCACTCGACGCGCCAGCCGATCCGGTCGCTTTTTCTGCGGAGGCGCGCGCCCGCGCGGTTCCGCCGCCGCAGGACTGATCCTTACGCTCTCCACGTTTCGGGAAATCGCTCATGTCTGACACCGCCGCCGCCCTTGAGCGGCTCGCGCTCGCCGCCGTTTCGGCCTCGGAAATGGCTGCCGTCGGCGCTGCGCCGCTGATCGGCCGCGGCGACAAGATCGCCGCCGACCAGGCTGCGGTCGACGCCATGCGCGCCGGCCTCAACGCGATGGCCATGACGGGCCGCATCGTGATCGGCGAGGGCGAGCGCGACGAAGCCCCGATGCTCTATATCGGCGAAGAGGTCCGACTGGGCGAGGGGGCCGAGATCGACATCGCGCTCGATCCGCTCGAAGGCACGACCCTCACCGCCAAAGGCATGCCCAACGCTCTTGCCGTGATGGCGCTCGCACCGCGCGGCGGCCTGCTGCATGCGCCGGACACTTACATGGACAAGCTCGCCGTCGGGCCGGGCCTGCCGGACGGCGTGATCGATCTCGACCTCGCTCCGCAGGACAACGCGCGCCGCATCGCGGAGGCGAAGGGCGTCGCGCCTGGGGACCTGACCGCCGTCGTGCTTGAACGCGAGCGCCATGACAGCATCATCGCGGCCCTGCGTTCGGCCGGGGTGCGGGTGATGCTCATCCCCGACGGCGACGTGGCCGGCGTGATCGCGGTTGCCGATCCCGACGGCGACGCGGATTTCTATATCGGCCGCGGCGGCGCGCCTGAAGGCGTGCTGGGCGCTGCTGCGCTGCGCTGTCTGGGCGGTCAGATGCAGGCGCGGCTGCATTTCCGGAACGAGGACGAGCGCAGCCGCGCCCAACGCGTCGGCATCATGGATCTCGATCGGAAATACGATCTCTCGGAACTCGCCAGCGGACATTGCCTGTTCGTCGCCACCGGCGTCACCCAGGGGACGCTGCTCGACGGCGTCGTGCTGGACGGCGCGCGCGCGCACACCCAGACCCTGCTTCTGTCCTCCGTTTCGGGCACGCGCCGGATCATCAACAGCGACCGGCCGGTTCAGGGGGCCTGATGG
>CAZLOV010000197.1:0-4009 GCA_964561235.1 uncultured Caulobacterales bacterium
ACGAGATGTTGTTCATGCGCGGGAACGCCATGTCCGGCGCGCCGATCATGAGCGGCACGAACCAGTTGCCGAACCCGCCGATCATGGCGGGCATGACCATGAAGAAGATCATGATCAGGCCGTGCATCGTCGTGATGACGTTGTAATTGTGCTCGTTGCCCCAGAAGCCGTTGTTGAAGACCTGCAGGCCCGGTTCGGCGAGCTCCCAGCGGATGAGGCCGGACATCGCACCGCCGATCACCCCCGCGAGGATCGCGAAGATGAGGTACATCGTGCCGATGTCCTTGTGGTTGGTCGAATAGACCCAACGCTTCCAGTCCCAGATGGACGGGGTGTGGTCGTCGTGATGCGCGGCGGCGGTTTCAGTCGACATGAGCTCTTATCCTCTGGGATCAGCGCGCGGTCGGAATGTCGGCGGCGGCGAGGCGCTGGTCCTCGCGGCTTTCGTAATAGGCGGTCAGGATCTGCGGAGCGGCGTAGGGATCTTCCTGCGCGGCCGCGATCCAGTCGTTGAAGACGCTCTCGGGCACGACGTGCACCTCGATCGGCATGAAGGCGTGCAGCCGGCCGCACAGCTCCGAGCACTGGCCGTAGAACACGCCTGCATCCTCTTCGGCGACCTGGAACCAGGTGCGGTTAAGGCGGCCTGGAATGGCGTCCATCTTGATGCCGAAGGACGGCATCGCCCAGTTATGAACGACGTCAGACGCCGTGACCTCCACGGCGACCGTCGCGCCGGCCGGAACGACCACGGGCAGATCAACGGACAGGTTGCGATGCTGGTCCGGCCGAAGGTCGGCGTCCTGAACCATGTTGGAGACGTATTCAAAGCCGCCGTGATCGGGATAGCTGTACGTCCAGTTCCACTGGTTGCCCGTGACCTTGATGGTCATGTCCGCTTCCGGGATCACGTCCTGGAAGTACAACAGGCGGAAGGACGGCACGGCGATGACGACAAGAATGATCACCGGCACGGCCGTCCAGATCACTTCGATCAGCGTGTTGTGGCTGAACTTCTGCGGGTTCGGGTTAGCCCGCGCGTTGTAGCGGATCATGACCCAGACCAGCAGGGCGAGCACGAGCAGCGTGATCGCGCCGATGATCCAGAGCAGCATGTTGTGGAAGGAGACGATGTTTTCCATCACCGGCGTGGCCGGCTCCATCAGGCCGATCTGACCGTCCACGGGCACGCCGAGCGGTGCGCCCAGGGCGGGCGCGGCGGCGGCGGAGATCAGGGCGAGCAGCGCGAGAGCGAAACGCATCATTTTCCCAGTCGTCATGAGCTTGCAGACGCACGAAGCCGTGCTGAGAGCGGCGGAATATAGGCTGCGCCGCCAGAGGTGTCAGGGCGGGCGCAGCGCCAGATTGTCGCGGGGCTCATACTGCGCGGCGCGGGTTTCGTCGACCCTTAGTTCAGTGCCGGTTTCCGCCGCCTGAAGCATGGAGCCCGCCGTCCGGCTCTGCTAAACGGGCTCCTGGTAGTCATGCTTTTCGGGGGTCTCCATGTCCGCTCGCCCTGTGAGCGCTGCTCTCGCCGCCGCCGGCGCGCTTTTCGCCGCACCTGCCGCGTCCGCCCAGACGCTCGTGGGCGCTGGCGAGGTGAAGAATGATCCCGTCGAGGTTGAGATCGCCTTTGAGGACTGTCTTGACGGCGCGCGCGCCGAGCGCGCCACCTCCTACGCGCTGGGCGCATGCGATTATGCACTGGAAACCGGACAGGGCGGCGCGCGTGTGCGCGCTGCCCTGCTCGCCAACCGGGCCGCGATCCTGTTCCGGCGCGGCGACGCGGCGTCTGCGCGCGTGGACCTGGAGCAGGCCCGGACGCTCGCCCCGGATCTGCCGGAAGCCGCGCTGAACCTGTCGGCCGTGCTGATCCGGCTGGAAGATTACGCCGGCGCGGCAGCCGAAGCGGGGCGCGCCCTCGATCTCGGCCTGGAACAGGCCTGGTGGGCGCATTTCAATCGCGGCGTCGCGCTGGAGAGCCTGGGGCGGATGGAGGCGGCGCGCGAGGCTTATGGCGAAGCCGCCCGCCTCAACCCGGACGAAGCGCTGTTTTCCGCCCAGCTGGAGCGGCTCGCGACCGGGGGCTGAAGACGCAACCTCGCGAAACGCGGCCTGACGGTCTATGTCTCAAGGTGGACTTCCACCTGACGCCTCGAGGCCCCGCATGACCGCCGACGTGAAGCATTCAGCAACCGCCCTGCCCGATCCCTTCGCCGCGTTCGAATTCGACGCCGAAGACGCCGCGCGCGTGCTGGGGGAATCGCTCGCCGGCGCCGATGACGGCGAGCTGTTCCTCGAAACCGCAACCTCGGAAAGCCTTGTCTTCGACGACGGGCGGCTGAAAACGGCGAATTTCGACAGCGAGCGCGGCTTCGGCCTGCGCGGCGTGTTCGGCGAGAGCTTCGGCTTTGCGCACGCCAACGACGTCACCCTCGCCTCGCTCAGGCGCGCAGCCGAAACAGCAAGCGCCGCGCGCAAGGGACGCGACGCCGTCATGGCGCCGCCGCCGCCCAACACCAACGCCCGGCTGTATCAGGATATCGACGTCGTCGAGCAACCGGGCTTCGAGGCCAAGGCGGCGCTGCTCGCGGAGATCGACGCCTATTGCCGCGCGAAATCGCCGGAAGTAGTTCAGGTTTCCGCATCGCTGTCGGGCTCGCGCCGGGTGATCGGCATTGTCCGCGCCGACGGCGACGTGCGCGCCGACGTGCGCCCGCTTGTCCGTCTGAACGTGTCGGTGACGCTTGAGCGCGGCGGGCGCCGCGAGACCGGCTCGGCCGGCGCGGGCGGACGCGCGGCGTTCTCCCGCTGGCTGGCGCCGGAAAGCTGGAAAGGCCTCGCCGACGAGGCGCTGCGCCTGGCCGAGGTCAATCTCGAGGCGATCGATGCGAAAGCCGGCGAGCAGACCGTGGTGCTCGGCTCGGGCTGGCCGGCCATCCTGCTTCATGAGGCCGTCGGCCACGGCCTGGAAGGCGATTTCAACCGCAAGGGCACAAGCGCGTTTTCGGGAAAGCTGGGCCAGCAGGTCGCCGCCCCGGGCGTGACCGTCATCGACGACGGCACGATCGAGGAGCGCCGCGGTTCGCTTTCCTTCGACGACGAGGGCACGCCCACGAAGCGCACGACGCTGATCGAGGACGGCAAGCTTGTCGGCTACATGCAGGACCGGATGAACGCGCGCCTGATGGGCGTCGAGCCGACCGGGAACGGGCGGCGTCAGAGCTACGCCTATGCGCCGATGCCGCGGATGACCAACACGATCATGACCGCAGGCGATCACGATCCGAAGGAAATCCTCGAAAGCCTCGACGACGGGCTCTACGCGGTGAATTTCGGCGGCGGCCAGGTGGACATCACCTCCGGCAAGTTCGTCTTCCGCTGCACCGAGGCCTACCGGGTGAAGAACGGCAAGGTGATGGAGCCGGTCAAGGGCGCAACCCTGATCGGCGACGGCCCCACCGCGCTCACCCGCATCTCGATGGTGGGCGATGATTTCGCGATGGACCCCGGCGTGGGCACGTGCGGCAAGGCCGGACAGGGCGTTCCCGTGGGCGTCGGTCAGCCCACCCTGAAGATCGACGGCGTGACCGTGGGCGGGGCGGGCTGAGGCTGCGCCCCAGGGTTCAGCTTTCAGGGTGAGGATCGTATACCCTCGCATACACTGACCGCGGTCAACGCGGCATGCCGCATCAGGGGGGGAGCGATCTTGCGCATCCGTATGCTGGCGCTTTGCGCCGTAAGTCTCGCCGCGTTCGGCGCCGCGCCTGTTTACGCGATACCCGAGGACGACGCCGGGGCGCTGGTCTGGCAGGACCCTGACGGCGCAGTGATCCGCTACGCGCCGGATTTCTTCAACCAATACAACGCCCTGACGGCGCTCGACATGGTGTCGCGCGTGCCGGGCTTTCAGCTGGAGCAAGGCGGCGGCCAGCGCGGGCTCGCGGGCGGCTTCGGCAATGTGCTGATCAACGGCGAACAGCCCGCGGGCAAGGCGGATCTCCGCCTC
>CAZLOV010000198.1:0-3967 GCA_964561235.1 uncultured Caulobacterales bacterium
TCGAACCCAACAATCTCAAGGCCGTCATCGCCGATCTCGAAAAGCGCATGCGCGAAGCGGCCGCGAACCTCGAGTTCGAGGAGGCCGCGCGCCTGAGGGATGAGATCAAGAAGCTGGAGGGGTGAAACCCGCCCCGGCTTTTCCACCCGCTCTGTTCCCGCGCAGGCGGGAACCCGGACCCGTTAGAGTGCAGCCCCTTGGACCCCCGCCTTCGCGGGGGAAGAGGCGCACCCCTCTGTTCCCGCGCAGGCGGGAACCCGGACCCGGTCAAGCGCCACCCTCTGGACCCCCGCCTGCGCGGGGGAAGAGACGCCTCCCCTCTGTTCCCGCGCAGGCGGGAACCCGGACCCGTTAGAGTGCAGCCCCTTGGACCCCCGCCTTCGCGGGGGAAGAGGCGCACCCCTCTGTTCCCGCGCAGGCGGGAACCCAGACCCGGTCAAGCGCCACTCTCTGGACCCCCGCCTTCGCGGGGGAAGAGGTGCACCCCTCTGTTCCCGCGGAGGCGGAAACGGGGTTCAAAGCAGCGTCTCGTAGAGATCGCTCCAATCCGGATTGAAGCGCTCGATCAGGCGCCGCTTCCAGGCCCGGTTCCATTTCTTGATCTGATGCTCGCAGCGGATGGCGCCGCCCATTTCAGCGTGAAGCTCGTACCAGACCAGACGGCGCACGCCGTAGCGCGCCGTGAACCGCGCGCCCGCACTTTCTCGATGCTGCCAGATGCGGCGGATGAGATCGCCCGTCGAGCCGCAGTAGAGCGTGCCGTTCCGGCGGCTTGCCAGCAGATAGACGGCGGGTTGAAGGGGCCGTTCGCGCATGCCGAATGAACGCGCGGGCGCACGCGGCTCCGTCGCGGACAGGACCTCTTCCGCTGCGTCCCCGTGGCGGCGCAAACGCGGATCCGTCAAAGCGCCACCCTCCGGACCCACGCCTTCGCGGGGGAAGAGACGCCTCCCCTCTGTTCCCGCGGAGGCGGGAACCCAGACTTGTCAAAGCGCCACCCTCTGGACCCCCGCCTGCGCGGGGGAAGAGGCGCACCCCTCTGTTCCCGCGAAGGCGGAAACCCGGATCCGTCAAAGCGCAGCCCTCTGGACCCCCGCCTTCGCGGGGGAAGAGACCGGAACACCCCTATCCCCGCCCCCGCACGGACCTCGCATGATCGCGGGGATGCCATACAATCCCAGAACCGAAGACGAGCGGGCGGCGCTGGAGGCGCGGGCGAGAGCCCTGCGCGAGGCCGGCCTGCCCAGGATCGAGGTCTCAAGCCGGGTGGGCGTGCCTGCGCCCACGCTCTTCCGCTGGGCGGCGGAAAACGGCTGGCGCGGCCATGAACTGCGCAAGGCGGGGTCGGACGCCCGCGCGAAGGCCGCGCGCGAGGCCACGAAGGCCGATCCCGCCTTCCTGGAGGCGCGCAAGCCCGCCCCGCTGACCGAACTGGCCGGCGGACGCGAGGCGAAGGACGCCGCGGCGCGCGCCGTCGCCGCCGCGGTCCATTACGCCGAGGCGGGCGACGCGCGCCGCGCCGAGGCCGCGCTGAAAATCGCCCAGCGCTTTCTCGCCATCGCCGAAGAGCTGCCCGGCGCGGACGGCGAGCCGTCCCGGCGCGAGAGCGACCGCGAGGACGCGCGCGAACGCCTTGCGGCGAAATTCGCGGAGCTGAAGGCGAAATTCACCCGCTGAGCGCCGTCCTCCGCCTCAGGATGGGCGGACGGTCCGGCGCGCAAGGCCGGGCGCGGCGCGGGCGACGGGAGGGGTCAGTCGGCGGTGAGGTCGTCGACGGCGGCGTCGGGCGCGTTCTTCTTCACGCTCTCGATGCCGTTCTGGGCGGCGGACTTGCTCTCATACATCTCGCTTTGCGCGATGACCTGTCCGTTGCCCGCCTTGAGAACGAAATAGATCTGTCCGCTCTTGGCTTTCTTCAGTTCGAACTTCCCAGCCATTTCAGGGTCTCCATGCAAGTGAGGCGGACATGCTAGCGCGGAAATCGCCGGGGTGAAGCAAAAGCTCGGCGCGGCCGGGAAAGCGGCCCCGCGGCGGGCCGGGGAGGGGGAGAGCGCCGCCGCGGGGCTTGCGAAGACGCAGGATCAGCGGTTGTAGCCGCCGTCCTCGTCATCCTCGCTCATGCGGTCTTCCTTCCAGGCGTCGAACTCGCTCCGGTTCAGGAAGCCGTTATCGTCGGCGTCGTATTCGTTGAAGGTCGCCTCGGTGACGCCGGAGGCGGCGTCCTGCACTTCCTGCAGGGACAGCCGGCCGTCGCCGTTTGCGTCCACATCATCGAACTTGACGTCGTGATCGTCCGCCAGAGCGGCGCCGCCCAGGGCGGCGGCGGCGAACAGGCTCGTTGCAAGCATCGTCTTCATGGCAGGATCTCCTGCGGTTGCGTCGCTGTGAGGGGTGCGACGGGCGCGGGAATGACGGCGCGGCGTGACTGTCTGCGGGCGGGCCGGCGGAGATTTCACGAGGATTTGGAGGCGAAATGCGGCGCCCGGCGCGGCGGCTGCGGCTATCCGGGCAGGCTCAGCGTGGCGCGCAGCCCGCCCTTCGGGCTGTCCTCCAGCGTCACCTCCCCGCCATGGCCGCGCGCGGCGTCGCGGGCGATGGCGAGGCCGAGCCCGACGCCCTTGCGGTTGGCGTTGCGCGCCGGATCAAGGCGGTTGAAGGGCTTGAAGGCGTCCTCGCGGCTTTCGCGGGGAATGCCGGGGCCGTCGTCGTCCACGATCACCTCGACGCGATGGCCCTTGCGCCGGGCGGTGACGGCGACCGCCTCGCCATAGGCCTGGGCGTTCTGGATGAGATTGGTCACCGCGCGCCGGATCACCGTCTCGCGGCCAAAAAGCGTCAGGCCCGATTCGATGCGCGTTTCCGGCGCGGCGCCGTCGCGGCCGGCGTCCTCGGCGGCGGCCCTCACCAGCCGGGTCATGTCCACCAGCTTCGTCTGCTCGCCGGCCTGGCCGCGCGCAAAAGCGAGGTATTCATCCAGCGCCGCCTCCATCTCGGCGATGTCGCGAAGCGCGTCGGCGCGCTCGGGGCTGTCGGGAAACATCGCCAGTTGCAGGCGCAGGCGCGTGAGCGGGGTGCGCAGGTCATGGCTCACCCCCGCCAGCAGGGTCGTGCGCTGCTCCATGTGGCGGGTGAGGCGGTTTTTCATGTCGAGAAAGGCGAGCGCGGCCTGGCGCACCTCCGTCGCGCCGGCCGGCTTGAACCGCTCGGGATCCTTGCCGCGGCCGAAAGCCTCCGCGGCTTCGGCGAGCTGGCGGATCGGCTTGATCTGGTTGCGGATGAAGATGAGCGAGACCGCCGTGAGCAGGGTCGAGGCGCCCACGATCCACAACAGGAAGATATGCCCGGTGGTGGCGAGCACCTTCTCGCGCACGGCGATGAAGCGCAGCACGCCGTCGGGCGTCTGCACGCGGATGTCGACATATTCGGGATAGCGGGTCGTGTCGAACCAGAAGGGCTGGTCGAGCTCGTTCGAAAGCGCGCGGCGCAGCGTGCGGTCGATGGCGCGGAAAAACGAGTTGCGGCGCGTCGTCGGCAGGCGCTCGCCCTCGCGCAGATCGACGGAGAGCCCCATCGTGTCGTAGGCGGTCGCGGCGATCTCCTCGAAGCCGGCCGGCCCGCGCTGCTCGTAGAGCGCGGCGACCATGGCCACGTCGCCCGCGACGCTTTCCGACAGCCGCGAGGTGACCGCGCGCCAATGGCCCTCGAAGAACGCCCAGGTCACCGCGATCTGCATCAGCGCGACGGGCAGCACGATGATCAGGAGCGAACGCGCAAACAGCGAGCGCGGCAGGAAGCGCTTGATACCGAGGCGGAAGCGCGCCATCGCGCCCTCAGCCCGCCTCGAAGACGGGCTCCGCCGCAAGACGGTAGCCCTCCCCGCGCACGGTCTGAAGCCAGACGGGGTCCTTGGGGTCGGCCTCGATCTTGCGCCGCAGCCGGGTGACCTGCACGTCGACGGCGCGCTCGC
>CAZLOV010000199.1:0-3941 GCA_964561235.1 uncultured Caulobacterales bacterium
GGACTCGGACGGCGACGGCGCGCTGACCCCGGCGGAAGCGGAGGCGTTCTTTCCCGAGCGCCCTGAACGCGCGGAGCGGGCGCAGCGTCCCGGACGCCCCGACCGCTTCGCCATGCATGACACCGACGGAGACGGCCGTCTGACCTCCGAGGAGCTTGGCGCCCGGCAGGCGGACATGTTCTCCCGGCTCGACGCCGACGCCGACGGACGGGTGACGGCGGAAGAACTCGACAGCGCCCGCGAGGGGATGCGGTCGCGCATGCGCGAACGGATGCGGGAGCGCGACGGCGGCTAGCGCCGCGCTTCGTAGATGTAGAAGCGGTCCGTCACCGCGTCGATCTGGGCCTGATAGCTCCGGGCGCTGTCGTGACGGCCGCGCTGCACATAGACGGAATAGCGGCAGCCGCGCTCGACCGAGATGTTGTAGATCGGGTCGGCGAGCCGCGCGAACTCCGCCCGGGACAGCGGCCGGTCAAAATCGGACGCCCGGATCGGCGCACGCCAGGCTGTCAGTTCGTCCAGCGCGCCGTTGCGCGGCCTGACGACGATGCCCGCCTCATGCAGTTCAACGGTGAACAGATAGGCCGGCTGCGGGCGCTGGTCTTCGGGCGTCCGGCGCATGCAGGGCGGCTCGTCGAGGCCGGAGCGCGCCCGCAGGGAGGCGATCTGTGCTTCGAGCTCCCGCACGCGCGCCTCCGCGGCGGCAAGCGCGCTTTCAGCCGCATCCGCCCGGCGTCTCAGAGCGGAGAGCGCCTCGCGTGCGATGATGAGCTCCTCGCGCAATTCCTGGATGCGGATCTCGAGCCGAATGACCTCGCCGGTGAGCCGGGTGTTCTGTTCATGGACATTTCCGAGCTGCCTCGCGAGTACAAGAGCCAACAGAATAGCAAACAAAAGGCTCAGCAAGATCAAAAGCTTCACCCACCAAGGCCACGGGTTGCGTTCGCACATGGGATCACTCCGTTCCACGAGAGGGCGCTTTTTGATGAAGGCGATGGCGAGCAGGATTTCGACGACCGCTTCAGGCGTCGTGGGGCACGCCGGGTGCTTCGACCACGGTGTGAACACGACCTCGTCTTCCACATCGGAAGGCCGCTGCCGCCGCATGAAGAGGATGAAGGTGTTCATGGGCGCTTCAGCCCATGCCGCCTGCAGCCCGGGGAGCTCTCCTTTGAAATCGTAGGGAGCCTGCGAGGTGTCCTTATAGAAGACGTAGACGTCCGAGTGATAGCTGGCGCACGCCTGCTTGGAGCGGTTCGCCACGGGCGACTTTCCGTCGTCCTTCTCGCCGTAGCGCTTCCCCACGAGATGATCCGCTTCACAAGCCGCCACCTCCGGCCGGCGATAGTGCCGGCAACGCGTTGTCATCTGTCGTGTGAGCCGCGCGCGCTCGCGATTCAGGCTGTCCCGGTCTGCCGGAAGAAGGCCGGGCACAGCCAGCCGCTCGTCAATCTGCTTGAGGCGGTCAGCGGCCGCGTTGCACCAGACCCGCCAGCGGTTTTTCACCGGTGATCCGTACTCGGGCTTGAAGAGCTTCCAGAAAAGCTCGTCCTTGAAGTGCTCTATGTCGTTGGACCAGGAGAGCGTCACAAACTCGCTCTGCGCGCGCGCCTGAGCGTCTATGTTCGCCAATGTGACAAGTCGCGTGCCGTCCTTGAGCGCTGTGCGGCAGTCGAAATGCTTGACCTTGATGACCTCGCGCTCGACAGGAGTGCCCGACTTCCTTGCGGCCTCAGCCGTGAAGAGCTTTGCGATACGGTCAAAAGGGGCCGAATCCATTTTGCGCCCCCCCCCCCCCGAAGCACGCCGGTCGTTTCCGATCCCCTGATCCCACCGGCGTGAAAAGATTAACCATAATTTAATTCTACAAACAGGGCCGTTTTCAGGCGATCCCTCCGCCGGTGGCTGAAAGAGCGTGCGCCCGGCGCTTCACCTGTTCAGAACCAAGCGCTTTCGTGCGAACACAACGCAATGATCGATCGGGAGGAAGCAGATGGATCTCACCGGCAAGACCGCCATCGTCACCGGCGGCGCAAGCGGCATAGGGCGCGCCGTCGCCAAGGCGCTGTATCACAGGGGCGCGAAGGTCGCCGTCGCGGATCTCGACGGCGCCGCGGCCGCAGACGCGGGCGCGGCGTTCGGCGGGTTTGGCGCGCGGGTGGATGTGGGCTCCGAGCATGAACTCGTGCGCTTCATCAATCGCGCCGAACGCGAGCTCGGGCCTGTCGACATCTATGTCTCCAACGCCGGTCTCGGCGTGACCGACGGGCCGGGCTGGGGGGCCGGGGACGCGCCGAACGAAAGCTGGGAGATCTGCTGGAACGTCAATGTGATGGCGAGCGTCTACGCCGCGCGCCATCTGGCCCGGCCGATGGCGCGCCGCGGCGGACGCTTCGTGATCACCGCCTCCGCGGCCGGCCTGCTCGCCCAGATCGGCGACGCGCCCTATTCCGCCACCAAGGCCGCCGCCGTGTCGTTTGCGGAATGCCTCGCCATCACCCACGGCGACGACGGGCTTCATGTGCACTGCGTCTGTCCGGAGGGGGTCAACACCCCGCTCGTCAAGGGCATAGAGGGGGGCGCTCAGGGTCTGAGCGGCTATATCGAGGCCGACGACGTCGCCGCAGCCCTCATGGCGGCGTTCGAGGCAAACCGCTTTCTGGTCACAACGCACGAGAAGACGCCGGAATACGCGGCGATGAAGGGCGCGGACCGCGACCGCTGGGTAGGCGGCATGCGCAAGCTGCGCCGCATGCTGGTCGAGCAGCTCGGCCGTCCGATGTAACGCCTCAGCGCTTCAGGCCGACGATCCCGCACTGTCCGCCGAATACGCCGGCGTGACCGTCCGTCGCCGCACGGCGAGATGAGAAGAAGCGCGACGCGTCCGCGTAGGTGCAATGCCGCAGGAGCGATATGGCGGCTGGCGCAAGCCCGAGCGCCAGAAGCTGACGCCGGCACGCCCCGGCGACGTCCAGACCCGCCCCGCCTTCGGCGTCGCGCGGCAAGGCAAGTCCGTCGAGGTCGCCGAACAGCGCCTCGAACTGCCCAAGCACCTCCGGACCCACGCGGTAGTTCGGGGCTGAGACGGCCGGCCCGATCGCGGCCTGCAGCCGGTCCGGCGCGGATCCGTACGCAGCAGTCATGGCTGCGACGGCGGCCGGGATCACCCCGCCTACGACCCCGCGCCAGCCGGCATGGATCGCAGCGACTGCGGGATGGTCGGGATCAAACAGCAGGACCGGCGTGCAGTCCGCCGTCTGCGCGCAAAGCCCGATGCCAGGCGCATCCGTGATCAGCGCATCGGCTTCGCCCGCCGACCAGCGGTCTTGCGGCGCTTCTGCAACCTGGATGACGGCGTTTCCATGTACCTGATCCGCGAATACGAGCGTCTGGAAGCCCAGCGCGCGCGCCGTTCGCCGGCGGTTTTCCACCACCCGTTCAGGCTGGTCGCCGCGCGACCAGGTCAGGTTGAGGCTTTCATGCGGGCCTTCGCTCACGCCGCCCGTGCGCGTCGTGAAAGCATGGACGAGGGCGGGATGGGAGAAGCCGTCGGCGGTGAGAAGCTCGATCGCGCTCATCCGCGCGTCTCCAGGAAACCGGCCCGGCCGGCGCCGAGATCATAGCCTGCACGCGCATCGGCGATGCGCGCGAGCACGGCGTCAAGCCGGGACCAGTCGTCGTTCTCGGCGATCGCAGCCCAGGTGTCCTCCACAAGGTCGATCGTCATGTGTACGGGATCGGCCTGCTCGAAATACGCATGCTTGAGCCTTTCCGGCCGCACCGGCGTCCGCGCGCAAAGCGCCTCGGCGACCGGCTTGAAGGCGTCGTCGGCATAAAGCACGCCGCGCGGGCCCTCGAGCGCGCGGGTTTGCGACGCGGGGCCGCAGAACCAGTCGAAGAAGGCCGCTTCAAAGGGAATGTCGAGCGCGCGCAACGCGTTC
>CAZLOV010000200.1:0-3888 GCA_964561235.1 uncultured Caulobacterales bacterium
CTCAACGACGATGTGTGGATCTGGGGCGGCTCGTTTGACGCCATCCGCCATACGCTGCATGTCGGCATCCGCGCTGAGCATCCCGACACCCGCTTCTCGCAAATGCCCGCCTATGGCCGCGACGAGATCCTGAGCCGGGAGGAAATCAGCGCCGTGACGGATTACATCATGACGATCTCCGGGATGATCGAGCCGACTGAAGCGGGTTCCACGACGGGCGCCGAAATCTTCGATCTGCAATGCTCGGCCTGTCACATGGCCGACGGCTCGGGCAATCGCGATCTCGGCGCGCCTAATCTGACGGACAATGTCTGGCTCTATGGCGGCTCTGAAGACCAGATCAGCAATTCTATCTGGCGCGGGCCCTACGGCGTCATGCCGGCCTGGGAAGGCCGCCTGAGCGAGGAAACGATCACCGCGCTGGCCGCCTACGTCTATCTTCTCGGCGGCGGCGAGCCGGACGAGACGCAGACGGCGAACGCCGCAGACGCCGCCGGCGGGCTGGAAGGCGCCGGACGTTGACGACCCGCAGCGCCGGCGGGAGCGCAAGGGCTCCCGCCGGCGCCGGGCATGGGATGACCTGATGAACCTGATCCAGAACCGTCCGGCGGCCTCGAGCGCTTCCCCCGCGGAAGCCGCGCCCGGCGTGCAGCGGATCGACGCGGAAGCCGTCAACGACGCCGGCTCCCGCGAGCTCTACAAGAAGCGCGAGCCGATCCATCCCAAGCTGGTTCACGGCAAGTTCCGCACGGCCAAATGGATCTTCATGATCCTGGCGCTGGGCGCCTATTACCTGCTGCCGTTCGTGCGCTGGGACCGCGGAGAGGGCGCGCCGGACCAGGCGGTGCTCGTCGATTTCCCCAATGCGCGCTTCTTCTTCCTCTTCATCGAGCTGTGGCCGCAGGAGGTGTATTACATCACCGGCCTGCTGATACTGGCCGCGCTTGCGCTGTTCCTCGTCACCGCGCTGTTCGGCCGGGTCTGGTGCGGCTACGCCTGCCCGCAGACCGTCTGGACAGACCTGTTCATCGCCGTCGAGCGCCTGTTTGAAGGCGACCGCAACAAGCGGATCCGGCTCGACCGCGCGCCCTGGTCCTTCGACAAGGCGTGGCGGAAGATCGGCAAGCACTCCGTCTGGCTCGTGATCGCCGCGGCGACGGGCGGCGCGTGGATCCTCTACTTCCACGACGCCTTCGACCTCTTGCGCGACTTCTTCACGGGCCAGGCGGCGATGACCGCCTATCTGTTCTTCGGCGTACTCACCTTCACGACCTACTCCCTCGCCGGGATGATGCGCGAGCAGGTCTGCACCTATATGTGCCCGTGGCCGCGCATCCAGGCGGCGATGACCGACCGCGAGGGGCTCAACGTCACCTACCGGGTCGACCGAGGCGAACCGCGCGGGCCTCACAAGAAGGGCGAAAGCTGGGAGGGCCGCGGCGACTGCATCGACTGCAAGGCGTGCGTTGCGGCGTGTCCGATGGGCATCGACATCCGCAACGGCCCGCAGCTTGAGTGCATCGGCTGCGCGCTGTGCATCGACGCCTGCGACGACATCATGGTGAAGGTCGGCCGGCCCAAGGGCCTGATCGCCTACGACACCGACGACAATGTCGAGCGGCGCATGAACGGCGAGACGCCGCGCTACCGTTTCCTGCGCGCGCGCGTGCTTGTCTATGCGATCGCGTTCGCGGCTGTCGCGGGGATCATGCTGGCGGGTCTCGTCACCCGCTCGGAACTCGAACTCAACGCGGTGCGCGACCGCAATCCGAACTATGTCGTGCTGTCGGACGGCTCGGTGCGCAACGGCTATACGCTCACCGTCATCAACAAGGCGTCCGAACCGCGCACTCTGACCTTCGAGGTTGAAGGCCCTGACGCGCTCGAACTGCGCGTCCTCGGCCGTGACGATCCGTCCAGGCTCCCCGTCGGCGCCGACCGGGCTGAAGATGTCAGATTGTTCCTCACCCTGCCCGCAGCCGCCATCGACGGTCCGTCGGAAGCTGTGACCTTTGTCGTCACGAATCCCGAAACGGGCGAAAGCGCGCGCACGGACAACGTGTTCCAGACCGGAGACCCGCGATGACCGACTACGCCGACGAATGCCCCGGCTTCATCCTCAAGGGCTGGCATGTGCTGGCCGGACTGGTCGGTTTCTTCTGCGTGATCGCTGCGGTGAACACGGTCTTCATCGTCCTCGCCGTGACCACGTTCAGCGGCGAGGATGCGCGGCGCTCCTACATGCAGGGCCTCGCATACAACGACGTGCTGGAGGCGCGCCGCCTTCAGTCGGAGCTGGGCTGGGGCGCTGCGGTCAACATCAACGCCGGACAGATCCTGCTTGCGGTGACGGACGCCTCCGGCGCCCCTGTGCGCGGTCTCGACCTCGACGCGCGTTTGCGTCATCCCGCCGACACGTCGCTGGACCGGGAGCTCGCCTTCACCGAGGTGCGCCCGGGGGTCTATGCGGCCGATGCGGAGGTTCCCGACGGCCGCTGGACGCTGAGCGCGACCCATGACGGCGCGCCGCCCTTCGTTGTGGAGCACCAGATTTGGCGTCAGTAGAGCCCGCCGACGACGTCCGCGCGCGCCGCGGACCCGGCCGCGCCCCCGGTTCGGCCGCCCCGGCCTCCGGCGAGGCCGCCGCCTTCGTGCGGGCGCTCGCCGGAGACCGCAACGCGCTCGACCTCGCCGTCGAGGGCGCGCGATGCGCCGGCTGCATTGCTAAGATCGAACGCGGCGTGGGCGAGCTGCCCGAAGTGCGAAGCGCACGCCTGAACCTCTCCACCGGACGGCTGGCCGTGGAGTTTTCCGGTCCGCCCGAGACCGCCGAGCGCATCGTCGAAACGCTCAGGACGCTCGGCTACCCTGCGCGCGCCTATGCCCCGGAGACCGGCGAGGACCCGCGCAAGACCGAAGAAACCCGGCTGCTCAAGGCGATGGGCGTGGCGGGCTTCGCCATGGCCAATGTCATGCTGCTCTCCGTCGCCGTCTGGTCGGGCGAGGGCGAGATGAGCGAGGGCGTGCGCGGACTGCTGCACTGGGTTTCCGCCGCCATCGCCCTGCCGGCGGTGGCGTATTCCGGGCGTCCGTTCTTCCAGGGGGCCATAGAGGGCCTGAAGCGCCGCAGCATCACGATGGACTTCCCCATCTCGCTGGCGGTCTTCCTCGCCTGCGGGCTCTCCATCTACGAAGCCGCGATCGGCGGCGGCGAGCCCTATTTCGACGCCTCCGTCATGCTGCTGTTCTTCCTGCTGATCGGACGCTATCTGGACAGCCGGCTGCGCGCGCGCGCCGGCCGGGCCGCGCGTGATCTCGCCGCGCTGCAGGCGAGCACCGCCAAGCGCGTCAGTCCGGACGGAACCATTGCAACCGTCCCGGCCCGCGACATCGAACCTGGCGACCGGCTGCTCGTGTCGCCCGGCGAGCGGCTTGCGGTCGACGGCGTCGTGATCGACGGCGTGAGCCGGCTGGATGCAGCTTTGGTCACGGGCGAGACGCTGCCGAAAAGCGCCGCCGCCGGTGAGACGCTCTATTCGGGCATGATCAATCTGGACGCGCCGCTGACCCTGCGCGCAACGGCGGCGCGCGACGACAGCCTGCTTGCGGAGATCGCGCGCCTGGTGGAAGCGGGCGAACAAAAGCGCTCGGCCTATGTGCGCCTCGCCGATCACGCCGCGCGCATCTACGTTCCCGCCGTGCACACGCTGGCCGCGCTGACGGTGATCGGCTGGACCGTCCTGGGCGGAAGCCTGCACGACGCCATCCTCAATGCGATCGCCGTTCTGATCATCACCTGTCCGTGCGCGCTGGCGCTCGCCGTGCCTGCGGTTCAGGTCGTCGCCTGCGGGCGCCTGTTCCGCGAAGGCGTGCTGGTGAAGTCCGGCG
>CAZLOV010000201.1:0-3862 GCA_964561235.1 uncultured Caulobacterales bacterium
CCAGCAAGAGCCGCGCAATGATGGGCCAGAGCGGCGCCGATTGCGGGCTTTCCGGCGTCCGGGCGAGATCCTGCAGCAGGCGCAGCGGCGCAAAGATCACCTCGCGCGGCGCGGGCGGGGTCGCGCGCAGCAGGAGATAAAGCAGCGGCAGCGCGATCAGCCCGATCAGCGCCAGCGGCGCGGCGAAGCTCAGCGGACCCAGCCCGATCATGCGCGCGCCTCGTCGAGCGCGCCGGAAATCGCCTCATAAAGCGACAGGAGAGCGGAGGCCGCGGGCCGGTCGGTGCGGTGCGTGATCAAGGTCAGGCCCGCCCGCCGGGCGAGACCGGCGATGTCCGCGCCATGGCGCGTCCAGCGTTCGCGATAGGCTGCGCGCGCATCGTCGGCCTTGCCGAACAGGAGCGCCTCGCCCGCCTGGGGCGGCTTGAACCGCGTCCGCCCGGTGAAGGGAAAGTCTTCCTCCGCCGGGTCGACGATGCGCACGAGCGCGCCGGCGGCCTGGGCCGCGCGCACCGCGCCCAGCCGTTTCGCCCAGGTCTCCGGCGGGTCCAGAAAGTCCGAGGCGATGACCACCACGCCGCGCTTGGGAAGGTCCGCCGCCTCCAGCGCGCGCGGTTCGCCCGGCCCGTCGGCGAGCGCGTACGCGCAGGCTTCAAGTCCCGCGCGGCCGGTGCGCGCGCGGCCGGTCTCGCCGATGACGCCCAGCCGCTCGCCGCCGCGCGCCAGAAGGCTGGCGAGCGCCATCAGAAGGACCGAGGCTCGCTCGCGTTTCGTCGACTGGCCCGAGCCGGTCTCCATGCCCGGCGCGCCGTCGCGCCAGAACAGCACGGGGTTGGCGGCCTCGTGTTCGGCCTCGCGGACATACAGTTCGTCGGAGCGCGCGGAGCGGCGCCAGTCGACGCGAGCCGGACCGTCCTCCGGGCGGTGACGGCGAAACTCCCAGAAGGTCTCCCCGACGCCCGGCCGGCGTCGGCCGTGCACGCCGTGCACCACGCCGCCGGCGAGCGCCTCGGCCTGGGCCAGCAGGGCCGGGAAGCGCTGGGCGGCGGCTTCCGCGTCGCGGCGGAGCCGGGCCTGGCGATCAATGGAGCGCACGGTCATGAGCGCGGTGACGCCTCCGCCGCCTTAAGCCGCTCGGGCCGCAAGGCGGCCGATGAGCGCTTCCAGCGTCAGCCCGTCGGCCCGCGCGGCAAATGTCAGCGCCATGCGATGCTTGAGCACGGGTTCCGCCAGCGCGGCGACATCTTCCGTAGAGGGCGCAAGCCGGCCGTTGAGCAGCGCCCGCGCCCGGCAGGCGAGCATCAGCGCCTGGCCCGCGCGCGGACCCGGTCCCCAGGCCACGCCGTCGCGCACGTCCGCGTCGGCGTCAGGGCCGGGCCGGGCGCTCGCGACAAGGTCGAGGATGGCCTCCACGACGGCTTCACCGACCGGCATGGCGCGCACGAGCGCCTGCAGGTCCGTCAGCTCCTCGGGGCTGAGCACGGCGCGCGGGCTGGCTTCCTGCGCGCCGGTGGTGGCCAGAAGGATGGTGCGCTCGTCCTTGCGGTCCGGATAGGGCACGTCGATCTGCATGAGGAACCGGTCGAGCTGGGCTTCAGGCAAGGGGTAGGTGCCTTCCTGCTCGATCGGGTTCTGCGTGGCGAGGACATGGAAGGGCCGGGGCAGATCATGGCGCTGTCCCGCCACCGTGACGAAGCCCTCCTGCATCGCCTGCAGCAGCGCGGCCTGCGTGCGCGGGCTGGCGCGGTTGATCTCGTCGGCCATCAGCAGGCTGGTGAAGACCGGACCCGGAATGAAGCGGAAGCTGCGCTTGCCGGCCTCGTCCACGTCCAGCACCTCCGAGCCGAGGATGTCGGCGGGCATGAGATCGGGGGTGAACTGCACGCGTTTGTCGTCGAGTCCGGTGACCACGGCGATAGCGTGGACGAGCTTGGTCTTGGCGAGCCCCGGCGCGCCCACCAGCAGGCCGTGACCGCCCGACAACAGGACGGCGAGCGCGCGTTCGACCACGTCCTCAAGGCCGAAAATGGTTTCGGCCAGCGCGGCGCGCGCTTCGGCGAGGCGTTCCGTGGCCGCATCCGCCCGCGCGGTGAGGTCGGCGTCTTCCTTCGATCCGGTCATCGACTTATGTCCTGTGTGCGAGCGAACGGGTTCCCCGTTCGCGAAACATGGCCGCAGGCGGAAGAGGTGTCCATGGCCCGGCCCGGCGCGACAAGCGATGCGATGCAGTCCCTCCTGGAAGCCGCCGGGCAGGCGGGCTCCGGCCTGCCGCCCGTGGAGCGGTGGAACCCGCCCTATTGCGGCGAGATGGACATGGTCATCCGCCGCGACGGTTCCTGGTGGCATGAAGGAACCCGTATCGGGCGCGAGCGTCTCATCCGGCTGTTTTCGAGAATCTTGCGGAAAGATGACGACGGCACGACCTATCTGGTCACGCCGGTGGAGAAGATCGGCATCCAGGTCGAGGCTGCGCCGTTTCTCGCCGTGCGCGTCGACGCCGCCGGCGAGGGCGACATGCAGAAACTGGTCTTCCTCACCAACATGGACGATCACGTCGTCTGCGGCCCGGACCATCCGCTGCGCGTCGAGACCGACCCCGAAACCGGCGAGCCCGAGCCGTTCGTGCATGTGCGCGGCCGGCTGGAGGCGCTGATCACGCGCGCGGCCTTCTACGACCTCGCCGAGTTGGCCGTGGAGCATGACGGCGCGACAGGCGTCTGGAGCGGCGGCGTGTTCTTCCCGCTCTCGCCCGAGGCGGCGCGGTGAGCGCTGCGGCCCGGCTTGGCGGGCCTGAAGCGCTTCTGGATCGCATACGCAGCCGGCTGGAGCCGGTTGACGGCCCCGCGAGGCCGCCGGCCTTCGGCGACGGCGATCTGGACGCCGCCGCGCACCGCAACGGCGCCGGCGAGGGTTTGTCGAAGAAGCCGCTGCGCCCCGCCGCCGTTCTCGCGCTCCTGCAGCCGGGCGAGACGGGGCTGGAAATCGTCTTCACCCGCCGCGCCGATCACCTGCAGGCGCACGCCGGACAGATCAGCTTTCCCGGCGGCCGCCAGAATGTCGGCCGGGAGAGCCTCGCGGAGACGGCGCTGCGCGAAACGGAGGAGGAGATCGGCGTGCCGGCAGGCGATGTCACGCTGCTTGGCCGGTTCGACGCCTATCGGACTGTGACGGGATTCGCCGTCACGCCTTTTGTCGGCCATGTCACGCGCAGGCCAGCCTTCCGGCCGGATCCCGGCGAAGTCGCGGAGGTGTTTTCCGCGCCGTTCGATTTTCTGATGAATCCGCGTAACCATCGGCTGGCGGCGCGGGAATTCCGCGGCGTTCTGCGCCGCTTCTACGCCATGCCCTATCAGGGCCGGTATATCTGGGGCGCGACGGCGGGCATGCTCAAAGCCCTCTCCGACCGCCTGAACCCATGAGGTGTCCCCTTCGATGCTGCGTTTCACGCTGCTTGAACTGCTGATCTTCCTGACGCCGTTTGCGGTGTTTTTCGGCTGGCGCTTCCTGCGCACCGCCACGGGCGCGGAAAAGGCCGGAGCGGTGGAGCGCATGGACACGCCGTTCGGCGTGCTCTCACTCATCGGCGCCGTGCTGGTCGTCGCGACGCTGGTGGGCTTTGCGCTCTATTCGGACATGCGCTCGGATCCGCTGGGCCGCTATGAGCCGCCGCGGCTGGAGAACGGCGGGGTTGCGAGAGGACGCGTCGAACCGCGCGAAGGCCCTGTGCAGGACGAGACCCAGCCCGGCCGCCCGGACCCCGCGCCTGATGAACCCGGCGCGGCTTGATCCGCAACGGCATCCGTGGCTGCGCGCGCCCGAGGCTTGCGCGGTGCTGGACGCGCTCGACGCCGCGCGGCCGGGC
>CAZLOV010000202.1:0-3804 GCA_964561235.1 uncultured Caulobacterales bacterium
CGTCCCCCCAGCCTGCCCATGAGGCCTGCCAGGCGCCGCCGGACAGACCTGTCCCAGTCCGGCGGCGCCGCTTCAACGAAACGCCCCGCGGCCTGCCCGCCGCGGGGCGTTTCTCTTTGCGGGGGTCTCACCAGGGCAGGTCCTCGCCCGAGACATGGAAAAACCGGCCCGACATCGCCGGATTGGCGCGCGCGATCAGATCAAGCTGGCCGTCGACGCATTCCTGCACCGTCAGCAGCCCATTGGGTCCGCCCATGTCCGTGCGCACCCAGCCCGGATGAAGGATCAGCACGACGACGCCTTTCGCCTTCAGGTCGACGGCGAGCGAGCGGCCGACGGCGTTGAGCGCGGCTTTCGAGGCCCGGTACGCGTAGCGCCCCCCGCTGTCATTGTCGGCGATGGAGCCCATGCGGCTGGACTGCAGCGCGATCACCTTGAGCTGGGAGCGCGCCACCTGGTCGGCGAAGGCCTCCGCCAGCGCCAGCGGCGCTGCGGTGTTGATGCGGAACGTGTCCACCATGCCGTCGCCGGCGGCCGAACCGAAGGTCTGATCCGCCGGCCCCATCACGCCCGCGTTCGCGAACAGGATGTCGATCGGCTCGGAAATCTCGCCGGCGAGCCGTTTCGCGGCTGCGAGATCGGCAGCGTCATAGGCGAACAGCCGCAGCCGCCCGTCGCCCGGATCGAGCGCCTTGAGATCCTCGGCGCGCTGCGGATCGCGGACGCAGGCGGAGACGGTCCACCCCCGTCCGAGCAGCTGCTTGACGTGTTCAAGACCGATGCCGCGATTGCAGCCGGTAATCAGGGCGTGAGGCATGACATGGCTCCGATAGCCGCCGGCGGGCCCGTCTTCGGGCTGCGGCGCGTCGATGTCGGGGAGAAGGGTTTGCGGTTGGCTTCAACCTCACCACGAACCCGCCGGCGAAGTCCATACGCGAAGCGAATCGCGCCCGGGCGCGGCTCGCGCCGCCTGCACCGCTTGAACGCCGATGCGGCCGGTATAGGCTGCGAATCGGCCGCCTCAAGGGACCGTCCGGTCCCGCCCTGCTTCGGAGCCTAGTCCATGACCGCTGTCGTCAGCGTCCGCCACGCCTTCGAGCGCGAGGCGTTCATGCACGCCGTCAGAGACCGGATCGACCCCAGGAGCCCGGAGGCGGAGAACCTTGCCGGCCAGGTCTTCGAGGACGCGCTGGCGGGCGACATGGACGGACTGTCCGCGGAGGACGCCGCCGCCGTGCTGGCCGATTTCTGGGCGTTTGCAGAGCAGCGTTCGGGCGACGACATCCTGATCCGCGTGCGCGGCGCTCAAGGCGCAGACGGCCGGCCGCTCGACCGCGACGTGCTGGAGATCGCCGGCCGCGACCGCCCCTTCCTTGTCGACAGCGTGATGGGCGAGATTTCCGCCCAGGGCTTCGACGTGATCGCCATGTTCCATCCCATCGTGAAAATGCGCCGGAACGAGGCGGGCCGGCGGGTCGAGGAGGGCGGACGCTTCGGCGCGGAATCCTTCATTCAGGTCCACCTCCAGCCGCTT
Source organism: uncultured Caulobacterales bacterium (assembly GCA_964561235.1). Lineage (GTDB taxonomy): Bacteria > Pseudomonadota > Alphaproteobacteria > Caulobacterales > Maricaulaceae > JBCBSP01. Next base: position 1,535 of record CAZLOV010000202.1, read on the forward strand.
TCCGACACCGCCCGCGAGCGCCTGCGCGCCGGCGTGCAGGAGACGCTGGAAGACGTCCGCGTCGCGGTGGAGGACTGGACCGACATGCGCGCGGCGATGGACGACGCCATCTCGCACCTCGAAAGCGCCCAGACAGGCGCGCCGCGCGAGGAGGTGGAGGAAAGCCTCGCCTTCCTGCGCTGGCTGCGCGACGACCATTTCGCCTTCCTCGGCTGCCGGAACTACGAGTTCGACGTGGACGCCGACGGGTCGCTGCGCACGCGCGAGCCGATCGTGCGCGACGACACCGGCAAGGGCGTGCTGCGCGATCCCGAACGCCGCGTGCTGCGGCGATCGCAGGAGCCCGCCCGCCTGACGCCGGCGGTGGAGGCCTTCCTGCGCGGACCAAGCCCGGTGATCGTGGCCAAGGGAAACACCAAGAGCCGCGTCCACCGGCGCGCCTACATGGATTACATCGGCGTCAAGCGTTATCGCGAGGACGGCGCGGTCGTGGGAGAGACGCGCTTCGTGGGTCTCTTCACCGCGGAAGCCTACGATCAGATGGCGCGCGACGTCCCGCTCATCCGGCGCAAGGTCCGCCGCGTGCTCGACAAGGCCGCCAAGACGCCGGGCAGCCATTCCGCCAAGAAGCTGCGCAACATCGTCGAGAACTATCCGCGCGACGAGCTGTTCCAGACCGAGGAAAGCGATCTGCTCGAGATCAGCCTCGGCGTGCTGCACCTGTTCGACCGGCCGCGCACCAAGCTGTTCCTTAGGCGCGACCAGTTCGACCGCTTCGTGTCCGCGCTGCTGTTCGTCCCGCGCGACCGGTACAATTCCAGCGTCCGCGCCCAGGCCGGCGCGCTGCTGGCGGAGGCCTATGGAGGGCGGCAGTCCGCCTTCTATCCGAGTTTCGGCGACAGCCCGCTGGCGCGCGTCCACTTCATCATCGGTCTCAACCCGTTCGACCATCCCGAACCGGACCCGGCCGAGCTGGAACGCGCCATCATCGCTCTGGCGCGGACGTGGGAGGATGACGTCGAGCAGGCCGCGCGCGATCGCGGCGATGCGGCGCTGGCCCGCGCGGTCGGACGCTATCTCGGCGGCCACACCGCCGGCTATCGGGAGATCTACCGCCCCGCGGAAGCGCTTGAAGACATCGCCTGCATGGAGGCCCTGCAAAGCGGATCCCCGGAGGTCGGCGCGCGGGTTTTCCGTCTCGACGGGGATGCGGCGAGGGTCGTGCGGGTCAAGCTCTACGCCGGAAACGATCCGGTGCCGCTCTCGCGCGTGCTGCCGATCCTGGAGAACCTCGATCTCGACGTGCAGGCCGAGGCCGGATACGCCGTGCGCCGCCTGATCGGCGAGGATCCCGACGGCGACCGGGAGACGCTCTGGGTGCATGAATTCGAGGCGGTCACGAAATCCGGTGCGGAGATCGATCTTGGCGCGGTCGCGCCGGGCGTGCAGGACGCGGTGCTGGCGGCGCTTGAAGGCCGCGCGGAGGACGACGGGTTCAACCGTCTCATCCTGTCGGCCGGCGTCAGCTGGCGCGAAGCCGCCTTCCTGCGGGCCTGCGCGCGCTTCCGCCAGCAGACCGGCCTCGACCCCTCGCAAACCCTGCAGGAGGAAGCCTTCGCCGCCCATCCGGAGATCGCCAACGGCCTTCTGGAACTGGCGCGAACCCGGTTCGATCCCTCGCTCGGTCTCGACCTCGAACAACGCGGCGAGAAGGCGAAAGCCCTGGCGAAGGAGCTGCGCGCCAAGCTGGATGCGGTCGCGAGCCTCGACCACGACCGCGCCATGCGCCGCATCCTGCGGCTCATCGAGACAATCCAGCGCACGAATTTCTACCAGAAGGGCGCCGACGGCCGGGAAAAGCCGTGGATCTCGATCAAGATCGCCAGCCAGTCCCTGCGCGATCTGCCCGCGCCGAAACCCTTCCGGGAGGTGTTCGTCTGGAGCCCGCGCGTGGAAGGCGTGCATCTGCGCTTCGGCCCGGTTGCGCGGGGCGGCCTGCGCTGGTCGGACCGCCGTGAGGATTTCCGCACCGAGGTGCTCGGCCTTGTGAAGGCCCAGCAGGTGAAAAACGCCGTCATCGTGCCGGTGGGTTCGAAGGGCGGGTTCTATCCCAAGCAGTTGCCGCGCAACGGCGCGCGCGAGGACATCCAGGCTGAGGGCGTGGAGGCCTACAAGACCTTCATCCGCGGCCTTCTCGACATCACCGACAACCTCAAGGGCGAGGCGGTCGCCCATCCCGGCGACACGGTCGTCTGGGACGGAGAGGATCC
>CAZLOV010000203.1:0-3768 GCA_964561235.1 uncultured Caulobacterales bacterium
GGAGTTCTGGCATCGCGGCCGCGACCTGCCGCCGGGCCATCGCTACGCCGCCTCCATGCCCGCCAACGTGTCCGTGCCCGACATCCCGGATTTCGACGCGGCGACGGCGGCGCTCTTCGAGAGCCTCGACGCCGCCGGGCGGCGCATTCTCAGGGCCGTCGCGCTTTGGCTGGACCTGGAAGAAGACTGGTTCGACGCCCGCGTGGCCGAAGGCAACTCCGTCCTGCGGCTTCTCCACTATCCTCCGGTGCCCGACGGCGCAGCCGGGGTGCCCGCGGCCGCTCATGAGGACATCAACGTCATCACGCTGCTTCTGGGGGCTGAGGAGGCCGGGCTCCAGCTCCTCACCCGCGACGGCCGCTGGCTCGACGTCGCCCCGCCGGAAGGCGCGCTGGTCATCAATGTCGGCGACATGCTGCAGCGTGTGACCAATCATGTGCTGCCCTCGACCACGCATCGCGTCGTTAACCCGGCCGAGGCGCGGCGCGGCCAGCCGCGCTATTCCATGCCCTTCTTCCTGCACTTTCAGCCGGATGTGGATCTTACTCCCCTGCCCGGCTGCGTCAGCGCGGACAATCCCAACCGCTATCCCGAGCCGCTGACGGCGGACGGCTATCTGCAGGAGCGGCTGCGGGAAATCCGCCTGAAGTAACGGCGTTAGCTCCTTGCCGAGGCGTCTTCTTCGGCGCTGGCCTCGCTCCGGGCGCGCTCGAGCCGGCCGGGCATCTGCTTGACGTGCAGGTCCAGCTGCGGGAACGGGATCTCGATCCCGTTCTCGTGCAGCGCCTCCCAGATCGCCAGATAGACGTCGCTGCGCACGTTGGAGAGCCCGTTCTGCGGATCGCGGATCCAGAAGCGAAGATCGAAATTCACCGAGCTGTCGCCGAACTCCATGACATTGCAGACCGGCTCCTTGTCGGGCACCACGCGATCGACCGATTTCGCCGCCGCGATCGCAAGCGCCTGAACCGCCTTGAGATCACGCGTCGAATAGGAGACCCCGAAGGGCGCGTGCTGGCGCACGATCTCATCGGAATGCGACCAGTTCGTCACGCCGTTATTGATGAAGTGATCATTGGGCAGGAGCAGCTCGGTGCCGTCGCGCGTGCGCACCGAGACGTAACGCGCCTGCATGGCGGTGACCCAGCCGAACGTGCCGTCGACCTCGATCGCATCGCCCGGCTTGATCGACTTGTCCGCCAGCAAGGTGAACCCGGCGGCGAAATTGGCGACGGTCTTCTGCAGCCCCAGACCGACGCCGATGCCGACCGCGCCGGAGAAGATCGCCAGCGTGGCCAGGTTGAAGCCGGTCAGCTGCAAAGCGATCAGCAGCGCGAGCACCGGCAGGAGAACGCCCATCACCTTGGAGAAAAGCGCCCGGAAGGCGGGCGACAGCTCTTCGGCGCGTTCGAGCTGCTTTTCCAGCATGCGCCCGACCAGCGAGGCGCCCCAGAAAAGCACGCCGAAATAGATGACCGTGCGCAGCACGTCGAACAGGCTGAGCGTGACCGGCTCGCCTTCCGACGTCTCGCCCAGCGGGATCGCCAGCATCTCCATCTGGGTCACGACGTCGTCGAGCAGGCCGAACACGTCCAGCGCCGCAACCGGCCAGGCGATATAGAACGCCGCAGCCGACCAGAATTTCGAGCGGATGAGCAGCGTCACGGCCCGAATCACGAGCCAGGCCGTCATCAGGCTGATGGCGGCCTGGACGACCGCTGTCGGACGATCCGCGGCGCCAAGCGCAATGCGGATCGCAAACAGCGTGATCAAGAGCGCAAGCGGCGTCGCCAGCACGACGGCGGTCTGGATCAGCCGCGGCGGCAGATTGGCGCGGATCCCCTCGGTCAGCCGGCTCTTGATCAGCTTGCCGAGCTGCGGACCGAAAACGAGCGCAGGAATGATCGCGCCCGCCACCAGCGCCGCCTGCAGACCCACGTCGACACTCAGCATCGCCCCCTGAAGCCAGGCGAGCAGAGCCTCAAGGCGGCTCTGCACCTCGTCCAGGGGAATGATTTCGGTAAGCGCGCTGTCGGGCGGGGCGGTCATGGACGTCGCTATGCGGCTGCTTTTCCAGCTTAAGCCCGAGCGGCGGATAAACGAAACCGCCGCAAGCCGCGGCCGGCATGTCACGCCGCGGCCCGCGCGCCGATAGATGTAACCTTGACGTTACCCAATCACGTCGCTATGTCACCGGCAGGTTACACATCGAAGGAGCTCTTCATGGCCCAGGACCCAACCGATACGGTCGCGCGCCAGGCGCGCCCGCTGTTTGTTCTGAACGGACTGGCGTTCTTCATCTGGATGACCGCCGGCGGAGCGGAGTTCGCCGGCATGACCGAAGGCGCGCTGCGCGGACCCGCCTTCCTCGCCCAGGGCGTCGGCTTCGGGCTTTGGGTGGTGACCCTCATCCTGATCGTCGGGGTGAGCTGGCGGGCCAAGGCGATGGGCGTCTTCGACCGGCTGTCGGACGAATGGGCCCTTCGCGCCCGCACCAAGGCGGCGGAATTCACCTGCTGGGTGATGATCATCGGCGCGGCGCTCTTCCAGACGGTCAGCAATTTCGGCGTCGACGGCGGATTTCTGCTCAAGGTGCTGCTTGGCCTGGGCGTGGCGAGCTATCTGATCGCCTACGCCCGTTTTGAAGGCGCAGGCGACACGGGCGAGGCATGACCGCGCGCGAAGCCGGCCTCGGCAATCACATGAAGGCGCTGCGAACGGACGCAGGGCTCACCCAGGCGCAGCTGGCCGAAGCCGTCGGCGTGACCCGAAAGACCATCAACACCGTGGAGAACGGCGTCTTTACGCCCTCCGCCGTGCTGGCGCTCAGGATCGCGCGCGCGCTCGGGCAGCCTGTGGAGGCGGTGTTCTTCTTGAAGGATTAGCCCAGCAGCTTCTTCTGGAGGATCTCGTTGACCGCCTGGGGATTGGCCTTGCCCTGCATGGCCTTCATCACCTGGCCGACGAACCAGCCCATCGCCTTGGGCTTCTCCTTCACGGAGGCGGCCTGTTCGGGATTGGCCGCGATAAGCTCGTCGACGACCTTCTCGATCGCGCCGGTGTCGGTGACCTGCTTCAGACCGCGCGCCTCCACGATCTTCGCCGGATCGCCGCCCTCCGCCCAGAGGATTTCAAACACGTCCTTGGCGATCTTGCCGGAGATCGTGCCGTCCTTGATCAGGTCGATGAGACCGCCGAGCTGATCGGGCGAAACGGGACTTTCGGTGATGGAAAGCCCTTCCTTGTTGAGCCGGCCGAACAGTTCGTTATTGACCCAGTTGGCCGCCAGCTTGGCGTCGCGGCCCTCGATGACCGCCTCGAAAAAGTCCGCCCGGTCCTTGTCCGAGACCAGAACCGAGGCGTCGTATTCCGACAGGCCGAGCGCGCTGACGAAGCGCTTGCGCTTTTCAGCCGGCAGTTCGGGAAGTTCCGCGCGGATGCGCGCGAGCAGATCGTCCTCGATGACCAGCGGCAGCAGGTCGGGATCGGGGAAGTACCGGTAATCGTGCGCCTCTTCCTTGGAGCGCATGGAGCGGGTCACGCCGGTTCCGGCGTCGAACAGGCGCGTTTCCTGATGGATCTCGCCGCCCTCTTCAAGGATGTCGATCTGGCGCCGCGCCTCGTATTCGATCGCCTGCATGATGAAGCGGAGCGAGTTGACGTTCTTGATCTCGCAGCGCGTGCCGAGATGGGAGAAATCGCCAGTTGCGCGGAATTTCTCGTAATCACCGGGCCGGCAGACGGACACGTTCACGTCCGCGCGAAGCT
>CAZLOV010000204.1:0-2775 GCA_964561235.1 uncultured Caulobacterales bacterium
CACGCTTCCAGCCGGCCGGACGCCCAGGCCGCCCGCGCGCGCCTCGCCATGCGCTACGGGGACGCCCCGGCTGAAAGCGCCGACGCAGTCGTCGCGCTTGGCGGCGACGGTGCGATGCTGGAGGCGCTGCACGCGGTGATGGGCGCTCAAGTGCCCGTTTACGGGATGAATTACGGCTCCGTCGGCTTCCTGATGAACGACCCGCATGAGGAGGATCTTCCTGCACGGATCGCAGAAGCGGAGCACGCCGTGATCCGGCCGCTGGAGGCGACCGGCGAGGATATCCGCGGCGGCGCGTTCACCGCGCTCGCCATCAACGAAGTTTCCCTGCTGCGGGAAACCCGCCAGACGGCCAAGATCCGCATCACGGTCGACGGCGCCGTGCGCATGCCGGAACTCGCCGCCGACGGGGTGCTGGTCTCAACCCCGGCGGGCTCGACGGCGTACAATTTTTCCGCTCACGGGCCGATCCTGCCGCTGGATGCCCAGCTTCTCGCGCTCACCCCGATCAGCGCGTTCCGTCCGCGCCGCTGGCGCGGGGCGCTGCTGCGCCATGGCTGCACGGTGCGCTTCGATGTGCTCGAGCCTGACAAGCGGCCCGTCTCGATGGTCGCCGACAACCAGGAATTCCGGGAGACGCGCCATGTCACCGTGCGCGAGCACGCCGCCCTGCAGCTGACCATGCTTTTCGATCCCGGCCGCACGCTGGACGAGCGTATCCTGCTTGAGCAGTTCTCGACCTGAGCCGGCCGGCTTAGCGCACCATTAAGCAATGATCCCTATCGTCCCGGGCGAGATTTCGTTTCGGGCGGACGCATGGTGAACGGCATCGTTTCGGCGGATCAGGGCCTCTCGCGCCTGAGCGTGCTTGTCGTCGACGACAACGCCGCGATGCGCGGCACGGTGCGTGCGATTCTGACCGCCTTCGGCGTCGGCCGCGTCGTGGAGGCCTCCGGCGCGATGCAGGCGATCGCGGTGCTGAAGGACGTCCCTGTCGACGTGATGATCTGCGACTGGAAGATGCCCGACATGGACGGCGTGACGCTGGTTCGGAAGCTGCGAAAGAGCGAACCCAATCCGGCCGCCTTCATGCCGGTCATCATGCTGACGGCCTATTCCGAACGGGTCCGCGTGGCCGAGGCCCGGGACGCGGGCGTGACGGAGTTTCTCGTCAAGCCGATTTCGCCCGAAGCGCTCTACCGCCGCATCGAAGCCGTCATCAACAAGCCGCGCCCGTTCGTGCGCACCAAGGTATTTTTCGGCCCTGACCGGCGCCGCCGCGACATCGCCCATGAGGGCGGTGAGCGGCGCTGCGAAGCCGCCGGCTGACACGCCGCCTCAAGGAGCTCGCCATGTCCGGCAAGGAACAACCGATCGAGATCATCAATCCGCCGAACATGCTGAAGGTGAAGGTGGGCGGCAAGCTGCCGACCGCTGATCCCGGCGCGGTCCGGCGTGCGGAAGCCGCGCTCGAACAGCTCAGCGGAGAGTTCCGCGGCTGGCTCGCCGAGGAGGTCGCCAAGCTGGAGGCCGCCTGGGCGGAAGCGAAGACGCAGGGGCTGGTGGGCGAGGCCGGCGAAGCGCTGTTTACGGTCGCCCATGACCTGCGCGGACTGGGCACCACCTACGAGTTTCCGATCATCAGCAGGATGGCCGCCTCGCTCTCGCGCCTGATCGAGGACGACGAGAAGCGCGCCGAGATGCCGGTTTCGCTGGTGGACGCGCATGTCAACGCCATCGTCGCCGCGCTGCGCCAGAACATCCGCATGGACGACGCAGGCGTCGGCAAGCAGCTGGCCGACGAGCTGGAAAGCCGGGTGATCGAATTGGTCGGCGAGCCGGGCTGAGGCCCCTCGCCCGGTCGTCCCGGCGAATAAAGCGGCGGTCTAGGCCGCCGCTTTCGCCTGCTCCTCGCGGATGATCGCCAGATCCGAGTCGAGCCGCTCCAGACACCAGCCGAGATCGGCGTCGGGCGCGCCCTGGAACTGCGTGAAGATCCGCTCGGTCAGCTTCTTCTGGAACCGCGCGCGGTCGATCATCCCGCCCGCGCCCATCTCCAGAGAATGATAGGCGGCGAGCGCCGCCTTCACCGCCGGATAAATGCGCCGCGGCAATCCCGTGCGGTTGAAGACCGCCTCCAGGCCAAGCGGCCCGGCGTCATGGACGAGCATCCACGCCTTGCGGTGCTCAATGCCCGCCAGTTCCGCGACCGCGTATTCGAAGAAGCGCACATGACCGCGGAAAAGCGCGCGCAGGATAAGCGAGGGCGTCAGACGGCCGTTCATCTGCAATTGCTGCACGAACCGGCGCGGCTCGGGTGAAAGGCCCGCCTGCTCGACAAGGTCCACCGTCGCACGCTCGCGCGCGCCCTCAGCCAGCTCCACGGCAAGCTGCGGAGGCAGCGCATGGCGCGTGACGAGACGGGTGACGGCTTCCTGCGAGATATGCGCAATGAGTTTTTCGGTGATCTGAGGCGGCAGCTGATCGCGGTCGATGAAGCGCTCCAGCACCTCGGGGTGTTCGGCGAAACGGCCGAAAGCGAGCGAATAGGCGTTTTCGTCGAACTGCGCGCCGTCATTGGAGGCGGCGATCCCGACCGCGTCCGGATCGGCGTGCATGACAATCTCGCGGACGACCTTGGGCGAGACCCGGTCCCGGCTGGCGACGGCCTTCTGGCGCAGCACGGACCCCGAACGCACGATCTCCACGAGTTCCGCGTCCTCAAGAAGCGGCGAGCCTTCAATGATCGGCAACGCGATGGAGTCGACGTCCGAC
>CAZLOV010000204.1:2785-3762 GCA_964561235.1 uncultured Caulobacterales bacterium
CTTGCGCGCCACGTCCGCGGGAAGGTGCGGCGACCGGGCGAGCGTCGTGGCGAGCGAGCGGCGCACGATGTCGGCGGCGTCTCCGGCGAGGATGCGAAGAATGCTCTCGCCGGCGCGGCGTTCCTGATCGGCAAGGCCCAGATAGGCGATGCGCGAGCAGAATTTGCGCGCCGCAACTGCGCGCGCGTCGGCGTTGGCGCTGTCGGAGAGCTTTGCGACATCCTCTTTGGTGAGGCGGGCGCGGAGGGGGGAGACGCTCATGACGACCTCTCGAATGCCTTGCTGGCCTGAGGATGCGCCCAAGGTGTTAACGAGGTCTTTTGCAATTCAGGCTTGCGTCAAGAATCCTTACCGCCGCGTTCTCCGCCTTTGCGGGGTGCGTCAAGGCTCGCGAGTATCTCGACCATCGCAGGGGTAAGCACGCCGCCGCCCGACGCAGCGATGGGGCGCGCCGCGCCCACGCCCGAAGCCATCGCGGCGTCTGACCGCGGCGTTGCGGCCTGAGGGGCCTGCACGCGTTCGATCGCACGGGCCGCTTCTCCGGTCAGATTGGCGAGCACTTCTGAGACGCTGCGCGGCCGCGCGCCGTCGAAGAAGATCGGCCGGTTCGCCTGGGCGGCCTGCGGGAACGCGAGATCGGCGCGGGCGGCGGGATCGGTCTCTGCGGCCTTGATCAGCCGGGCGGCGCCGGAAGGGCCGAGAAAATGCGCCGCATACAATTCACCCGCGCTGGCGTCGCGCCCGAGCGAGCCGCGAAGCTGGGCGGCGTTCTCGCGCGCCAGCTCGCCAGCCATCAGGCTTGCCGCATCCGGATCGAAACGCAGTGCAAGCACCTGCTCGCGCAGAGCCGGATCATCGACGCGCAACCGCCCCGCGGCGTCCTCGCGGATTGCTGCGGCGGCCTCGCCAAGCCCGTGCTTTTCGCCATGACGGTGAACCATGGCGAGCCAGGTCTGCTCGATGAACTGGAAAAGCCC
>CAZLOV010000205.1:0-3674 GCA_964561235.1 uncultured Caulobacterales bacterium
ACGCAGGCCTCCGGCAGGCGGCCCGTGCGCTCGAGCATCTGGGCGCGCGCCTCGCGCCCGATGACGCTCTGGAAGTCGCGCACCATCATCGGATAGGGGTGCGGGCCCGCCACCGTGCCGATGACGTAGAAGGTCTCCTCGGGATAGGTCACCCAGTCGCGCAGCGCCTCGTTCATGGCGTCCTTGAGCGTGCCGCGGCCGGCGGTGACCGCATGCACCTTCGCGCCGAGCAGCTTCATGCGGAAGACATTGGGCTTCTGGCGCTCGACATCCGTCGCGCCCATGAAGATTTCGCACGGGATGCCGAAGCGCGCCGCAACCGTGGCGGTCGCCACGCCGTGCTGGCCCGCGCCGGTCTCCGCGATGATGCGCGTCTTGCCCATGCGCTTGGCCAGCAGGACCTGGCCGAGGCAGTTGTTGATCTTGTGCGCGCCGGTGTGGTTGAGCTCGTCGCGCTTGAACCAGATCTTCGCCCCGCCGAACGCCTCCGTCATGCGCTCGGCGAAATAGAGCGGGCTCGGCCGGCCCACGAAATCGCGCGAGAACTCGTCGAACTCCGCGATGAAGTCCGGATCGTCGCGATAGCGCGCATAGGCCGCCTCGAGAGCGAGGACGTTCGGCATCAGCGTTTCGGCGACATAGCGGCCGCCAAAGGCGCCGAAACGGCCGTGCGCGTCGGGCAGATCGGAATAGGTGTTGGGCTTGTGCTCGGTCATGCGGCGCTTTCCGGCTGGGCCGCGCGGGCGGCCTGGATGAAATCGCGGATACGGTCGGGGTCCTTGACGCCGGGTGCGCTTTCGACGCCGGAGGCGACGTCGACGGCGGCGGCGCCCGACTGCGAGACGGCCGCGGCCACGTTGGCCGGGTCGAGCCCGCCGGACAAGAGCCAGAGGCGCCCGTCCAGGAAGGCCGGCCGCGGGCTCGCGAGCAGACGCCAGTCATAGGCCCGGCCCCAACCGCCGGGCCGGTCGGCGTTCTCCGGCGGCTTGGCGTCGAAGACAAAGCCGTCAACCGCGCCGCCATAGGCTTGCGCCGCCGCGATATCCGCCCGGCTGGAGACGCCCAGCGCCTTCCACACGCCGCTTCGCGCATAGGCGCGCGCATCGTCGCAACGCTGCGGGGTCTCCTGACCGTGGAGCTGGATGATGTCGGGCGCCATGGCCCGGGCGGTTTCGGCCAGAAGCCGCTCGGAGGGGTCCACCAGCACCGCAACGCGCAGGGCGCGGCCCTCGGCAGGGCTTGCGAGCCGGCCCGCTTCTTCCGGCGTGACGCCGCGCGGGCTGTTTTCAAACAGGATGAACCCCAGCCAGTCCGCGCCCGCCTCTAGCGCCGCAGCGACCGCTTCCGGAGCGTTGAGCCCGCATATCTTCACCCTCGCCATGGGCGCGATCTAGCGCAGGCGGAGGAATGCTCCAAGCACGCAGCGCCGCTTACGCAGCAAGGCTTGCGATCGACCCCGCCGTTTGCGCGGCTGAAGCCTGCGCGCCGGCGTAAGCCTGCTCGCGGCGCTCGGCCTCGAGACGCTGTGTGACCGAAAGCGAGGGATCGTCCGGATCGGCCTCGGCGGCCTGCCGCCGCGCCTCGGCTTCCGCCTCGATGCGCTGTGCGTCGGCCTGCGCGGCGACATTGCGGTCCTGTTGCGAGGGACGCGCCGGGGCAAGCGCGGCCTTCTTGACGATCTCCATCTTCTCGATGGTGGCCTCGGGATCGCCGCGAACCGGGGAGACGTCGATGGAGACCTCGCCGGAGGTCGCATAGCGCTTGCCGTCGGAACCTTCGGTGTAATCGTAGCGCGGCTGACCGGCGTATTTGCCGCCGACGCGCGCGTGCGCCTGTTCGTGCTGGCGCACCTCACGGTCGCGCGCGGCGAGATCACGGACGATCCGCTGCGCCTCGTCGGACAGTTCAAGCCGGCTCGCCGCCTCGCCTGCGCGCGGCGCGACGCGCTCTGCGCGCGCAGCATCGCCCTGGACGAAGCGTCCCGGGACGAAACCCGTCTGCGGCGCGGTCGGGCCTAGCGTCACGATACCGGTCATGCGTGCACCCTTTCGGGGCTCTTCACGCAAGCATCATGCCCGTCAGGGGTGTAAGGAAACGTAAATGTCCGGTCAGGACGCCTTGAGCGCGCCGTTGGCCTTGACCGAGCCGTCTACGCGTTCTCGAAGCTCCTTGCCGGTCTTGAAGAACGGCACGTGCTTCTCCTTGACGTCGACCGACTCTCCCGTGCGGGGATTGCGGCCCTGACGCGCCGGACGGTTGCGCACGGAAAAGGCCCCGAAACCTCGAAGCTCGACCCGGTCGCCGCGCTCGAGCGCCACCGCGATCTCCTCAAGCACGGTGTTCACCACCCGCTCGACATCGCGCTGAAACAGGTGCGGGTTCGCCTCGGCGAGCTTCTCGATAAGTTCGGACTTGATCATGGTGCGCCCCGGATCACAATACAGCCTGAGAACTCTAGAAACGGGCCGCCCGGTCCGTCAATCGACAAACAACTGAAAGTGAAGAGAAAACGGGCCGGATCGCAATCGACCCGGCCCGCGGGGAAAACTGACGCCTGAAACGCGGACCGGATCAGTCCTCGTCGGGACCCTTTTCCTGCTCCTTGAGCGCGGCGCCGAGAATATCGCCCAGCGACGCGCCGCTGTCGGAGGAGCCGTACTGTTCGACAGCCTCTTTTTCCTCAGCAACTTCAAGCGCTTTGATCGACACGGAGACGCGGCGCGTCGCCTTGTCGACATTGGTCACCTTCGCGTCGACCTTGTCGCCCACGGCGAAGCGCTCCGGGCGCTGCTCGTCACGATCGCGCGACAGGTCGGACTTGCGGATGAAGGCCTTGAGCTGACCTTCCGCGAAGCTGACCTCGATGCCGCCCGAGGCGACTTCGGTGACGGTGCAGGTGACGGTGTCGCCCTTGCGAACCCCGGTGGACATCGGGTCGGACTTGAGCTGCTTCACGCCGAGGGAGACCCGCTCCTTCTCGACGTCGACGTCGAGCACCTTGGCTTCGACGACATCGCCCTTCTGGTAGTCCTGGATGGCTTCCTCGCCCGAGCGGTCCCAGTCGAGGTCGGACAGGTGGACCATGCCGTCGATCTCGTCGTCGACGCCGATGAACAGGCCGAACTCGGTGATGTTCTTGACCTCGCCCTTGACCACCGTGCCGGAGGGATGGGTCTCGGCGAAGACCTCCCACGGATTGCGCTGGGTCTGCTTGATGCCAAGCGAGATGCGGCGCTTCTCGCTGTCCACGTCGAGCACCATGACCTCAACCTCCTGGGAGGTGGAGACGATCTTGCCCGGATGGACGTTCTTCTTGGTCCAGCTCATCTCGGAGACGTGCACCAGGCCTTCGACGCCCGGCTCCAGCTCCACGAAGGCGCCGTATTCGGCGATGTTGGTCACACGGCCCTTGAAGGTCGCGCCCACCGGGTATTTGGCCGCCACGCCGTCCCACGGATCGGACTGCAGCTGCTTCATGCCCAGGCTGATGCGCTGGGTCTCGCGGTTGATCTTGACGATCTGGACCTGAACGGTCTGGCCGACCTCGACCACTTCGGACGGATGGCCGACGCGGCTCCAGCTCATGTCGGTGACGTGGAGCAGGCCGTCGATGCCGCCGAGATCCACGAACGCGCCGTAGTCGGTGATGTTCTTGACCACGCCCTCGCGCACCT
>CAZLOV010000206.1:0-3605 GCA_964561235.1 uncultured Caulobacterales bacterium
CCGAAGAGGCCAAGAAGACGATGGTGCGCGTGCCGCTGCGCGAAGGCCGCACGCTCCATCATGACGTCAAGGGCCGCTGGGGCGCGGGCAAGGTCATTCTGCGTTCGGCGCCTCCGGGCACCGGCGTGATCGCGGGCGGTCCGATGCGCGCGGTGCTGGAAAGCCTGGGCGTTCAGGACGTGGTGGCGAAGTCCACCGGCTCGTCGAACCCGTACAACATGATCCGGGCGACTTTCGAGGCGCTGAAGTCCCAGGAGAGCCCGCGCGCGATCGCGTCCAAGCGGGGTCTCAAGGTTGGCGATCTGGTGTCGCGCCGCGAGGACGGCGCGTCCTCGCCTGAAGCGGTCGAAGGCTGAGGGAGCGCGGGATGGCTGAGAAAAAGACCGTCATCGTGCGCCAGACCGGCAGCGCCACGCGCCGCCCGCCGGTGCAGGCCCAGACGCTGCGCGGGCTCGGGCTCGGCCGCATCGGCCGCGAGCGCGAACTTGAGGATACGCCCGCCGTGCGCGGCATGATCGCGCGGGTGAGCCACCTCGTGGAGATTGTCGAAGAGCGCAGCTGAGGGCTGCGTCTCGCTTCGAAAGGAAGGAGGGCGCCATGCGCCTGAACGAACTGCGTGACAATCCGGGCGCGACCAAAAGCCGGATGCGCGTCGGCCGCGGCATCGGCTCGGGCAAGGGCAAGACCGGCGGACGCGGCGTGAAGGGCCAGAAGTCCCGCTCGGGCGTGGCCATCAAGGGCTTCGAGGGCGGCCAGATGCCGCTCCACCAGCGCCTGCCGAAGCGCGGCTTCAAGAAGCCCAACCGCAAGGTGTTCGCCGAACTCTCGCTCGGACGGCTGCAGGCGGCCATCGACGCTGGCAAGCTCGACGCGAAAACCGCGATCGACGAGGCGGCGCTTGTGGCGTCCGGCGTCATCCGCCGCAAGCGCGACGGCGTGCGCCTGCTCGGCAAGGGGGAGCTGACCGCCAAGGTTCAGCTTTCAATCACCGGCGCCACGAAGAGCGCGCGCGAAGCCGTTGAAAAGGCAGGCGGCACGCTCACCCTTCCCGCCGCTGAGGCGCCTGTGGAAGGTTAAGCCCGTTTCACCGACGCCGCCGGGCGCCTACATTGGCGACGCGGCGTCCGGTGCGGGCTGCCGCAGGCGGGTCTGAAGTCCCGCCCGGCCCTGCATTGAAGCGCCGCCGCCGGCGCGGCGCGTCCGAAGGACGGACCCCGACATGGCGTCAGCCGCAGAACAACTCGCCTCGAACATGAACTTCTCCGCCTTCGCCCAGGCGAAGGAGTTGCAGAAGCGCATCCTGTTCACGCTCTTCGTGCTGGTGATCTACCGCATCGGCACCTACGTGCCGCTGCCGGGCATCGACCCGGTGCAGTACGCCTCGGTGTTCCAGCAGCAACAGGGCGGCATTCTCGGCGTCTTCAACGTCTTCTCGGGCGGGGCCGTCGAGCGCATGGCGATCTTTGCGCTCAACGTGATGCCCTACATTTCCGCCTCCATCATCATGCAGCTGATGGCGGCGACTATCCCCAGCCTCGAACGTCTGAAGAAGGAAGGCGGGGAGCAGGGCCGCAAGCAGATCAACCAGTATTCGCGCTATCTCACGGTGCTGATCGCAACCGTGCAGGCCTATGCAATCGCCATCGGCATGGAGAACCCCGATCCGACGACCGGGGCGACGATCGCGGCCGATCCGGGCTGGTTCTTCCGCATCGTCACCGTCTCGACGCTGGTCTCCGGCACGATGCTGCTGCTCTGGCTGGGCGAGCAGATCACCGCGCGGGGCGTGGGCAACGGCGTCTCGCTGATCATTTTCGCCGGCATTATCGCGGAGATGCCGCGCGCGCTCTTCCAGACTCTCGAGCAGGGCCGCACCGGCGTGATGTCGCCGGCGATCATCGTGGCCATGCTGGCGCTCATCGTTGTGGTGCTGCTCTTCGTGGTGTTCATGGAGCGCTCGCAACGCCGGCTGCTGGTTCAGTATCCCAAGCGCCAGGTGGGCAACCGGATGATGGGCGGGGAGTCGAGCTTTCTGCCGCTGAAGCTGAACACGGCGGGCGTCATTCCGGCGATCTTCGCTTCCTCGCTGCTGCTGCTGCCGGCGACGGCGGCGGGCTTTTCCGCCCAGTCGGGCCCGGAATGGCTGACCACGCTGACGGCGCTGCTCGGCCCCGGCCAGCCGCTCTTCCTCGCGCTCTATGCGGCGGGCATCATCTTCTTCGCCTTCTTCTACACCTCCATCGTCTTCAACCCGGAAGACACCGCGGAGAACCTCAAGAAGTACGGCGGCTTCCTGCCGGGCATCCGTCCGGGCGCCCGAACGGCGGAATACATCGACTACGTGCTGACGCGTCTGACGACGATCGGCGCGGCCTATCTGACCATCGTCTGCCTTCTGCCCGAGGTGCTGCGCGCCTACTACGCGATCCCCTTCTACATTGGGGGCACGGCGCTTTTGATCGTGGTGTCCGTCACGCTGGACACCGTGGGGCAGATCCAGAGCCACCTCCTGGCGCACCAGTACGAGGGTCTGATCAAGAAAACGAAACTTCGGGGACGGAAACGATGAACCTTGTCCTGTTCGGCCCGCCGGGGGCGGGGAAGGGCACCCAGGCCAAGAAGCTGGTCGCCGAGCGCGGCTGGGTTCAGCTCTCCACCGGCGACATGCTGCGCGCCGCGCGTGCGGCGGGGACCGAGCTCGGTCAGCGCGTGGCCGACATCATGGACAACGGCCGGCTCGTTTCCGACGAGATCGTCATCGAACTGATCGAGGAGCGCCTCCCGGACGCGGAAGCCGCCGGCGGCGCGATCTTTGACGGCTTCCCCCGCACCGTCGCGCAGGCCGAAGCGCTGGACGCGCTTCTGGCGGGCCGCGGCGCGCAGGTCGACCGCGTCGTGCGCCTGGTCGTGGACGACGCCGAACTCGTCAAGCGGATGGAGAAGCGCGCCGCCGAAGAAGGCCGCGCCGACGACACGGTCGAGGCCTTCAAGACGCGTCTCGACCAGTACAATACGCAAACCGCCCCGCTGCTGCCGTACTATGGCGGGCAGGGCAAACTCGCCGAAGTGGACGGAATGGGTTCGATCGAGGCGGTCGCAGAGGCGATCGCCCGGGCGCTTTCCTGACACGAACGCGCAGAAACTGCCGAACGGCGCGTCGCTCCGGTTGACGGGGATGCCTCGCCGCCTATACATAGCGCCCTTCGCGAAACGGGGGATAAGCGTATGCCCGACCCCGCCGGACTGACCCGGCGATCGGCTCCGCCTCCTCGCTATCGCCGAAGGTTACCGTAAGGAGAGCATCGTGGCCCGCATCGCCGGCGTCAATATTCCGACGAACAAGCGCGTTCAGATCGCGCTCCGCTATATTCACGGCATCGGCCCGGCCATGGCTCGCGAGATCTGCGAGAAGGTGGGCATCGCCGACGACCGCCGGGTCAATGACCTGACGGACGCGGAAATCCTGCAGATCCGTGAGACGATCGACGCGGGCTACACGGTGGAGGGCGACCTTCGCCGCGAGACTGCGGTCAACATCAAGCGTCTCATGGACCTTGGCAATTATCGCGGCCTTCGTCATCGCCGCGGCCTGCCGGTGCGCGGCC
>CAZLOV010000207.1:0-3580 GCA_964561235.1 uncultured Caulobacterales bacterium
GCCGCCGCGCAGGCGGCGAACTATCCCTTCTGCACGATCGAGCCGAATGTGGGCGACGTCGCCGTGCCCGAGCCGCGCCTTGAGGCGCTGGCGAAGATCGCCGGCTCAGCCCAGGTGATCCCGGCGCGGATGAGCTTCGTGGACATTGCGGGCCTCGTGAAGGGCGCAAGCCAGGGCGAAGGTCTCGGCAACCAGTTCCTCGCCAATATCCGCGAGGTGGATGCGGTGGTCTACGTGCTGCGCTGCTTCGAGGACGACGACGTCACCCATGTGGCGGGCAAGGTCGATCCGATGGCGGATTTCGAAACCGTCGAGACCGAACTGATGCTCGCGGACCTCGAAAGCCTCGAGAAGCGCCGCTCCAATCTCGAAAAGAAGGCCAAGACCGGCGACAAGGACGCCAAGGCCGTGCTGGCGCTGGTCGACAAGGCGCTCGAACAGCTCAACGCCGGCCGGCCGGCGCGCGCGGCCGACCTCTCCGAAGAGGAGATGAAGGGCTTGAAGATGCTCCAGCTTCTCACCGCCAAGCCCGTCCTGTTCGTCGCCAATGTCGACGAGGAGAGCGCCGCATCCGGCAATGCGCACTCCAGAACGGTCGAGGCGCGCGCGGCCGGGGAAGGCGCGGCCTGCGTCGTCATCTCCGCGAAGATCGAAAGCGAGCTGGCGCTGCTGGAGGACGAGGAACGCGCCGAGTATCTCGCCGAGCTGGGCCTTGAAGAGCCCGGGCTCAACCGGCTCATCCATGCGGGCTACACCCTGCTTGGCCTGCAGACCTATTTCACCGCGGGGCCGAAAGAGGCGCGCGCCTGGACCATCCGCAAGGGCTGGACTGCGCCGAAGGCCGCCGGGGTCATCCATGGCGATTTCGAGAAGGGCTTCATCCGCGCCGAAACGGTCGCCTACGCCGATTATGTCGGGCTGGGCGGCGAGGCGGGCGCGCGCGACGCCGGCAAGCTGCGCCAGGAAGGCAAGGATTATGTCGTCCAGGACGGCGACGTGATGCTGTTCAAGTTCAACGTCTGACGCGGGGACGCCTGCGTGACAGGCCGCCGCGCCGCGCCTAGCCTTTCTCCGACACAAGGGGGAGGCCCATGCCGTTCGAGACCGTCAAGCTTGAAGCCGAAGGCGATCTGGCGCTGATCACGCTGGACCGTCCCGAGGCGATGAACGCCTACACGCCCAAGATGTGCGAGGAGCTGATCGCCGCCTTCGACGCCGCCGAGGGCATGCGCGATGTCGGCGCGATCGTCGTCACCGGCGCCGGCAAGGCGTTTTGCGCGGGCGCGGATCTGTCCGCGGGCGCTGAAGCGTTCAACATGATCGCCGCGGCGCGCGAAAGCGGGCGCCTTGACGACCGCGATCCGAAATGGCGCGACACGGGCGGGCTTCTCAATCTGCGCATCTTCCGCAGCGCAAAGCCGGTCGTCGCCGCGATCAACGGCGCAGCGGTCGGCATCGGGGCGACGATGATCCTGCCGATGGACGCGCGCGTGGCGGCTGAAGGGGTGAAGTTCGCCCTGCCCTTCACCCGCCGCGGCATCGCCTGGGACGGGTGCGCGAGCTGGTTCCTGCCGCGGCTGGTCGGGGTGGAGAACGCGCTGGACCTCGGCCTGACCGGGCGGACCTTCCTCGCGGATGAAGCGCTGGCGATGGGCTATGTCTCCGAGGTGGTCCCCGCCGAAGACGTGCTTGCGCGCGCCAAGGCCCGCGCCCGGCGCTTCCTAGAGAACACCGCCCCGGTCTCCGTGGCGATGAACCGGGCGCTGCTCTGGCGGATGCTGGCGGCGGCCCATCCCATGGAGGCGCATCGCGCGGAAAGCCGCGCCATCGTCCAGCGCGGCATGGCGAAGGACGCCGAGGAAGGCGTGATGAGCTTTCTTGAAAAGCGCCCGCCTGCGTTTCCCGGAAAAGCGCCCGATGATCTGCCGCCGGGCTGGCCCTTCTGGGAGGAGCCGGAGTACTAAGGGCGTCCGATTTCTCCCGCCTGCGCGCCGGACGCCGCTTCTCCTTGCTTCTCGACACCCCCGATCCGCGCCGGCCGACCATCTCCACGCGCGAGCTGGTCGGCATGGTCGGCGTCATGATGGCGCTGAACGCGCTGTCCATCGACATCCTGCTGCCCGCGCTGAGCGAGATTGCGGCGAGCTATTCCGTGACGGGCAACGCCGCGCAGCTCGTGGTGACGGCCTATGTCGCCGGATTCGGCCTGGCGCAGCTTGTCTACGGCCCGGCCTCGGACGCCTATGGCCGGCGGGCGATCCTCATGGTGTCGCTGGTCAGCTATGCGTTCGCGACCCTGCTGGCGCTGTTCTCGCAGGGCTTCGAGATGCTGCTCGCCGCGCGCTTCATGCAGGGCCTCGCCGCCGCCGGCACGCGCGTCGCCGCCGTCGCGCTCATCCGCGATCTCGTATCGGGCCGCCGCATGGCGGAAATGATGAGCTTCGTCATGACCGTGTTCATGATCGCGCCCGTCATCGCGCCCAGTCTCGGCCAGCTGATCATGGCGGCGGGACCCTGGCGGTGGATCTTCGCGGCCCTGCTCGCGCTCGGCCTATGCCTGCTTGCATGGATGCGCGCGCGCCTGCCGGAAACCCTGCCCGAGGCGCGGCGCACCCCGCTGAGCTTCGCCTCGGCGGCGCGCAGCTACTGGCTCGCGCTGCGCCACCGCGTGACGCTGGGCTACATGACCGCGGCCATGTTCATCTTCGGCTCGCTGTTCGCCTTCATCGCCACGACCGAGCAGATCATCAGCGAGATCTACGACGCGGGCGAATGGTTCTGGCTGGCCTTCGGCGGCGTCGCCCTGGGGCTGGCCGCGGCGAACATCCTCAATGCGCGCATCGCGCGTCGTCTGGGCCCGCGCCGGGTGAGCCACGCCGCCCTTTCCGCGTTCATCGCCGTCAATGCGGGCATGGCGCTGGCGGCCGCCTTCTGGAACGGGCTGGCGTTCTGGGTCTATTACCCGCTGATCGCGCTTGCGATGATGCTCTTCGGCATGATCGGCGCGAACTTCACGGCGCTGGCCATGGAGCCCGCGGGCGAGCGCGCAGGCGTGACGGCGGCGCTCTACGGAGCCCTGACGGCGCTTTCAGGCGCCGTGCTCGGCTCCTTCATCGGGCAGCTCTACGACGGCTCGGTCACGCCGATCCTCGCCGGTCAGGCGGGCCTTGGAGCGCTTGCGCTGGCGGTCGTCTTCCTCACCGAACACGGCCGGCTGTTCCGGGCTTCGCCTGAAGGCGAGGCGGAGGGTCTGGCCGCGCGTGCGGATTAGCCCTTGCCGAACGCGGCGACGCACCCCAACTTCGAAACAGATGCAGCCATTGAAAGGAGGTGATCCGATGTCGAGTGGTCATATTCGTGTCGGAGCGTGGGTGAAGCGGTCGAGCGCGAGCAGCCTCGCCTAACCCCTTTCACCTCCGTACGCGCTTCGGCGCGACACGATCACGATCGGCCGCTTCGCGCGTCATCTCAGGGCGCGGGAGCGGCCGGTTCCGTTTCAGGCGCGCCGAAAGCGCCGTCTAGAACTCCTCCACCAGCAGGCTGTCGTCGGACAGCGCGCCGTCGAGACGCCAGCCCGCGC
>CAZLOV010000208.1:0-3528 GCA_964561235.1 uncultured Caulobacterales bacterium
TTCGCGGCTGCGCGCGCGCGGCCATAATGCCGCCCGGTTGCAGGCGGAGAACGGGCGCGCCCGCGGGCGGTTCCGATCGGCGAGGATGCGATGAGACTCTTCACCTGGCGCAACGCTTTCCGCGCCGCGCTCTGGGGCGGCGCGACGGCGGCGGTGCTCGGGCTCGCCGCCTTCATCGCTGCGGCCATTTACGTTGTGCGCGTCACCGACGACCTGCCGGACTATCGCCAGCTCGCCGAGTACGAGCCTCCCGTCATGAGCCGCGTGCATGCCGGCGACGGGCGTCTCATCGCCGAATTCGCCCGCGAGCAGCGTGTTTTCGTGCCGATCGAAAACTTCCCGCCGGTGCTCGTCCATGCGGTGCTGTCGGCGGAGGACAAGAATTTCTACGAGCATGGCGGGGTCGATTTCCTCGGCATGCTCCGCGGCGGCCTGCGCTCGCTCTGGGACATCGCCCGCGGGTCCGGCGCGCCATTGCAGTCGGGCTCCACGATCACCCAGCAAGTCGCGAAGAACTTTCTGTTCAGCTCCGAGCAGCGCATCGAACGCAAGGTGCGCGAGATCGTCATCGCGCGGCGGATGGAGCGCGCCTTCACCAAGGACGAGATCCTCGAGCTTTATGTAAACGAGATCTATCTCGGCAACCGCGCCTACGGCATGGCGGCGGCGGCGCTGAACTATTTCGACAAGTCCTTGTCGGAGCTCGAGCTTCACGAGGCCGCCTATCTCGCAGCCCTGCCCAAGGCGCCGTCGAATTATCATCCGCGCCGCGAGACGGCCGCTGCGATCGGCCGGCGTAACTGGGTGCTCTCCCGGATGCACGTCAACGGCTACATCACCGAAGCGCAAATGCGCGAGGCGCAGGCGCGTCCTCTGGACACCGTCGAGCGGCTCCAGGGCGACCAGTATCTGGCGGCCGAGTATTTCGTGGAGCAGGTCCGCCGCCAGGTCTTCGGCCGCTACGGCGAAGACCAGCTCTATGACGGCGGGCTGTCGATCCGCACCACGCTCGACACGACGATGCAGCTCACCGCCCGCCGGGCGCTGCGCGCGGGCCTTGAGGAATACGACCGCCGCCACGGGTATCGCGGTCCTCTGGGCTCGGTCGAACCGGGCAATGACTGGGCGCAGGCGCTCGAAACCGTCGCAGCGCCCGCCGACATCGATGCGGACTGGATGAAGGCGGTGGTGCTCGCCACCTCGCTTGAAAGCGCGCGTATTGGTCTTGAGGACGGCTCCGAAGGACGGATCCCGCTTGCGGAGCTCACCTGGGCGCGCAGCTTCGGCCGCGATGAAGACGGTTTCCCGGAGCGCGGCCCGCGCATCGAACGCCCCGCCGACGTGCTGTCACCGGGCGATGTGGTGCTTGTCGAGCGCCGCCTGAACCATTGGGAGCCGCCGGCGGAGGCTGACGAAGCCGTCGTGCGGCCGCAGGAGGACGAATACGCCCTGCGTCAGACGCCGGCGGTGAACGGCGCGGTGCTCGCGCTCGATCCCTATACCGGCCGGGTGCTCGCCATGGTGGGCGGGTATTCCTTCCAGCAGAGCCAGTTCAACCGCGCCGTCCAGGCCTTCCGTCAGCCCGGATCGAGCTTCAAGCCCTTCGTCTACGCTGCTGCGATGGACAATGGCTACACGCCGGCCTCGATCATTCTGGACGCGCCGTTCGCCGCCTCCGGCGACGCCTCGGTGCGCTTTTACCGGCCGCAGAACTATTCCGAGGAGTTCTACGGGCCCTCCACGCTGCGGCTGGGCCTCGAGCTTTCGCGCAACGTCATGACCGTGCGCCTCGCCCAGGAGATGGGCATGGCGCCGATCGTCGACATCGGCGAGCGCATCGGCATCTACGACGATCTTCAGCCGACCCTCGCCATGGCGCTGGGCGCGGGCGAGACCTCGCTCCTGCGGCTGGTCTCGGCGTATTCCGCGCTGGTCAATGGCGGGCGGCTGGTCGAACCCACGCTGCTCGACCGCGTGCAGGATCGCGAGGGCCGCACGATCTACGCGCATGACCCGCGCGCCTGTTCGGGTTGCGACGCGGAGGCCTGGGACCCGCAGACGGTCGGCGAACCGGACCTTGCGCTGCTCGGAGAGCCGGTCGTGGACCCCGCCACCGCCTACCAGATCGTTCACATGCTTGAAGGCGCCGTCGAGCGCGGCACCGGCACGGCGCTGCGCGCGCTGGGGCGTCCGCTGGCCGGCAAGACCGGTACCACGAACGATTTCCGCGACGCCTGGTTCGTGGGCTTTTCGCCGGACCTCATCGTGGGCGCCTATGTCGGTTACGACACGCCGCTGCCGCTTGGCTCTGGCGAGGCGGGCGGCCGCGTCGCCGCGCCGATCGTTGCCCAGTTTCTCGACCCCACGCTGGAAAGCTACCCCGTGGCACCGTTCCGCGTGCCCGAAGGCGTTCGGCTTGCGCCCATCGACCGGCGCACCGGCGAACCGGGCGTGATCGGACGCCCCGGGGTGATCCTTGAGGCGTTTAAGCCGGGCACCGAGCCGCGGCGCGGGGCCAGCGCCGCTGAGGAGGCGCTGAGCTTTTCCTCCGGCGCGCTGAACGGTCCCGAGGCGGCGGGAGAGGACGATGAGCCGCCGCAGCGCCGCCTCGACGGCTTGTACTGACCGCGGGCCTTCGGTAAACGACCGCCCCCTGATCCGATTTCACCGCTGCAGGAATCCAGCGCCCATGCGCGCCGATATCGCGTCTCTCAAAAGCTCCATCGAACAGTCCGCCCAGTTGCTGCGCCGCCGCCTCGACTGGGACACCGCCGAGAAACGCCTCGACGAGCTGAACGCCCGCGCTGAAGACCCGGCCCTGTGGGACGATCCACAGCAAGCGCAAAGCCTGATGCGCGAGCGCAACCGCCTCGAGGCGGCGATGACGGACGTGCGCGAGATCGAGGCCTCGCTCGAGGAAACGCTGGAAATTGCGGAGATGGCCGAAGCCGAAGGCGACGGCGGGCTGATCGACGAGGCCGCCGCCAGCCTCAAGTTGCTCGCCGACCGCGCCGGTAAGGCTGAACTTCAGGCCCTGCTCGGCGGCGAGGCGGACGCGAATGACGCCTATGTCGAGATCCATCCCGGCGCCGGCGGCACCGAGGCGCAGGACTGGGCGAGCATGCTGACGCGCATGTATTCCCGCTGGGCGCAGGCCGCAGGCTTCAAGGTCGAGGTGATCGAGGAACAGGCGGGCGAGGAGGCAGGCCTGAAATCCGCAACCCTGCTGGTGAAGGGCGAGAACGCGTCCACCGGCTCGTGCGCATCTCGCCCTATGACAGCTCAGGGCGCCGGCACACGAGCTTTGCAAGCGTCTGGGTCTATCCGCAGATCGACGATTCCATCGAGGTCGACATTCCAGAAGGCGAGGTGCGGGTGGACACCTACCGGTCATCGGGCGCCGGCGGCCAGCACGTCAACACGACCGACAGCGCCGTACGCCTGACCTATGAGATGCCGGGCCTCGACAAGCCGATCGTGGTGCAGTGCCAGATCGAACGCTCTCAGCACAAGAACCGCGCCCAGGCC
>CAZLOV010000209.1:0-3526 GCA_964561235.1 uncultured Caulobacterales bacterium
TATCAACCCGCGGCGCTCCCATAAAAAGTGAGGGCGGCGCGGGGCGCAGGTCAGCCACGCCCGGCGCGCCTTCGGCGCCCGCCGGCGCGACGCGGCGGCCGTTGATCAGGGTCAGGGTGCGGTCCGCGCCTAGGCCGCGCAAATTTACGGTCGAGGAGCCCGGGCCGTTATCAAGCACAAAGCCGTTGAAGGTCGTGTCGATCTGTTGACCAGTTGCGACGCTGCTTTCCTGCAGGATGGACGCAGTGTCGATCAGGCCCGATTCACGAGCGATCTGGCCGCTGATCACCTGAAGCGGCTTGATGCTGGTGAACTCGTCTCGCCGGATGCGCGAACCGGTAACGACGATGCGTTCCTGTTCGCCAGCGCCTTCTTCCTCGTCCTCGTCATCCTCGACGACGACGGGCGCGTCCTGATCTTCATCCTGCGCCTCCTGCGCCCAGGACGGCGTGGTGAAGAGAAGGCCCGCCAGCAGGCTGGCCCCGAGCAGCTCCGCTTTACGCAAAGTGCGCATGAACGTCTCCTTTTATACTTATATCCCCTGAAAACTGTCGATGCGGTTAATCAGAGTGGAGACGCCTCCACAGGAAGCGGTCAACGCGAATATGTACATATCATGACGATGTTTTTACATTACAAGACGGATTGTTGCGGAAAATTGACATTATTTTACTTCGAAAATATTATTTATTATTTTAGGTTTAGGGTCTGCATCCGCCCGGGCCGCGCGGGGCATCTGAAACACGGAGCCAGGTTCCGGAGCCCGCCATGAACACCCCGCTGATCGCCGGCGTCCTCGTCTGGACGCTGTTTTCCGCCGCCGCCGCGCTGAGCATCGTCAAGGGCGCGCCGCCGGAAAGCGACGCCGCGCTTGAGCTGCAGACCGGCCCGCTGGTGGTGGAGATGTTTGCGCCTGAGGCCCCGTTGCGGCTGCGCGCCGACCGCGGCTGCCTTGCGCACGGCTGCCCGCTCGCGGAAGTGCGCTACGGCCTAGCCCCGGCGCAGGGCGCGCAGGCGGAAACGGGAAGGGTGCAGCGCCTCGCGCCCGGACGCGCCGAGCGCGCAGGGTTCTCCCAGGAGATCGCTCGCGAGCGCCTCGGCCAGCAAGGGCGCATGCGCGAAGCCGCGCGCGCCGAAACCGGTCAGAACGGCGAGCCCGGCCCGGACATCCTCTGACGCGGATCCCGCCGGGGCCGCCCCGCCGCGGGCGTACTGCGCCCAGCGGGCGTCAAACGCCGCCGACATCGCAGGCCCGCAGACCGGCAGGCGGTCGTTGAGCGCCGCCCTCACCCCGCCCCAATGCGCGCGCGCCGCCCCGAGCCGCGCCGCCGCGCCGGGCGCAACAGCCGCCAAGGCGCCGCGCAGGCGCTGCTCTGCGGCACGCGGATCACCGGGATCGCCGCCCTTCTCATGCGTCGCCCCCAGCAACACGCCGCCGCCCGGCGCCGCGCCGAGATAGCCGCCCCAGGAAAGCCCCGCAGAGGGCGCGCGAAGCTTCCCGGCATCGGCGATCATCACGCGACCGGCCGCCGTTTCGACATCCAGCCCGAGGCTTCCAGACAGACGGCGCGCAGCGGCGCCGCCGGCCAGGATCAGCGTCGGCGCCTCCAGCAGGACGCCGCCGCCTTCGCCAAGCACGCGCCAGCCCGACGCGGACGGTGCGATATCCGCCGCGGACGCATCGACGATGTCTGTCCCGGCCCCGAGCGCGCGGACGATCCGCGCCGGATCAAACCGCCCCGCCATGGCCATGAAGAGGCCGCCGGGCGCATCAGGTACCCCGGTCCGCCGCTGCGCCTCGGCGGGGGAAAGCATCTCGAACCCCTCGCCCAGAAGCGTTGCGATGCGCGAAAGCCGGCCTGCGGCCGCCTCATCCCCGGCGAGGCGCAGGACGCCTTCCGGCTCGATCAGGCCAAGCCGGGCGTAAAGCGCGCGGGCATGGGCGAACGCTGACAGCGTCGCGCGGACATGGGGCCGGTCGGCGGCTTCGAGCCGCGGCGTGAGCAAACCTGACGGCGCGCCGGATGCGCCTGCGGCCCATCCGCCCTGCGCCACCAGAACGACCTCGCGCCCGCGGGCGTTGAGCGCATGGGCAAGGCTGGCGGCTGCGATCCCGCCGCCGATGACCGCGACGCGTCCGTCTCGCGGCGCCATGCGGGGATGGGGCGTCCGCGTCTCGATAGCGGGCACGCCGGTGTAAACCGCTTCCAGCCGTTCGCGCTTGCGCCCGAAGCCGGGCTTCTTCTCCACGGTGAACCCGGCGCCCTGCAGGCCGCGCCGTACGGCGCCGGCGACGGTGAACGTCGCAGCCAGGGCGCCCGGGGCCGACAGCCGCGCGACGTGGCGGAACACCGCCTCGCTCCACATCGCGGGATTTCGCGAAGGCGCGAAGCCGTCGAGGAACCAGGCGTCGGCGGCGAAGTCGGCTTCCTGCAGCGCCGCTTCGGCGTCTTCGTGGACAAGCGTCAGCGTCACGCCCCAGTCGTCGAAGCGGCGCCGGTGAACGCCCGCCCAGCGCGGCGGCCAGACGGCGACCAGCCGGCCTGCGGTTTCCGAAAGCGCCGGCCAGCGCGACAGCGCCGCGCGCGCCTGGTCCTGTGAGAGCGGACGGCCTTCCACGCTGACGACATGCAGCCAGCCGCCGGCCGGGCGCGTGTCCCGCCAGAGATCGATCAGCGCGGCGATATTGAGCCCGGAGCCGAAGCCGAGCTCTCCCACCGTGAAGGCGCGGCGGCCGGCCCAGCGCCGCGGCAGGCCGCACCCTTCAAGGAACACCGCGCGGCTTTCCGACAGGCCGTCTTCGAGGCTGAAATACACATCGCCCGTCTCCGGCGCGCGAACGCCGTCGGGATCAAGCCGGAAATCGGCGGGCGGGCGCAGCAGGCTCGGGCTCATCATCGCCGGACTTAGAACGGATCGCCGCCCGCGTCAGCGCCGCCGGCGCCGCAAAGCGAAGCGGAGCCGCGCCCGTCCCGGCAGGCGGCCCCGCTTCCTCGCCCCTCCCCCGGGCCCTGTCGGTGTCTTATTCCGCCGGCGCGTCGGACAGCGCGGCTTCAAGCTCGTTGAAGCTGGGCTGCATGGCGCTCGGCACGCCGCCGCGGCCGATCTCCACGGAGATCTGGGCGGCGTTGCCATGCAGATGCGCCACCAGAACGTCGCGGATGATGCCGTAAAGCAGCGCTTCCTCGTCGAGCACTTCCTTCAGGCGCGCGGCGAACGGACCCACGAAGCCATAGGCCAGAAACACGCCGAGGAAGGTGCCCACAAGCGCGCCGCCGATCATGCCGCCGAGCACTTCCGGCGGCTCGGTGATCGCGCCCATCGTCTTGATGATGCCCAGCACCGCCGCCACGATGCCCAGCGCAGGCAGCGCATCGGCCATGTTCTGAAGCGCGTGCGCGGGCCCGAGCGCTTCGTGATGGTGCTTTTCGAGCTGTTTCTCCATCGCGTCCTCGACCTGGTGGGGATCCTCCAGGTTCATGGTCATCATGCGCAGCGTGTCGCAGATGAAGTCGATGGCGAAATG
>CAZLOV010000210.1:0-3442 GCA_964561235.1 uncultured Caulobacterales bacterium
CTCGCAGAGCTTGCAGGCGATGCAGCGCTCCTCCCCGTTGGGATAGCGGCGAAGCGCGTGCTGGCCGCGGAAGCGAGGGCTCAGCGCGCCCTTCTCGAAGGGGTAGTTGATCGTCGGCTTCTTGCGGAAGAAGTAGCGCATGCCGAGCGCAAACGCGCCCCAGAAGTCCATCAGGGCGGCGCCGCGCAGGGTTTGGGCGATCCGGCTCATCACAAGCACTCCGGCAGCATCACGAGGCGTTCGAATAGGCGACGACGACGCCCATCACCGCCACGGCGCCCAGCGAGGTCGGCAGGAACACCTTCCAGCCGAGCCGCATGAGCTGGTCGTAGCGGTAACGGGGCACGAGCGCCTTCACCATGGCGAACATGAAAAAGAGGAACACGACCTTCAGGGCGAACCAGAAGACCGGCGGGATCCAGGTGAGCGGCGGCACGTCCGCGATCGGATGCCAGCCGCCAAGGAACATCACCGTCATCAGCGAGCACATCAGGACGATGTTCAGGTACTCGCCGATCATGAACAGCAGGTACGGCGTGGAGGAATACTCCACCTGATAGCCGGCCACGAGTTCGGATTCCGCCTCCGGAAGATCAAAGGGCGGGCGGTTCGTCTCCGCCAGCGCGGAGATGAAGAAGATCACGAACATCGGGATCGTGATGACGAACACCGGCCAGGGCAGCATGTCGAGCGAGAGGATGTGCCAGTTCCAGAAGCCGCCCGCCTGCGCATCCACAAGCGCGGACAGGTTCATCGTGCCGGCCATGAGCAGGATGGTCACGATCACGAAGCCGATGGAGACCTCGTAGGAGACCATCTGCGCGGCCGAGCGGAGCGAACCGAGGAAGGGATATTTCGAATTCGACGCCCAGCCGCCGATGATGATGCCGTAGACGCCCAGCGAGGAGATCGCGAACAGGTAGAGAATGCCGACATTGAGATCCGAGATCACCCAGCCCGGCGCAACCGGGATCACCGCCCAGGCGATGAAGGCGAGGATGAAGGTCAGGATCGGCGCCAGCAGGAAAAGCGCGCGGTCGGCCCCGGCGGGCACGACGATTTCCTTGAGCACAAACTTGATAAAGTCGGCGAAGGACTGAAGCAGGCCGAACGCGCCCACCACGTTGGGGCCCTTGCGCATCTGGACCGCCGCCCAGACCTTGCGGTCCATCAGGAGGAGGAAGGCCAGCGACAGCAGCAGCACCACGACGAAGCCGAGGATCTGACCGATCGAGGCGGCCGTGCCCCAAAATGGGCCGAACTGGGTGACGAATTCGCTCATGGCTCAGTCGTTTCCGTTGCGCCGGCGCCGGGCCGCCTGGTCGAAAATCACCGCCCAGAGGACGGAAAGTCCTCCCGCCGACAGCAGGCCGGCCGCGACGCTGCCGCTTCCCGCGCCGATCGAGGCGCCCATCCCGGCGCCCAGAAACGCACCGCCTGCGGCAGGCAGCGCCGACGTGATGGGGGAACCCGTCATAGCCGTCAATCCTTCCCGCGACGACGCCGCGAAAGACGCGCAGCCGCGCCGGCGGCGAGGCCGCCGGCAAGCAGCCCGCCCGCAAAGCCGGCCGCATGCGCGGTCTTGAACGCCGTCTTGGCGGCGCAGGCGCCCGCAAGCCCGGTCAGGGCCGCTCCGGCGGCGAGCTTGAACGTCAGGGCTTTGGCGGCGAACAGCATGGCAGGCCTCCGTCAGCTAGGGTTCATTCCGCCGCGATCGGCCGGGCGGATCCGGCCTCGGCGACCGCGGCCGCACGCTCGCCCATGGTGCGGGACGCACGCGCGATCGGGTTGGTGAAGTGGAAATCGGAAACGGCTGAGCGGAACGGCTCCGCGCTCACCGCGCCGGCCGCGCCGATCTGCGAGGGATCAAACGCCGCCGCATTGGCGGCGCCGGGCGCATGGTCGATCTCGCCGAAGCTCGGGTGCGCCTCGATCAGTTTCACGCGCAGCGACGCGAGGTCGTCATAGGGAAGCGTGCGGTTCAGGCGCGCGGAGAGCGCGCGGAAGATCGCCCAGTCCTCCTTGGCCTCGCCCTTCGGGAAAACGGCGCGCTCGGCCAGCTGAACCCGGCCCTCGCTGTTGACGTACATGCCCGCTTTCTCGGTATAGGCCGCCGAGGGCAGGATCAGGTCCGCGCGATGCGCCCCCCGGTCGCCGTGGTGGCCCACATAGATCACGAAGCTCGACCCGAGCGCGTCGACGTCGATTTCGTCGGCGCCGAGCAGCACGAGCGTGTCCAGAGCGCCTTCGCCCGCGGCCTTGACCATGCCCGGCGCATCGAGGCCGCCTTCGGACGGAACAAAGCCCAGATCAAGCGCGCCGACCCGGCTTGCTGCGGCGTGCAGCACGCTGAAGCCGTTCCAGTCCTCGCGCACCGCGCCCGCGGACTTGGCGATTTCGCCCGCCAGGCGCAAAACCTGCGCGCCGTCCTCGCGTGCGATCGCGCCGGCGCCGATCAGGATCAGCGGGCGCTCGGCTTCTTTGAGCGTCTTCATGAAGCCGGATTTCGCCTTCAGGAGCGATTTGAGAGCGGACGGGTCCGCGCCCAGATGCTCGGCGGGATAGGTCAGATCCGCATCCTCGCCGACCACGCCGATCTTCACGTCGCTCGCCAGCCAGTGCTGCCGGATGCGCGCGTTGAGCACGGGCGCTTCGATGCGCGGATTGGAGCCGATGATCAGGATCGCATCGGCCTTGTTGACGCCCGCAAAGGTCGCGTTGAACAGCCAGCTCTCGCGCGGACCGTCGCCGATCTTGGCGCCGTCCTGACGCGCATCGATCGATTTCACGCCGAGGGAGACAAACAAATCCCTCGCCGCCATCAGACCTTCCGCGTCGTTGAGGTCGCCCGCGATCAAACCGATGCGCAACGGATCGCCGGAGAGTTTCTCCGCCGCAAGGCCGAGCGCCTCGTCCCAGCCGACGGGAACCAGCTTGCCGTCCCGGCGCGCATAGGGCCGGTCAAGGCGCTGGCGGCCCAGCCCGTCCCAGACGAACCGGGTCTTGTCGGAGATCCACTCCTCGTTCACGTCCTCATGGATTCGCGGCATGATCCGCAACACCGCGCCGCCGCGCGCATCCACGCGGATGTTCGAGCCGACGGCGTCCATCACGTCGATGGTCTCGGTCTTGGTCAGCTCCCACGGGCGCGCGTTGAACGCGTAGGGCTTGGAGGTCAGGGCGCCGACGGGGCAAAGGTCGATGACGTTGCCCGACAGCTCGGAGGTCATCGACTCCTCGAGATAGGTCGTGATCTCCATGTCCTCGCCTCGGCCGATGGCGCCGAGTTCGGGCACGCCGGCGATCTCGGTGGCGAAGCGCACGCAGCGGGTGCACTGGATGCAGCGGGTCATGATCGTCTTGATCAGCGGACCCATGTCCTTGTCCTCGACCGCGCGCTTGTTCTCCGCAAAGCGCGAGCCGGACCGTCCATAGGCGAGCG
>CAZLOV010000211.1:0-3420 GCA_964561235.1 uncultured Caulobacterales bacterium
CGCGCTCGCGTTTACGAACTCGAGTTGCAGAAGCGTGAGGCCGCCGCTCAGGCGGAAGCCGACAGCAAGACCGATATCGGCTGGGGCCACCAGATCCGGTCCTACGTGCTGCAGCCGTATCAGATGGTGAAGGACCTCCGCACCAATGTGGAGACCTCCGACACGCAGGGCGTGCTTGACGGGGACCTTGACGCCTTCATGGCCGCCTCGCTTGCGGCGCGCGTCGGCGGCGAGGGCGCGGAAGCCTGATTTGCAGCCGCTTCGCGCGAGCGAAACAAGAGGCGCTTAAGGGCCGGATCGCAAGATCCGGCCCTTCAAGTTAAGGCCGCCGCCAGCTCGAAGCCGCTAGGACTTCGCGCCGAGGATGTCGGCTGCGCCGGAGCCGCTCGAGGCCGCAGCAGGGCTTGCCGAGGCGGCGGCGCTGGCGGGCGGGGCGGAGGGCTTGCTCGGAGCTTGCGTCGATCCAGACGATGAGCCGGTGGAGGCGCCGCCCGAAGACGCGCCCGAGCCCGACTTGTTGTCCGCGAGCGGGTCGTTGGAGCGCTTGCAGTAGCCGTCGAAATACGCGCCGCTCTCGATGGCGAGCGTGGCGTGGACGATGTCGCCCTCGATGCGCGCCGTGGCGGCGAGCTGAACCTGGCGGGCGCGGATCGAACCGTTGACGCGGCCGCGCACGACCACGTTCTCGGCGTAGACCTCTCCGTTGACCGCGGCTTCTTCGCCGACGGTCAGCGAGCCTGCGCGGATGTCCCCGTCGACCTGGCCGTCCAGCTGGATCTCGCCTTCCGACGTGATGCTGCCGGAAATCTTCAGGTCGTTCGAAATGATTGAAGGAGCTTTGGCTTTCATGGCGGTCCTTTGCGGTTTGGCGGGCGCGTCGACGGCGTCGGAGGCGGGGAGGTCTTTCTTAGTGAACATATCGTCCGGCTCTCAAGAAGCGTTCGGGGTCGTAGTGATTGCCGTTGAACCACACTTCGTAATGCAGATGCGTCGCCGTCGACCGGCCTGTAGAGCCCATTCCGCCGAGCTGCTGGCCGGCGGT
This sequence comes from uncultured Caulobacterales bacterium, assembly GCA_964561235.1. Classification (GTDB taxonomy): domain Bacteria; phylum Pseudomonadota; class Alphaproteobacteria; order Caulobacterales; family Maricaulaceae; genus JBCBSP01. The sequence continues at coordinate 1,043 of CAZLOV010000211.1, forward strand.
CACCTCGTCGCCGCGGCGGACGTCGATGGTGTGCAGATGGCCGTAGCGCGTGCGGAAACCGTAGCCGTGGTCGATCTCGACCATCCGACCATAGCCCGCGCGCCAACCGGCGTAAACGACACGGCCCGGCGCGGAGGCAACGATCGGCGCCCGCCGGAAGGCCGCGAAATCTTTGCCCGCGTGGAAGGCCGGCCGCCGCGTGAACGGATCGATGCGCGGCCCGTAAGGGCTCGTATGGCGATGCGGCGCATTGACCGGCACGCCCAGAGGCGCTGCGCGCAACGCATCCTCCAGCGCCTCCGACTCCGTCAGCCGCGCCGTGATGCGCGCGATGCGCGAGGCGAAAGGATCGCCGGCCGCGGCGCCGTCCTGTACGAGCAGGCTTTCCGAAAGCGGGATGAAGGGGCCGCCTTCGCCGTCCTCGCCGCCTTCCGCGAGCACGTCCTCGATTTTGAGGCCCGTAAGTCGGAGCACGGCGCGAAGGCCTTCCAGACGCGCCTCGGCTGCGTCCTCGGCCCGGGCGAGCGCCGCATCCTGGCTCGCCATCAGCGCCGCGACGCGGCGCTCCGGCGGCGCTTCGCCGATCTCGATGTCGGCGGCGGGGATCAGCGCGGCGCGCGGTTCGGGATCGGCCTCGACGGCGGCCATGAGGATGCGGCCGTCCTCCAGCGCCGGGCTTTGCACCCCGTCGTCAGCCTGCAGGTCCTCGGCGAAATCAATCAGGCGGCGCAGGGTTTCATGGCGCAGCTGGAACTCGCCGGCCGTCCGGTCGAACGCATCCGTCCGGCTTTCGACATAGGCGAGGGCGGCGGCTTCCGCGGCGCGCAATTCCTCGAGCTGCTGCTCGTAGCGTGCGACCAGCTGCGCTTCCTCGCGGGCGCGCGCATTCATCTGCACACCATGGAGCATCATGTTCACAGAGGAGACGACGACCCACACGGTGATCGCGCAAGCAACGCCGATGGCGCCCACCTGCATGCCGGTGGTCACCGCAAAATACCGGACCTGACCGTCAGACCGGTGATAAATCTGGCGGTCCGGCAAGCGGCGTTTCACCGCCTCCCACGGACCCGTCAGGATGCGTCTCACCATACGGCGACACCCGTCGCTGCGCTCCCCACCCGAAGCGCGCGTATGTGACACGAGAAAGTGAAAGATATCAACAACGCCCCGCTTTGGCACAGGGGGCGGGATCAGGGCTCGCCGGAGGCGGCCGCGAGCGGCAGGTAGAGCGCCTCGTGAAGTCCGGCCTCATTGCGCGCCTCGGTGTTGAATGGCGGCTTGAGCGCGCCTTTGAAGCAGGCCCGCACCTGCCGCCGGAACAGCGATTCGGGATCTTCACCCAGCACGTCGGCCAGGACGCGGAGCCAGCGCGCGCCCGCGGCGACGTGGCCGATCTCGTCTTCGTAGATCACCTGCAGCACAGCGGCGCTGTCGCGATCGCCCGCCGCGTCCAGCCGTTCAATCATGCCTGGAGTGACGTCGAGGCCGCGCGCCTCCAGCACCATGGGCGCAACCGCAAGCCGCGCGGAAAGCTCCCCCGCGGTCGCCTCGGCTGCGCTCCAGAGGCCGTCATGGGCGGGGAGATCGCCATAGGCGGTCGCAAGCGCGGCCAGCCGGTCGCAGACCATTGCGAAATGCCGCGCCTCGTCGTCGCCGACGCCGATCCAGTCGTCCACGAAGGCGCTGCGCGTCTCGTCGGGCAGCACCGGATCGCCGGAAAACCGCGCGACCAGGTCGAAGGCCAGATCAATCGCGTTGAACTCGATATGCGCAACGGCATGGAGCAGCGCAGCCCGGCCCGCGGGCGAACTCAGCCGCCGACGCGCAACCTTGCCCGGCGCGACAAGCATCGGGCGTTCCGGGCGCGCCGGCCGGAGCGGCGCGTGCTGCACGCCGTCGCCGGTCGGCGCAGCCAAAGCTCCCGCCCGCCAGGCGGCGGCCGTCTCACGGGCCAGCGCGGCCTTGTCCTGCGGCCCGGCAGTCTCGAGGACGGCGCGGGCGGCGAGGCGCACGTCCTGTCGGGCAGGTGCGCTCAAGCCTCCTTCACCGCTTCAAGAACGGCGTCGACATGGCCCGGCACCTTCACCTTCCGCCAGACCGCGCCGATCAGTCCGTCGGCCTTGATCAGGAAGGTGGCGCGCTCGATACCCATATAGCTTTTGCCGTACATCTTCTTCTCTACCCAGACGCCGTAGCGTTCGCAGACATCGCTTTCAGCGTCGGATCCGAGGATGACCGACAGGCCGTGCTTGGCCTTGAACTTGTCGTGCTTGGCGACGGTGTCCTTCGACACGCCGATGACGACGGCGCCTTCCGCCTCGAACTCCGCAAGGCGCTCGGAGAAGCCGATCGCCTCCTTGGTGCAGCCCGAGGTG
>CAZLOV010000212.1:0-3393 GCA_964561235.1 uncultured Caulobacterales bacterium
CCTTCCGCGGCTTGCGGATGAGCTGGTTGACCGTGGGCATCCCGCTTCCTGATCCATTGCTGGTTGACCGCAAGCCTACGCGGCGACCGAAACCGACACGGCGACGAACGATCCGCCGCGCGAGGACCCGATCGGTCCCGCCCGCAGCGAACACCTGAATTGTTCCGACGTTCCGGGCGACGTCTAATCCACAAACGGGATTACGGCTCACCCCCGAAAACGAGCGCGGAACCTACTCAGGCGCCTCCCCCACGTCAAGCGGTGCGTCATCGGATTTTTACACGCCGGCCTCCGCAGCGCTGGACTCGCGGCGGCTGCAGCTATTAACCAATAGGAGGGCCAGGGGTGGCGGGGGATTGATGAACGAGTATCTCGGCTTCCGCCGGTGGCATGAAGGGCGCGCGCGTGATCGCGCCGCTGTTATCGGCGAGATCCACGAGCGGGTGAATTACGGCCTGCGGCGCTTCGCGCGGATCAGTCACCATTCCCGGCTCTATCCCAGCATCGAAGACACCTTCCGCGAGACGCTGTTCGAGCGTGTCCTCGAGGCGGACCGCCAGCGCAGGGCGCGCGGAAGCGAGGCGCCGGACGCCGCGCTCGCCGACAAGCTCAGCCGTTATGAAGCCGCCTTCGCAGCGGGTGCGGAGGAGGCCGTCCTCGACCGCCTGCGCCAGCGTGCGATGGGGTCGCTGATCCACGGCCTGGGGCGCGCACGCAAGCCCCTGTTCCGCAGCGTCGACGGACAGTCTCTATATGAAGTTTTCGCCGCCGCGGAAGCGGTTCGGCCCAGGCTTCGAAGCCGCGCCTTCCAGCAGCTGGAGCGCGTGCGAAATCTCTACGGCGTGACCGGCTTCGGCGAGGGTGTCGATCCGGACGCCAGCCCAAACCCGCTTTATCCAAGCGACGCCGAACGCGGCGAGGTCAGCAAGCGGCTGCGCGACGACGGCGGTCTGATCGAACTTGACCGCTTTCTTCCCGCCGCCCAGCGCGGGAGCATGCAGCGCGAGTGGTTCAATTTCTGGAAGGTCGACGGCGAGGTTCCAACCGGCCGCAGCGTACGGCTCTGGTGGGAGCACTACTCCTCCAGCCAGAACTTCACCGTGTTCGAGGACTTCCAGGATGAGGGGCCGGCCAAGGCGGCGGGCTTCTTCGAGGACGATGCGCGCATCACCGCGATCAACACCAGCCGCCGGGCGATCGACACGGTCCAGTCGCAGTTCGACCAGCTGTTCGCCGAAGAGCCGTTTGAATGGGTCGGCGATCTCTATGTGGCTTGCCATATCTGGATCGCGCCGATCCAGCATGTGCTGGAGAATTCCCGACCTGACGGCCGCTCGCGCAACGAGATCGACAATGCGCTGTTCACGCTGGAGGGCGCGCGCGACGGCGGCGGCGATCTCTCCCGGACATGGCCGCTGGTCGCCGACGTGGTCGACGACATAGCCCAGGCCTATTTCGGGCGGCCGGACCGCACGCGGCTGGCCGCGGACAGGGCGAACTACGTGGTCTCGCGCGTCGTCGGCGGGCGCGCGCTGCTGATCAGCGACCTCCAGCCGGCCGAGGACGACAGCGGCGCGAGCGTGAAGGATCTCTCCGCGCGCCATCTGATCCTCGATATCGGCATGACCGATGAACAGCGCGGACGCCTTGTGGGGCGGCTGATCGACATCGCCACCTTCCGCACGCTGGCGCTGCGCGACTATCCCTACATCGACAAGCTCACCAGCCTTTTCGACGACCTTGCGACCCATGTCAGCCAGGCCAATGCGGAGTTTGTCGGCCGCAACGGGGCCGCCGACGAGGATCTCACCGATCTCCTGCACCGCATTGACGAGATTTCAGCCGCGCTTTCGGCCGCAAACTTTTTCGTACAGAACGGCGTGACCGGCCGGCGAATGACCGCGACGACCTTCGCCGAGCTGATCCGCCAGCAGCTCGCCGGGCTCCGCGAGGAGCGCCTGCCGGGTTTCCAGACGCTCGAGGAATACCTGACCCGCTTTTTCCGGACGGCGGGCCGGATCGAACGCATGCACGGGCGCTATGAAAACCTTCGCCAGCGCATCGCAGAGCTGAATCAGCTGGTGCGCTCGCAGATCGAGTTGCGCCAGCTTCAGCGGATCGTCCAGCAGACCGAGGCTGTCGAGGAACTCCGCGAGCAGACGAAAATTCTCAATGAGTCACTGTCCACTCTAGACCGTACCGAGCGGCGTCAGCACCGCCGGGAGATTTTGGCGCTGGCGTTCGGCGGCGTCTTTACTCTCTTGGGAGCCGAGGAACCTGGCGCGTTCACCCGCCTTTTCCCGGCCACAGCCGATCGATTGGGCGCTTGGTCAGGACGCATAGATGACGGCGTCTTCTTTTTGGGGCTCCTTCTGCTCGCTGCGGCGTTCGTCATGCTGATTTTCGGCCGAAGCGGAAAATCTTCCAAAACGCGCAACAAGCACCATTAAGTCGAGACCGGCGGAAAAAGCCCGCCGGGATCGCTCCCGGCGGGCTTGTTTTCCAGACCTGGACGCCCGGCTTATTCCGCTGCGTCGTCCTGCGAGCCGGACGAGGCTTCCGCCTCGGCGGCTTCCGCGATTTCGGCGGGAAGCGCTTCCACGCCGGCTTCGGCTTCCGCCTCGGCCTCGGCGATCTTGTCCGCATCGCGGCTGTCGGCGACCGCCTGATAGCGGCGCATCTGGCCGCCGGTGCCCGCCGGGATGAGGCGGCCGACGATCACGTTCTCCTTGAGGCCTTCCAGCGTATCCACCTTGCCCTGCACGGAGGCTTCCGTGAGCACGCGGGTGGTCTCCTGGAAAGAGGCCGCCGAGATGAAGGAGCGCGTCTGCAGCGAGGCCTTGGTGATGCCCAGCAGCACCGGCTCGCCGACCGCAGGGCGCTTGCCCTCCTTCTCGAGACGCTCGTTGACCTCGAGGAACTCGATCTTGTCGACGTGTTCGCCCGCCAGGAAGCCGCTTTCGCCCGCGTCCATGATCTCCATCTTCTGGAGCATCTGGCGGACGATGACCTCGATATGCTTGTCGTTGATCGGCACGCCCTGGAGCCGGTAGACCTCCTGGATCTCGTTGATCAGGTAGTCCGCCAGCGCCTCAACGCCGAGAATGCGCAAAATGTCGTGCGGCGCCGGATTGCCGTCGAGCAGGTATTCGCCGCGCTGGATGACGTCGCCTTCCTGGACCGTCAGGTGCTTGCCCTTCGGAACCAGGTATTCGACGGGCTCGGCGCCCTCCTCTTCCGGCACGATGGAGATGCGGCGCTTGTTCTTGTAGTCGCGGCCGAACTCCACCCGTCCGGTGGTTTCTGCGATGATGGCGTGATCCTTGGGACGGCGCGCCTCGAACAGCTCCGCCACCCGCGGCAGACCGCCGGTGATGTCGCGCGTCTTGGCGC
>CAZLOV010000213.1:0-3372 GCA_964561235.1 uncultured Caulobacterales bacterium
GTCGAGGAAGATCTTCTTGCCGTTGTCCTTGAGCGCCATGGCCAGCGCCATGCCGCCCACCGGCAGAAGCTGCAGACCGATCTTGTAGAACTGACCCGCCGCGCCGAGATCGTCGGCAAGACCCTGCGCCTCCGCGACGGACGGCAGGTCGAGGGCGATGATCAGGCGATCGGACATTGGCGCAACCTGTTCGGCGACGGCGACGGCGCGCGCATAGAACCGCCAATTGTGCAGCGCGGCAAGTCGCTTCAGGCGGGTTGCTGAACGGCGGCTTTCGCCATTTTGGCGGCCTGGCGGCGCATGATCGCGCGATTGACGGGGTCGGGCAGGATGCGCGTGAGCGCGCAGAGGAACTTGTACCAGCCCCCCGGAACCTCGAGCGGCTTGTTGCGCTCGACCGCCTCGAATCCCGCCCGCGCAACCTGCTCGGCGGTCAGCATCCAGTAGTCCGGAAGGCCCGACACGACGCCGCGCGCGCCGTTGACGTCGTGGAATTCGGAATAGGTGTAGCCCGGCGCGACGGCGGAGACGTGCACGCCTGAACCCTCGACCTCCAGCCGCAGCGCCTCGGACATCTTGACGAGCGAGCCCTTGATCCCGGGATAGAGCACGCCCGAATAGGCGGTGTGCGTCTTTGCGCTCGGCAACAGCGCGGAGACCGAGGCGACATGGAGCATCCGCCCGAAGCCGCGCTTGACCATGCCGGGCAGGGTGCGGTGGGCGAGTTCGGCGTAGCTCGTCATCATGGTCTGCAGGAAGCGCGCCTGGGTCTCCCAGTCGGTCTCGAGGAAGCCGCCCGGCTGGCCGTAGCCGCCATTGTTGACCAGCCCGTCGACCTGCCGCCCCGCCGCCTCGATCTGCTCGAGGATGGATCGCGCCGCGCCGGGATCGGACAGATCGGCGGTGACGATCAGGCTGTCGACGCCGAACTGGGCCTTGAGCTCGGCGGCGAGATCCTCCAGCCGCTCCTTGCGCCGCGCAGACAGGGCGAGATCCCAGCCGTTACGGGCGAATTCGCGCGCAAACGCCGCGCCGATGCCTGAGGAGGCGCCGGTGATGAGGACAAGCGGACGGGTCATGCGGGCCTCCGGAAACGCAAGGGTGCGCCAGTCAATGTGCGGCGCCCGGTCAGGCTTGTGAAGTTGCGCGCAATGCCTGCGCGTTCATCCGCCACCGGACGGGCTTTGCGCAAAGACGCCGAGCAGGTCGGCGTCGCCGCAGCGCCGGGCCTCCTCCAGCGGCGTGCGGCCCCAGCGATCCGGGGCGTCGCTTGAGGCGCCGGCTTCGAGCAGGAGCTTCGCCGCCCGCGCGCGGCCTTCAGCGGCGGCAAGATGAAGCGGCGTACGGCCGTCATAGTCTGCAAGGCGGACATCGGCCCCGCCCGCGATCAGACGGATGATCTCGCGGTCGTCGCCGCGCGCGGCCGCCCAGCACAGCCGGGCCGTCTCGTCAGTGGCGTAGCGCGTTCCGGCATGGCGCGGGTCGGCGCGGGTGAAGCCGGGCGAAAGCTGGGCGTAGGTGTGGAACGGGAAGGTCTCCACCAGCCGGTTGGCGAACTCCACCCCTCGGACGGAATTGCCGTGTGCGTCCACGCGAGGGCTCCAGATCGCCACGCCGCCGAAATTCGGGATGACGATGAACATCGCCCCGGAGACGCCGGACTTCGCCGGCAGGCCGACGGTGAAGGCGAACTCGCCGGAATAATCGTACATGCCGCAGGAATACATGAGCGACAGGCAGTTCTTGACCGTTTCAGGATTGAAGACGCGCGTATCGGTAAGCGGGCAGACGCCGCCATTGGCCAGCGTCGCCGCGGCGACGGCCATCTGCCGCGCCGTGAGCGTGACCGAGCAGCACTGGAAGTAGAAATCCAGCGCGGCGAGCATGTCGGATCCTTCCGGGAACGCCCCGTTCTCGCGCATGAAATAGGCGAGCGCGAAATTCCGGTCGGCGGTGTCCTTCTCGGAGTGATAGACCGCATTGTCGAACGCAGGCGGCTCGCCGCCCGACATCGCGCGCCAGATCGACATCACGTAGTCGAAGCGCTCGGCCAGCGGCAGGTTCGGCTTGATGAGCGAGCAGGCGATGATCGCCCCGGCGTTGATCATCGGATTGTGCGGCCGGCCGACCTGGTTGAGCTTGAGCTCGTTGAAGCGTACGCCCGAGGGCTCCTTGCCGACATGGGCGTGGACGATGCTCACGCCGAACTGCTCCAGGGCGATGGCGTAGTTCACCGGCTTGCAGGCCGATTGCAGGCAGAAACGCTCCGCTGCATCGCCGAAGGCCATGCGCTGACCGTCGATCGTGCAGAGGGCGACGGCGTATTTTTCGGGATCGACCCGGGCGAGCTGCGGGATGTAATCCGCCACCCGCCCGTCATTATAGTCGCGCGCGAAGTCCACCAGACCGCCGATCCGGTCGCGGAAGCGAGGGAAGTCCGGCACCGTCAGCTCACCAGCGAGAACGCGCAGGATGAAACCCGCCTCGCCCGCATCCAGCACCTCGCGCTCGAAAACCTCCGCCGGCGTGCGCTCGCTGTCGCCGACGGCCTCGAATCCGGCCCGGGTGCGCGCGATGCGCGGATCGTCCGGCTCGATGCCCATCTCGGCGAGCCGCCGCTCGAACGCCCGGCGCGAGACCGATTGCGCCTCCGCGCCTGCGATCGCGCGCAGAATCCGCCGGGCGTTGGTCGCCTCCACCTCGGAGAAGGCGCCGCCGCCATTACCCTTGAACTGCTGTGTCACGCGTTGCTGCGTCCGCTTGTCGGCTTCCGTCGCGCCGTGCGGCTGCAGCCGGTCCGCGGCGCGGCCGCGGCGTCTGAACCACGACATGTTTTCCACCCCGTCATCCCCTTACGCGCGATATTGCTGCAGACGTGCGACAGGGACATGACCGGACGGCCAGCAAAGACTGGCACGCGCAGCGCGCCGCTTCCACCCGGCGTCCGCAGGCGATAGTTTGCGCGGCCTTCCCCTTGCCCGAGACCGCGCCCATGTCCCGACCCGTGAAGAAGATCGTGCTCGCCTATTCCGGCGGGCTGGACACCTCCGTGATCCTGAAATGGCTCCAGGAGGCCTATGACGCGGAGGTCGTCACCTTCACCGCCGATCTCGGACAGGGCGAGGAGCTCGAGCCCGCGCGCCGCAAGGCGAAAGCCGCCGGCGTGGCGGAGATCTTCATCGACGATCTGCGCGAGGAGTTCGTGCGGGATTACTGCTTTCCGATGGTGCGCGCGAACGCGGTCTATGAAGGCGAGTATCTTCTCGGCACCTCCATCGCGCGCCCGCTGATCTCCAAGCGGCTCGTCGAGATCGCGCGTCTGACCGGCGCGGACGCCGTCGCCCATGGCGCGACGGGCAAGGGCAACGACCA
>CAZLOV010000214.1:0-3371 GCA_964561235.1 uncultured Caulobacterales bacterium
AGGACTTCGAACCGCAAATTTGACCTTACCCTTCAAGCTCTTAGGGGATTTTTGTGCCGGGAAAAAAGGAGTGGCGCACCCGACAGGATTCGAACCTGTGGCCTTCGCCTTCGGAGGGCGACGCTCTATCCAGCTGAGCTACGGGTGCATACCGTTCGCAAGATGCTTACGCTATGTTTACGCGAAATTTTCGTCCGGCTGAAGAGCGAACCCGACATTCGCTCAAACCGTTGTTTAGTCACCTCTTTCTTTCAACACCACCAGCCATCGGCAGACTTGACATTTGCCTTCGGAGGGCAGCGCTCTATCCAGCTGAGCTACGGGTGCCTCGGGCGGTGAGACATACAGGCGCCCGGCCTGTCATTCAATCGCGGCTTACGCCTCCGCCTCGTCCTCAAGCGCAGGCGACGGCGCGGCCCACGCCAGATAGGCCGTCGGCAGCACGAAGGCGTAAAGCAGCGCGCCCCAGATGATCGCGTTCCAGTGCTCGAACGTCTCCGGCCGCCAGAGCGCGAGGGCGCCGCTGTCCACGGCATCGAGCGCTATGGCCAGATACAGAAGGCCGCACAGCGTGAGCGCAGTGAAGGCCTGGTAGGAAAACGCATAGGCCCGGCGGCGGAGATGCTGTTCGAACTCGTCGAGATTCTTCGCTTCGTCGCCCGCGATGCGCTGGAGATAGCTGGGCGCGATGAAGATGAAGCTCCCGATCGCCACGATCATGCAGGCCAGAAAGATCGCCTCGCCCATGACGAGATCGGACGCTGAGGTCTCGTCGCGCCAGATCAGCTGGGCGATGCAGCCCAGCGGATAGGCCGTCAGCACCAGCGTGGTGGCCAGCCGCATGCCGAAGGTCGAGCGGCGCGCGATACGGCCCTTCGGGCCCCGATAGAAAAAGGTCATGACGCATCTCCGTCCAGGCGCGCAGCCGGCGGCGCCGGTGCGGCGATCTGCGGCCGGAACGGCTCGAACGAGAAGATTGCTTCGACGGGAACGCCGAAATACTCGCTCAGCCGCAGGGCCAGTTCGAGCGAAGGGTTGAAGTCGCCGCGCTCGAGATAGCCGACCGTCTGGTAGTTCACGCCCACCGCCTCCGCGAGCGCCTTGCGGGACAGGCCCCGTTCAGCGCGCAGGACAGGCAGGCGGTTATGGATCGGCCGGCTCATTGAGGCGGTTCATCTCCCTTCAGCGATCAAAGGTATGGCGCCGCAGAACCGAGTTGTAAACTGAAATATTGTACATCTACAACAAAACGTCCCGAGCATGTGCTTTGTCTCCGCGGCGAACGCCCGCGCAAGGCCGCACGGGGCCGGATGCGCAGACGCCGGCGCACGCAGAGGACAGGGTGCAGGAAGAGCGGAGAGGGCGCCGCCCGGGGGCGATCAATGATCAGACCGGACCGGTCTCGTCGGCTCCGGCGCCGTCATCGGCCTTGCGGCTCTCGCCCGGAGCGTCGTCGTCATCGCGGCGCCGGCGGCGGCCGGCGCCGTCGCCCACCCCTTCGCCGAAGCCGAAGCCCGACTGCAGGCCCTCGCCGTCCTGATCCCAGAGCTGGCGGTCGTCCACCGGCCCGAGCGCCCAGCGATAGATCGCGAACGCGCCAAGGAAGCTGCCGGCGACAAGCGCGATGAGCAGGCCGACCGCGACGGGGTCCAGCGGTTCAAGGCGCAAGACAAGCGCCAGAGCGCCCACGAGGAACGAGGCGGACAGGATGATGGCGAACAGATGTCGGAAAAAGCGCAGCATGCGATCAGGTTAACCACGCGAGGTGACGAAACGAAGGCCTGATCGGTCCGCAGCTTAAGCGCTGGGCGTGTTTTCCGCCGGTGCGTTGTAGGTAAGCGCCAGGAACACGTCCTCGAGATCGGGCTCTTCGGTGCGCAGATCCTTGATGCGTCCGCCGGCTGCGTGGAACCGCTCGATCATCTCGGCCACCGAGGCCTCGCCGGCCTTGTAGGTGATCGCCACCGCGCCGTCGCGCAGCACGGCGTCATAGCCCGAAAGCGCCTCGGGCAGCGCCTCCAGCGGCTCGCGCGGCTCGATGACCAGCGTCTTGCGGTCGAGGCGCTTGAGCAGGGTTTCGGTCGGCTCGCAGGCGGCGACGCGGCCCTCGTTGACGATGGCGATCGTGTCGCAGAGCTCCTGGGCTTCTTCAAGATAGTGCGTGGTCAGCACGATGGTCGTGCCCGCCTTGTTGAGCTCGACGACGTATTCCCAGAGCTGGCGGCGCAGCTCGATGTCGACACCGGCGGTCGGCTCGTCGAGCACCAGAACGGGCGGATTGTGCACCAGCGCCTTGGCGACCAGCAGGCGGCGCTTCATGCCGCCGGAGAGCTGGCGCACATAGGCGTCGCGCTTGTCCGACAGGCCCACGGCCTCAAGGATCTCCGCGGTGCGGCGTTCAGCTTTCGGCACGCCGTAATAGCCCGCCATCAGCTCGAGCGTCTCCTGGGGCGTGAAGAACACGTCCATGTTGATTTCCTGCGGCACGACGCCGATCGCCGAGCGCGCCTTGCGCGGGTTCTCGTCGATGTCCACGCCCCAGATCCGGCCCGTGCCGGCGGATTTCTTCACCAGCCCTGCGAAGATGTTGATGAAGGTCGACTTGCCCGCGCCGTTTGGGCCGAGCAGGCCGAAGATGGAGCCCGTCGGAATGGCGAGATCCACCCCGCGCAACGCACGCTTGGGTTCGCCGGACTTGCCTGCGGCATAGGTCTTTTCAAAGCCTTCGGCTTCCAGCGCGTATTCGGGGCGCGAGGCGGTCATGATGGCGTCCTGACGGGTTTTCGGCCGGGCGGGTGCGTTGACGCGAACGCCGCGTCGCCGCATATGCTGCCCGGAACCTAGGCGGTGCGCGGGCCTGCGTCCATGCGCGCCCGCCGCCCGGCCCGAGAGAGCAGTCCCATGACCACCGACAGCGCCGCGCCCGATCCCTTCGTGCCCGAGATCATCCGGGTGGAGACCCGCCGCGTGAAATGCGACGGCGGCGGCGGCGCGCTCGGTCATCCGCTCGTCTGGTATGATGTCGGCGACGAGGGCTATGTCGATTGCGGCTATTGCGACCGGCGCTTCGTGCTCAAGGACGGCCCAGCTGACAAAACCGGGGCCTAGCCGCGGCGCGCTAGTGCGCCTGTCCCCAGGTTGCTGCGGCCTTCGCCTCGACATCCAGCGGAACGCTGAGCGCGACGGCGGGTTCAGGCGCGCCCGACATCACCTCCTGCACCAGCGGGATGAGGCGCTCGGCCTCGCCTTCCGGGCATTCGAAGATCAGTTCGTCGTGCACCTGAAGCAGCATGCGCGCTGAAAGACCGGCCTGCCTCAGCGCCGCCTCCATCCGGATCATGGCGCGCCGGATGATGTCGGCGGCCGCGCCC
>CAZLOV010000215.1:0-3290 GCA_964561235.1 uncultured Caulobacterales bacterium
CGGCGACGGCGTCGCCCTCATCACCTTCGACAGCCCGAACGTCTCCATGAACGTGTTGTCCAACGCGGTCATGCAGGAACTCGGGCAGATCGTCGAGAAGATCGCCTCCGACGACGCCATCCAGGGCGCGGTGATCACCTCGGGCAAGAAGGCGTTCTGCGCCGGCGCGGACCTGTCCGAACTCGGCGGCGGCATGGCCGATCTTGCGGGCCTTCCGGAGGAAGAGGCCAAGCAGAAGCTCTTCGACGTCGCCTTCCGGCTCAACCAGTCTCTGCGCAATCTGGAGACCTGCGGCAAGCCGATCGCGGCTGCGATCAACGGTTTGGCGCTCGGCGGCGGTTTCGAAGTCACGCTGGCGTGCCATTACCGCGTCATGGCGAACGACACCGGCGCGAAGCTCGGCCTGCCCGAAGCGCTCGTCGGCGTCCTGCCGGGCGGCGGCGGCACGCAGCGCCTGCCGCGGCTTGTCGGCGTCATGAACGCCGCGCCGGTCATGCTGCAGGGCAAGCAGCTCGATGCCGACACCGCCAAGCAGCAGGGCGTGGTTCACGAAATCGCGCCCCTGTCGGAGATCGTCGAGATCGCCAAGCGCCTGGTGAAGGAGAACCCCCTGCAGTCCAAGCAGCCCTGGGACCAGGACAAGTTCAAGCTTCCGGGCGGCGCGGTCTGGTCGCCGGGCGGCCTGCAGGTCTTCGGCGGCGCCTCGCCGATGCTGCGCAAGGAGACCTACGGAAACTATCCGGCCCAGCGCTACATCCTTTCGTGCGTCTATGAAGGCCTTCAGGTGCCCATCGACGCCGGCCTGCGCATCGAGAGCCGCTATTTCACCAAGCTCCTCATGCGGCCTGAAAGCCGCAACATGATCCGCTCGCTCTTCCTGTCCAAGCAGGCGCTGGACAAGGGCGGCCGCCGGCCCGCCAGCCAGGAGAAAGGCGAGATCAAGAAGATCGGCGTCATCGGCGGCGGCGGCTTCATGGGCGCGGGCATCGCCACGGTCGCCGCTCAGGCCGGCATCGAGGTGATCGTGCTCGACAAGGACCAGGACGGCGCCGAGAAGGGCAAGCAGCACGCCGTGGATCATTTCCAGAAGGGCGTTAAGCGCGGCAAGGTCGCCCCTGAAAAGGCCGAGGCGATGGCCGGCCTGATCACTGCGACGACCGACTACAGCCTGCTCAAGTATGTCGATCTCGTCGTCGAGGCGGTGTTTGAGAACGCCGAACTCAAGCACAAGATCACGAAGATGGCCGAGGAGCACATGCCCGAAGGCGCGATCTTCGGGTCGAACACCTCGACCATTCCGATCACGTCGCTGGCGCAGGCCTCGGGACGGCCCGAGCAGTTCATCGGCATCCACTTCTTCTCGCCTGTCGAGAAGATGAACCTCGTGGAACTGATCGTCGGCGAAAAAACCGGGGACAAGGCGATCAGCCGCGCGATCGACTTCGTCACCAAGATCAAGAAGACGCCGATCGTCGTCGCCGACACCCGCGGCTTCTACGCCAATCGCTGCGTGATGCGCTTCGTCCAGCAGGGCATGGCGCTTCTGTCGGAGGGCGTGCTGCCGGCGCTTATCGAGAACGGCGCGAAGATGGCGGGCATGCCTGTCGGCCCGCTTTCGCTGCAGGACGAGGTCGCGATCGATCTGGCCTGGAAGATCATGAACCAGACCAAGACCGATCTCGGCGACGCCTATGAAGCCGGACCGTCGGACCCGATCATCGAGCGCATGTACGAGCTCGAGCGCCTGGGCCGCAAGAACGGCAAGGGCTTCTACGTCTACACCGCAGAGGGCAAGCATCTCTGGGACGAGCTCGATCAGTTCGCGGTCAACGGCGTCCTTCCGCTCGACCAGCAGCCGAGCGTGGACGAGATCAAGGACCGCATCCTCTACGCCCAGGCCATCGAGGCCGCCCGCACGATGGAGGAAAACATCGTTTCCGACCCGCGCGAGGCCGATGTCGGCTCGATCCTGGGCTGGGGTTTTGCGCCCTATACCGGCGGCGTGCTGAGCTTCATCGATACGGTGGGCGCCGCGGATTTCGTCAAGCGCGCCGACGAACTGGCCTCCAAATACGGCAATGTCTTCGAAGTCCCGCAATTGCTGCGTGACATGGCCGCGAAGAACGAGACCTTCTACGGCCGTTTCGCCCCGGAGAAGGCTGCGGCCTGATCGGGTTCAAACTTGAACACAAAGGCCCGGCGGAAGCGCCGGGCCTTTTTATTTTCAATGATTTTTCAATCGCCTGCCGCTTGAGCGACTTGAACCGGCGGTTGCCGGGCCCACCTCGATGACAGGCAGCAGAACGGGAGAGCGCCATGACCGCCGACCCGAAACCCGTGCGTCCCGGCTCAGGGATCAACGCCGACGATCAGGCTTTCTCGGAAGCCTTTGATGAGGACAAGCACGCCGACCCGGCCGATCAGCGCCGTCCGCATGAGGGCGCGGGTGTCAAGCCGCTGGACGACGTCGTCACCGACGCCCGCGGCGAAGTCTTCGGAGAGCTCCGCGAAGACGAGGACGAGCGCCAGCCGGCCGATCCCGGCGCGCCCGAACCGGAGGGCGGCGTGCTGAGGGAAGCCGCCCGCGCCACGCCGAAGTCCAAAGCCGAGGCCGATGCAGAGAATGGCGAAAAGGTCGACGAGGCGATTGAGGAGACCTTCCCCGCTTCGGATCCGCCGCCCTGGCGGCCGGGGTCCGATTGAGGCGGTTTTGCTCCGCTGACGAACAAAATCCGTGACGGCGAAGGCTGGCTGTCGTAGAGCGGTTCATCCGGTCTTTTCATCCGCCGCGGAAACAATCATGGACCGCATCGACGCGCTCAGGCTGTTCACCGCTGTTGCGGAGCTGGAGAGTTTCACGCGCGCCGCCGAGCGCATGGGCCTTACTCCCGGCGCGGCGTCCAAGCAGATTTCCGCGCTGGAGGAACGCCTGCAGGCGCGCCTGCTTGAACGCACGACGCGCTCGGTCAGGCTGACCGATGCCGGCCGCGCCCTGCTTGACCGGGTGCGGCCCTGGCTGTCGGAATACGAGGCGATTGAAAACGGGCTTGCAGCGGAAACCGCGGCGGCGGCGGGGGTTCTGCGCGTGGCGAGCGCTGTGGATTTCGGCTCCGCGCGCCTGGCCGAAGCCGTCACCAAGTTCATGGAACGCTGGCCCGGCGTGGATGTACGGCTGGACCTCGCCGACCGCATGGTCGATCCCGTGGATGAAGGCTACGACGTCGCCGTGCGCATCGGGCATCTGCAGGATTCAAGCCTGATCGCCAAGCGGCTCGCCGATGCGCCGATGG
>CAZLOV010000216.1:0-3240 GCA_964561235.1 uncultured Caulobacterales bacterium
GATCGCCACCATGTGGGGCGGCTCGCTGAGCTTCCGCACGCCCATGCTTTGGGCGATCGGGTTCATCTTCCTGTTCACGGTGGGCGGGGTGACCGGGGTCGTGCTGGCCAACGCCGGCGTCGACCAGTCGCTGCACGACACCTACTACGTTGTGGCGCACTTCCACTACGTGCTGAGCCTCGGCGCGGTGTTCTCGATCTTTGCCGGTTTCTACTACTGGTTCGAGAAGATCTGGGGCGTGAAGTACAACTCCTTCCTCGCCCGCACGCAGTTCTGGCTCTTCTTCGTGGGCGCGAACGTGATCTTCTTCCCGCAGCACTTCCTTGGTCTGGCGGGGATGCCCCGGCGCTATGTCGACTATGCCGACGGCCACGCGTTCTGGAACGCCGTCTCCTCGTGGGGTTACCTCATCATGGCGGCCGGCATGATCGTGTTCTTCGTGCTGCTGATCGAAGCGGCGGTGCGCCGCCGTCCGGCGGAGGCCAATCCGTGGGGCGAAGGCGCGACCACGCTGGAGTGGGCGCTGTCCTCTCCGCCGCCGTTCCACCAGTTCAACGAGCTGCCGAAAATCAAATAGGGCGGCTCCCGCACACAAGGGTTCCTGCGCTCGCATGACCGATACGAGCTACGACCTGAGCGGGGGCGGCGTCGCGCAAGCGGCGCCGCCCCGGCGCATCTCTGACGAGGCGGCCGGCCCGGCCGCGCCGGCGGCGAGCGCGCGCGACTATTTCGATCTGATGAAGCCGCGGGTGATGACGCTGGTCGTCTTCACCGGCCTTGCCGGGCTCGTGGCCGCGCCCGGCGCGATGAACCCGCTTTCAGCCGCGATCGCCATTCTGTGCCTCGCCGTGGGCGCGGGCGCGGCGGGCGCGCTGAACATGGCCTATGACGCCGACATCGACCGGGTGATGAAGCGCACGCGCCTGCGCCCGGTCGCGCGCGGCGCGGTGCCGGTTTCGGAAGCCTACGCCTTCGGCGTCGTGGCCTCGATCCTCTCGGTCCTGCTCATGGCGCTGGCGACGAACTATGCCGCCGCCGGGCTTCTGGCGTTCTCGATCGCGTTCTACGCGCTCGTCTACACAGTCTGGCTCAAGCGCTCGACGGCGCAGAACATCGTCATCGGCGGGGCGGCGGGCGCCTTTCCGCCGATGATCGGCTGGGCGGCGGCGACCGGCGCGGTGAGCCTCGATGCGGTCCTGCTTTTCCTGATCATCTTCCTGTGGACGCCGCCGCACTCCTGGGCGTTGGCGCTCTACAAGTCCGGGGACTACGCAGCTGCGGGCGTTCCGATGATGCCGGTTGCAAAGGGGGCGCAAGCCACGCGCCGCCAGATCCTGATGTACACCGGGCTTTTCCTGGCGGCGACGGCAGGCCCGGTCATCACGGGCCTCGGCGGGGTCATCTATGCGGTCGCGGCCGCACTGGGCGGCGCGCTGTTCGCGCTGCTGGCGCTACGCATACATGCTTCGAAGGCGGGCGAAGCCGGTACGGACGAGGCCGAGCTTTACGCCGTGCGCGCCGGAGACAAGGCTGCGCGGGATCTGTTCGCCTTCTCCATCGGCCATCTGGCGCTTCTTTTCGCCGCACTCCTCATCGAGCACGGCGCCGGCGCCTATATCCCGCTGCAAGCCATTACTGGAGTTGCAGCATGACCTTTCCGGCCACGCGAAACGACGGCTCCGACGCCGGCGCACCGGCCGAAGGGGATGGCGCGGGCAAGCCCGGCGGCGCAGGCGAAGGCTACACGCCTTTCATCCTGCGCGGATCGGAAGGCAAGCCGACCGGCGAGCGGATCCGGCTGACGGTGGAGCAGGAGGCGGCGCGCAAGCGGCGCAATCTTGTCATCGCGGGCTCGCTTGTGGGCTTCATTGTTCTGATCTTCCTAGTGACGGTCCTGCGCCTGTCACAGAACATCGCGGCTGGAGGCTGACTTGCGCTTTCTTCCGGACAGTCCGAACCTGAAGGTCTTCACCATCTGCCTTGCTGTCGTGGGATCGATGGTGGGCGCGGCCTATGCTGCGGTTCCGCTTTACGATCTGTTCTGCCGCGTGACCGGCTATGGCGGGACGACCCAGGTCGCACAGTACGACCCCGACCAGATCCTTGATCGCGAGGTGACGGTGCGTTTCGACGCGTCGAAGGCGCGCGGTTTTCCATGGGAATTCGAGCCCGTCCAGCGTGAGATGACCGTGCGCGTGGGCGAGACGGCTCTTGCGTTCTACCGGGTGCACAACCCGACCGACGAGCCGGTCACGGGCCTGGCCACCTACAATGTCGCGCCTTTCAAGGTGGCGCCGTATTTCTCGAAGCTCGAATGCTTCTGCTTTACCGAGCAGACCCTGCAGCCGGGCGAAAGCATGGACATGCCGGTGCTCTTTTTCGTCGATCCGCTGATGGACGGCGAGGCGCGGCTGGACGACATCCGTCAGATCACGCTCTCCTACACCTTCTGGGTCGCGGATGAGCAGGAGACCGGCGGGCAAGCGGCGCTGGCGGAAGCCGCGTCCTAGCGTTGAAGGCGTTCCGGGGCGGGGCTATAGACGCGCCAACGGGACAGGAACTTGTCAGGAGACTGATTCATGGCTGGCGGCGCCGTCAAACACGACTACCACCTGGTGGATCCGAGTCCGTGGCCCTTCGTGGCTTCGGTCTCCGCGTTCCTCCTGACGCTTGGCGGCGTCATCTTCATGAAGGGCCTGTCCACCAACGAGGCGAGCCCGCTTTATTTCTTCCTCCAGCAGGGGTCGCCCTGGATCATGCTGCTGGGCGCGCTCGGCGTGCTCTACGTGATGGTCGGCTGGTGGGGCGACATCCTCAAGGAAAGCCGCGAGGGCTATCACACGCCGGTGGTCGATATCGGCCTGCGCTACGGGATGATCCTGTTCATCATCTCCGAGGTGATGTTCTTCGTCGCCTGGTTCTGGATGTTCTTCGAGATGGCGCTGTTCCACGAGGTCCGCGCCGGCGACAGCTGGTACGGTCCCGCGATCGGCGCCGACTTCTCCGGTTGGGAAGCGGGCGTGCCAGGCGTGGAGACGTTCGATCCCTTCCATCTGCCGCTCATCAACACGCTGGTGCTTCTGCTTTCGGGCACAACGGTGACTTGGGCGCACCACGCAATGCAGCACGGCGACCGTCAGGGCGCGCGCAATGGTCTGCTGCTGACCGTTTTGCTGGGCGCCTTCTTCACCTGCCTGCAGGTCTATGAATACAGCCACGCCCAGTTCGGGTTCGGCGGCA
>CAZLOV010000217.1:0-3194 GCA_964561235.1 uncultured Caulobacterales bacterium
CTTCCTTGGGCCGAACTCTACCCTTCCGTGGAGGAATTTCAGGGGGTCACGTCAGCCGCTATACGGTGGACGCAAGCGACCAGATGCTGGTGCGCGTCGTCGAGGCGGACGGGTTTGCATGCCCGTTCTCGGAGACAGCAACGATTGAGGACTGCCAGAAGACCTTCATCGGCCAGACCGAAGGCGCCTTCGCGCTCCAGCGCAACTAGGCGGCGGCGCGGAACGTAAAAACCCCGGAGCCTCGGCTCCGGGGTTTTGATCGTTAAACGTCTTGCCGCGCGTCAGTGCGGCCGCTGCTCGGCATGGTCGCCGCCCTGCGGCAGCGCCGCCAACGCAGCGGCGTCCGCCTCGGTCCATTCGATCGGCTCGACGCTTTCGGCCAGCGCATGTTCGATCACCTGGTCGACGGTCTCGACGGGGATGATCTTCAGCCCTTCCTTCACGTTTTCGGGGATGTCGGCGAGGTCCTTCTCGTTGTCGATCGGGATCAGCACCGTCTTCACCCCGCCGCGAAGGGCGGCGAGCAGCTTCTCCTTGAGGCCGCCGATCGGCAGCACCCGCCCGCGCAGCGTGATTTCGCCGGTCATGCCGACATCCTTGCGCACAGGCACGCCCGTAAGGGTGGACACGATCGCCGTGATCATCGCCACGCCCGCAGACGGACCGTCCTTGGGCGTTGCGCCTTCGGGCACGTGGACGTGGATGTCGGTGGTGCGGAAGACCGTCGGCTTGATCCCGAGCGCCGGCGCACGCGCCTGCACATAGGAGTTCGCTGCGGAGATCGACTCCTTCATGACGTCGCGCAGATTGCCCGTGACGGTCATTTTCCCGCGGCCGGGCATGCGGATAGCCTCGATGGAAAGCAGATCGCCGCCGACTTCCGTCCAGGCCAGCCCCGTGACGAGACCCACGCGGTTCTCCTCCTCGGTTTCGCCGTAACGGTATTTCTTCACGCCCAGATAGTCGCCGAGCGTATCCGGCGTAATCTCGATGCGGGTTTCGGTCTTCTCCTCGAGCTTGCGGACGCCCTTGCGCGCCAGCGAGGCGATCTCGCGCTCCAGGTTCCGGACACCGGCCTCGCGCGTGTAATAACGGATGACGTCACGCAGGGCCTCGTCGCTGATCGACCATTCGCTTTCCTTGAGCGCATGGTTCTTCAGCTGCTTGGGGATGAGGTGTCGCTTGCAGATCTCCACCTTCTGGTCCTCGGTGTAGCCCGCGATGCGGATCACCTCCATGCGGTCGAGAAGCGGCTGGGGCATGTTGAGCGTGTTCGCCGTGGTTATGAACATCACGTCGGACAGGTCGAAATCGACCTCCAGATAGTGGTCGTTGAACGTCGCGTTCTGCTCGGGATCGAGCACCTCGAGCAGCGCGGACGCCGGATCGCCGCGATAGTCCATGCCCAGCTTGTCGATCTCGTCGAGCAGGAAGAGCGGGTTGGAGCTCTTCGCCTTCTTCATCGACTGGATGATGCGCCCCGGCATGGAGCCGATATAGGTGCGGCGATGGCCGCGGATCTCGGCCTCGTCGCGCACGCCGCCCAGCGAAACGCGCACGAACTCGCGCCCGGTGGCCTCCGCGATCGAACGGCCAAGCGAGGTTTTGCCGACGCCCGGCGGCCCGACGAGGCAGAGGATCGGCCCCTTGATCTTCTTCGTGCGCGCCTGCACCGCAAGGTGTTCGACGATGCGGTCCTTGACCTTCTCAAGCCCGTAATGATCCGCATCCAGCGTGGCCTGAGCCTTGGCGAGATCGGTCCGGATCCGCTTTTTCTTGTTCCAGGGCAGCGAGAGGATCCAGTCGAGATAATTCCGCACGACAGTGGCTTCCGCCGACATCGGGCTCATCTGGCGGAGCTTCTTGAACTCCGCGTCCACCTTGGCGCGCGCCTCCTTGGAGAGCTTGGTGCCGGCGATGCGCTCCTCGAGCTCGGCAAGCTCCTCGCGGCCGTCGTCGCCCTCACCCAGCTCGCGCTGGATCGCCTTCATCTGCTCGTTCAGGTAGTATTCGCGCTGCGTCTTCTCCATCTGGCGCTTCACGCGCGAGCGGATCTTCTTTTCGACCTGGAGGACGGAGATTTCGCCTTCCATGAGGCCGAACACCTTCTCCAGGCGCTGACCCACGTCAGGATTAGAGAGAAGCTCCTGCTTTTCCGGCAGCTTGACCGCAAGATGGGCGGCGATCGTGTCCGCCATCTTGGACGGATCGGCAATCTCGGAGACCGCCGAAAGCGCTTCAGGCGGCACTTTCTTGTTGAGCTTGACGTAGTCTTCGAATTTTTCCTTCGCCGCGCGCATGAGCGCCTCGGCCTCGGACGGATCGCCATTGAGATCGTCGACGAGTTCGGCCTCGGCCTGGAAAAAGGCCTCGTTCTCGAGATAGCCGGTGATATTCGCGCGGCGGCCGCCTTCCACGAGCACCTTCACGGTGCCGTCGGGCAGCTTGAGCAGCTGCAGCACGGAGGCGACAAGCCCGGTTTCAAAGATCGCGTCGGGCTCGGGATCGTCGTCGCCGGCGTTCTTCTGCGTCGCCAGCAGGATCTGCTTGTCGGCGCGCATCACCTCTTCGAGGGCGCGCACGGATTTCTCCCGTCCCACGAAAAGCGGCACGATCATGTGGGGAAACACGACAATGTCGCGCAGGGGAAGAAGGGGGAGGATGGTCGTCTCAGTCATGACGTCTCTTTCTTCAGCGGCTCCGCCGCGGGTCGGCCGGAACCCGCCGGCCCGCTTCTGCAGCGCCGGCGAGAGCGTGGAGAAGCAGGCCTGAAGCCTCGCCTCGTTTGCAGACCTTAACAAGTGGACCCGGCAAGGAAGCTATTCAAGGAAGCCGGCCGCACGGCAGCAGACGCCGCCGGCAAGCCCTTGAAACATGGAGCCCCGGCTCGATGCGCCGAGCCGGGGCCTGCATGACGCAAAATCCTGGAGCTGCGCCGAAAGGGACGCGGCTTCGACGGATCAGGCCCCCTGGCGCGGGGCTTCTTCCTGTTTCTCGCGGCGCTCGGAATAGATGTAGAGCGGCTTTGCGTTGCCCTCGACCACCTCGGCGTTGACCACGACCTCCTCGACGCCTTCAAGGCCAGGCAACTCGAACATGGTCTCGAGCAGGATGCCCTCCATGATCGAGCGCAGGCCGCGCGCGCCGGTCTTGCGCGCGATCGCCTTGCGCGCGATGGAGGTGAGCGCGTCCTC
>CAZLOV010000218.1:0-3158 GCA_964561235.1 uncultured Caulobacterales bacterium
CAAGATCCTGACCGGGCGGCGCGACCGGATTCGCACGCTGCGCCAGGGCGGCGGCCTGTCGGGCTTCACCAAGCGGTCCGAAAGCGAATACGACCCGTTCGGGGCGGCCCACGCCGGCACCTCGATCTCCGCAGCGCTCGGCTTCGCCGTCTCGAAAGACCTCAAGAACGAGGACCGCAAATGCGTCGCGGTGATCGGCGACGGCTCGATGACGGCGGGCATGGCCTATGAAGCCATGAACAACGCCGGCGCGCTCGACAAGAACCTCATCGTCATCCTCAACGACAACGACATGTCGATCGCGCCGCCGGTGGGCGCGATGAGCCATTATTTCGCGCGCCTCGTCTCCAGCCGCGGCTATTCCAGCCTCCGCAAGCTCGGCCGCAGCGTGGCGAAGACCGTGGGCATGGAGGAGCCCGCCCGGCGCGCGGAGGAATACCTGCGCGGCATGGCCGTCGGCGGCACGCTGTTTGAGGAGATGGGCTTTTTCTATGTCGGCCCGATCGACGGACACGACATGTCCCAGTTGCTGCGCGTGCTGAAGAACGTGCGCGACAACCAGGACGGCCCGGTGCTCATCCATTGCGTGACGCAGAAGGGCAAGGGCTACGAGCCGGCCGAGGCGGCCGCTGACAAGTATCACGGCGTTTCGAAGTTCAACGTCGTCACCGGCGAGCAGCAGAAGAAGAAGGGCAACGCGCCGAGCTACACCGCCGTGTTCGCCGATCAGCTTATCCGGGAGGCGAAGAAGGACCCCGCCATCGTCGCCGTCACCGCTGCGATGCCCGGCGGCACCGGCGTGGACAAGTTCGCCAAGGCGTTTCCCGACCGCGCCTTTGACGTCGGCATCGCCGAGCAGCACGCCGTCACCTTCGCCGCCGGCATCGCAGCCGACGGGCTCAAGCCGTTTGCGGCGATCTATTCAACGTTCCTCCAGCGCGGCTATGACAGCGTGGTCCACGATGTCGCCATCCAGAAGCTGCCGGTGCGCTTCGCCATCGACCGCGCCGGGCTTGTCGGCGCTGACGGCCAGACGCATGCCGGCGCTTTCGATGTCGGCTATCT
This sequence comes from uncultured Caulobacterales bacterium, assembly GCA_964561235.1. Classification (GTDB taxonomy): domain Bacteria; phylum Pseudomonadota; class Alphaproteobacteria; order Caulobacterales; family Maricaulaceae; genus JBCBSP01. The sequence continues at coordinate 1,066 of CAZLOV010000218.1, forward strand.
GGGCATGTTGCCGGGCTTCGTGCTCATGGCGGCGGGCGACGAGGTCGAGCTTGCGCGCATGGTCCGCACCGCGGTGGAGATCGACGATCGTCCCAGCGCCTTCCGTTATCCCCGGGGCGAAGCGACCGGTCTGGAGATGCCCGAACTTGTCGAAGCGCTTGAGATCGGCAAGGGCCGCATCCTGCGCGAAGGCACGGCCGTGGCGCTGCTGTCCTTCGGCGGACGCCTGCAGGAGGCCGAAAAGGCCGCCGATCAGCTCGCCGCCTACGGCCTGTCGACAACCGTCGCCGACGCCCGCTTCGCCAAACCGCTCGATGAAGACCTGATCCTGCGGCTGGTCCGCGAACACGAGGTGGTCGTCACGCTCGAGGAAGGCGCCCGCGGCGGCTTCGGCGCCTTCGTGCTGCACATGCTCGCGGAGAAGGGCGCGCTCGATAACGGTGTGAAGATCCGCACCATGACGCTGCCCGACGTCTTCCAGGACCAGGACACGCCCTACAACATGTACGAAACCGCCGGTCTCAACGCCCGACACATCGCCGCAACCGCGCTTGAGGCGCTCGGCCGGGCGGAGGATGCGGCGCGGGCGCTCGCCTGAGCGTCTCCATGCGCGCAGACGTCTGGCTTGTCGAGCATGGCTATTTCGACAGCCGGGCGAAAGCGCGCGCGGCGATTGAAGCCGGAGGGGTGAGCGTCAACGGCGCGAGGATTTCGCGGCCCTCGGCGAGGATTCCCGACGGGGCGGACGTCTCCGCCGAGCCGGCGCATCCCTATGTCAGCCGCGCCGCGCTCAAGCTGATCGGCGGGCTCGAGGCGTTCGGCGTCGATCCCGGCGGCTTGGACTGTCTCGATGTCGGCGCTTCCACGGGCGGCTTCACCGAGGTGCTTCTCGAACGCGGCGCAGCGCGCGTCTGCGCGGTCGATGTCGGGCGAGGCCAGCTTCATGCGCGCCTGCGGGCGAATCCGCGGATCATCTCTCTGGAAGGCGTCGACGCGCGCGATCTGAGCGCAGCCGATATCGGCTTCGCCCCGCAGCTCATCGTTTGCGACGCGAGCTTCATCGGTCTTGAGAAGGTCCTCGAACGGCCGCTGTCGCTGGCGGCGCCGCAGGCGCGGCTCGTCGCGCTGTTCAAGCCTCAATTCCAGGTCGGCCGCGCCTTCATCGGCAAGGGTGGGATCGTCAACGACCGGGACGCCGCCGCGAGGGCGGAAGCTCAGGCGGTCGCCTGGCTGCAGGCGCGGGCATGGTTGCCCGCCGGCGCCGCGGACAGTCCCATCAGGGGTGCGGACGGCAACGCCGAGCGGCTTCTCTTTGCCGTGAAGGCCTAGCGCTCGGCCGGACGCCACACGCCGTCCGAACCCTGGCACATCCAGGTCTGGCGCCCATCGCCGGCGCTCATCCAGCGGCAGGTGTCCGAGCCCGGACGCTGGGACTGCGCTGCGTAAAGCCGCGGATCGTCCCGGCCTTGCCGAGGAGCCTCATAGACGCGCGCATCGCGCGGCGCGCCGGCGAGGCGGTCGTTTCCGTAGCCGTAGGGTTCCGGATAGCGCGGATCATAGCGCTCGCCGTACCGGGGATCGTACCGGCCGTCATAGCGCGGATCATAGCGTGCGTCGTAACCCCGCGGGTCGTAACCCGCCGCGCCGCGCAGCAGCTGCTCGCAGTCCTGGCCGCCCGCAATCGCTGCGCCTGTGACCGCGCCCAGCCCGCCGCCGACGAGCACCGCGGCGCCGTCGCCGTCATAGCCGGAGTGGTGACGGCGGCCGTAATACCGGTCGTAGCGGCGGTCGTAACGCCCGTAGCGGCGATCATAGCGATAATGCCGCCGGTCGTAACGGTGACCATAGCGGTGGTCCCGGCGGTCATAGCGCCGGTCGTCATCGTCGTCGGCGATTTCCGCGCCGATGACGGCGCCGAGAATGCCGCCGATCACGGCCCCGGCGACCTGACGCTCGCGACGCTCGGCGAGGCATTGCTGGTAGGCGCGCTCGGCGGCGTAGCGGCTCTGCGCCTGGTAGGGCTGGGCCTGCGCGGCGGGCGTGAATTGCAGGGCGGTGGATAACGCCGCAAGTGCGGCGGCGGCGCGAAGCAT
>CAZLOV010000219.1:0-3155 GCA_964561235.1 uncultured Caulobacterales bacterium
ATCCCCGCCTGATCGAGGCGATCGCCGCCGCCAACACGGGCTTTGCGCCCAGCTACGGCGCCGACCCTGTCTCGGCCCGCGTCAAGGCGCGGCTTGAACATCTGTTTGAGACGGAGCTGGAGGTGCTGTTTGCGGTATCGGGCTCGGCTTCCAACGCGCTTGCGCTGTCCGTGCTGTGCGGCCGCGACGGCATGATCCTGTGTCACGACGAGGCCCACATCCACCGCGACGAGCGCGGCGCGCCGGAATTCTTCACCGGAGGCGCCAAGCTGCTCCCGCTGCCCGGCGCCCACGCCAGGATCGACACCGCCGCCATCAACGGCGCGCTCGCCCAATGGCCGCAGGACTTTGTCCACGCCACGCCGCCGGAAGTGCTCTCGCTCTCCCAGCTCAACGAGAGCGGCGGCGCCTACACGGTGGAGGAGGTGCGCGAGCGCGCCGCCGCCGCGAAGGCGCGGGGGCTTTTCGTCCACATGGACGGGGCGCGCTTCGCCAACGCGGCCGCCTCGCTCGATGTCGCGCCCGCCGACATCACCTGGCGGGCCGGCGTGGATGCGCTGTGCCTCGGGGCCACGAAGAACGGCGCGCTCGCCGCGGAAGCGGTGATCCTGTTTCCCAGCGTCAGGGATCGCTTCAGCCGGCTTCAGGCCCGCCAGAAGCGCGCCGGGCACATGGCTCCGAAAATGCGCTTTATCGCCGCCCAGTTCGACGCCTGGCTGGACGGCGGGCTCTGGCTGCACCTCGCCCGGCACGCGAACGCGATGGCGGGCGTGCTGAGCCGCGGGCTCGCCGCCCTGCCCGGCTGTGAACTGGCCCACCCGGTCGAGGGCAACGAGGTCTTCATCCGGCTTGACCCCGCCCTCGCCGGACGCCTGCGCGAGGCCGGAGCGGGCTTCTACGCCTGGCCGGACGGCTCGGCGCGCTTCGTGACCAGCTGGTGCACCGGCGAGGCGGAGGTCGAGGCCCTGCTCGCCGCCGCACGCGGGTGATCGGGGAACGCAACCGGGCTATGCTGCGTGCGCAGTGGTCTCCGGAGCCCTTGATGCGCCGCCTTCTCGTCCTCGCCGCCGCCTTGCCTCTGGCGGCCTGCTTCACCCCGCCGCCCGACCGGTTGGCGGGGGATGATCCGCCGCCGGTTGCCGACGGCGTGGAGCTTGAGCGCTATGCCGGGCGCTGGTTCGAGATCGCCCGTTATGACGTGGCGTTCCAGGAAGGCTGCACCGGCGTGACGGCGGATTACGAGATCGCCGGCCCGGGCCGCCTCGCCGTGGTCAACACCTGCCGAAAGGACAGCCTGGACGGGCGCGTGTCGCGCGCGGAAGCCCGCGCCCGCGTCGTCGGCGCGAACGGCGCGAAGCTGGAGGTGTCCTTCTTCGGTCCGTTCTGGGGCGATTACTGGGTGATCGACCGCGCGGAGGATTACGCCTGGGCGATCGTCTCCGAGCCGGACGGACGGTATCTTTGGATCCTCGCGCGCACGCCGCAAATGGAGCCGGAGGTGCTCGAGGCGCGGCTCGCATGGCTGGAAAGCGTCGGCTACGACACCTCCGCGCTTTTGTTCACCGAGCAATGGCCGAGCGCGGACGCCGCCCCGCCGATGCGCTAGCCGAAATCGATCGGCGCCTCGGGGTCGTCGTCCTGATGGTCGGTCGCGCGCCGCCATGGGCCCTGGTAGCGCGGGTCCTGCCGCCGGCGCCGGTCCGGTCCGAAATAACCTGCGGTCTTGATGAAGCGGCGCGGCCGCTCCATCAGCGCGACAAAGCGGTTGTACACGTCGACCGGCTTGACGGGCTTGGCGAGGTATTCGTTCACGCCCGCGTTGATCGCCTCCATGATCTTCGACCGGTCGGTGTGGCCGGAGACCATGACGATCGGCAGATATTTGTTCGGGCTGTCGGAGGCGTTGCGCACGAGGCGGGTGAACTCCAGCCCGTCGACGTCGCCGAGCATGTAGTCGACCATGGCGATGTCGGGATTGTTCGAGCGCATGGACTCAAAGGCGTCCGCCGCGTCGCGCGCTTCGAAGACATGGCGCACGCCGAAGCCCTGCAGGATCGTCCGCAGGATGGAGGACATGTGGTGGTTGTCCTCGAGGATCAGGACCCGGATGCGCTCGAAGCTGCCGGACATGGGCGTGGCGTTATCCGCTGGGGAGCCGTTGTGAGCGCTGATGCTGCCCCGTTGCGGTTAACCAAGGCTTGAACGCCGGAACCGCGCGCAGCGCGCAGGCTCGAAATCCGCGCGCGCCGGGGACATATTGCGGTCATGCCCCGACTGACGACTGACGACGCCCTCGTGCCCGCCACGCCCGACACCGTCCGCGAAGGCGTGGGCGGGGTCGCCGACATGGGCCAGGCGGACTTCATCCTCGATGCGCCGGAGGCGATCCGCATCCAGGACGCCCTCTCCCTGCCGGCGAACTGGACGCCGCACCGGCCCGACCGGCCGGACAAGTCCGAAGGCGGCGTGCGCTTCAAATGCGTGTCCGAATACGAACCCGCCGGCGACCAGCCGCAGGCGATCGCGGAACTCGTCGAGGGGCTGACCGGCGAGGAGCGCGACCAGGTGCTGCTCGGCGTGACGGGCTCGGGCAAGACCTACACCATGGCCAAGGTCATCGAGGCGGTGCAGCGCCCCGCCCTGGTGCTGGCGCCGAACAAGACCCTGGCGGCGCAACTCTATGGCGAGTTTAAATCATTTTTTCCTGAAAACAGCGTTGAATACTTCGTTTCATACTATGACTATTACATGCCGGAGGCGTATGTTCCGCGCACCGACACGTATATTGAAAAGGAAAGCTCCATCAACGAGGCGATCGACCGGATGCGCCACGCCGCGACCCGGGCGATCCTGGAGCGTGACGACGTCATCATCGTCGCGTCGGTCTCCTGCATCTACGGCATCGGCTCGGTGGAGACCTACACCGCCATGACCTTCGACCTGAAGGTCGGCCAGGAGGTCGATCCGCGCGAGGTGATGCGCTCGCTCGTCTCGCTGCAGTACCAGCGCAACGACGCGGCCTTCCAGCGTGGGGCCTTCCGCGTGCGCGGGGACACGCTGGAGATCTTTCCCGCCCACTATGACGAACGCGCCTGGCGGATCTCCTTCTTCGGCGAGGAGATCGAGAGCATCACCGAGTTCGAGGCGCTCACCGG
>CAZLOV010000220.1:0-3153 GCA_964561235.1 uncultured Caulobacterales bacterium
CATGGTTCTGAAGACCCTGGAGGGGATCCAGCAGGAGTTCAACGACGCCCAGTCGGGCGACAAAAGGGTCTCCCTCGCCGACCTGATCGTGCTCGGCGGCTGTGCAGCGGTTGAAGCCGCCGCCCTGGCGGCGGGTCACGACGTTTCCGTCGCGTTCCACCCCGGCCGCACCGACGCCACCGACGAGATGACCGACGTGGAAAGCTTTGCGGTGCTGGAGCCGACCTCGGACGGCTTCCGCAATTATGGCGGGACCGGCAAGGACCGGCCGGCCGAGGAGCTGCTTCTGGACAAAGCCCAGCTGCTCACGCTCAGCGCGCCTGAAATGACCGTCCTCATAGGCGGCCTGCGCGCGATCGGCGCCAATCATGGCGGATCGAGCCATGGCGTGCTGACCGAGCGGCCGGGTCAGCTGACCAACGACGTCCTCGTCAACCTGCTCGACATGGGCGTGGAGTGGACGCCGACCGGGCCCGACGAGGAAATCTTCGAGGCGCGCGACCGCAAGACCGGGGAGGTCAAATGGACCGGCACGCGGGTTGATCTGGTGTTCGGCTCGAACAGCCAGCTGCGCGCGATCTGCGAGGTTTATGCGGGCTCCGATGCGGAGACCAAGTTCGTCAACGACTTCGCCCGCGCCTTCTCCAAGGTCATGCATCTCGACCGTTTTCACCTGAACTAGGCGCGGTTCGCACCCGCTTGACCAAGCCTTGAAGGGCGGGCCGTCAGGTCCGCCTCTTCTTCATGAGGCCTCGGGTTCGCCCCAGCCGCCCGCGCCCGGGGTTTCAACCGTCAGCGCGTCGCCGGGGCCCAGCTCGACCTTCGCCACGCCGCTGATCGCCTCGTGCGCGCCGTTGGCGCGTTCGACATGCTGCCGGCCCGCCGCGCCGTCTCCGCCGCCCGCCATGCCGAACGGCGCCACAGCGCGCGAGGAGGAGACGAGCGTGGCGGTCATCGGCTCAAGCGCGCGCAGCGTGCGCACCGCGCCGTCTCCGCCGCTGAAACGGCCCGCGCCGCCGGAGCCGCGCCGCACCGCGAAGCGCTCGAGCCGAAGCGGATAGTTCAGCTCGAGGATCTCGGCGTCGGTGATGCGCGTGTTGGTCATGTGGGTGTGCACGGCCGAGACGCCCGCGAACCCCGGCCCGGCCGCCGCGCCGCCGCAGATCGTCTCGTAATACTGGAAGCGCGTATTGCCGAAGAGCAGGTTGTTCATCGTTCCCTGGCTGGCGGCTCCGGCCTGCAGCGCGCCGATCAAAACGTTGCACAGCGCCTGGCTGACCTCGGTATTGCCCGCCACTACAGCCGCGCCCGGCTCCGGATTGAGGAAGGAGCCTTCCGGAATGATCAGCTCAAGCGGGCGCAGGCAGCCCTCGTTGAGCGGCAGCGGATCGTCGAGAAGGCAGCGGAACACGTAAAGCACCGCCGAGCGCGCAACCGCGGGCGGCGCATTGAAATTGCCGGGCCTCTGCGCGCCGGTTCCGGTGAAGTCGATGCGGGCGGATCCTGCTGCATGGTCGATGGTGACAGCGGCGCAAAGCGGCAGGCCGTCGTCCATGATGGTCTGCATGGAGCCGTCCGAGAGCCGCCCGATCACGCGCCTCACGCTCGCTTCGGCGTTGTCCATGACATGGCCGGCGTAGGCGGAGACCCCTTCCCAGCCATAGCGCGCGATCAGGGCGTTCAGATCCTCCACGCCCGCCCGGTTGGCGGCGATCTGCGCGCGCAGATCGGCGATGTTGGCGTCGGGATTGCGCGCGGGATAGGACGCTTGCGCAAGCACCGCGCGCAAGGCGTCCTCGCGGAAGACGCCCGCCTCGCACAGCAGGAAATCGTCGATGACGACGCCTTCCTCCTCCAGCGTGCGCGCGTCCGGCGGGGTGGAGCCCGGCGTCAGCCCGCCGATATCGGCGTGGTGGCCTCGATTGGCGACGAAGAAACGCAGCGCCCCGCCCGCTGCGTCGAACACGGGCGCGATCACGGTGACGTCGGGAAGGTGCGAACCGCCGTTGAACGGGTTGTTGAGCGCGATCTGGTCGCCCGGCTTGAGCGATCCGCCGCGGCTGCGGATGACCGTGCGCACGCTCTCGCCCATGGCGCCGAGATGGACGGGCATGTGCGGCGCGTTCGCCAGCAGCCCGCCCTGCGCGTCGAACACGGCGCAGGAAAAATCCAGCCGCTCCCTGATATTCACGCTCGTGGCGGTGTCGCGCAGCACCGCGCCCATGCGCTCGGCTGCGGCCATGAAGAGATTGTTGAACAGCTCCAGCAAGACAGGATCGGGCGTATCCGATGCTTCGACGCGCTCGCGCGGGCGCGCGCCGATGCGGCTCAGCACCAGCTCGCCGCCCGGTTTCACCGTCGCCCGCCAGCCTGCGTCCACCACGGTGGTGGCGGTCTCCTCGGCGATAAGGGCCGGCCCGTCGATCGCAACCCCGGCGGGCAGGCGCGCGCGCGTGAAAAGCGCGGCGTCGTCGTGCATCGTTCCGCTCCAGAGACGCACCCGCGCCTCCGGCTCCGGCGCCGGTCCGGCCGGCAGCGTGACGGTCTCCACAGCCGCGCCCGCGCGCCGCGCTTCGCTGACGACGCTTTCCAGCACAAGCCCGCGCTCCGGCGAGATGACCCCGTAGCGCTCCTGATGCAGGCGCTCGAAGGCTGCGCGCATCTCGTCAGGCGCTGCAAACGGCGCTTCGAACCGGGTGTCTGCGCCGTCATAGCGCAGCGCGGCGCGCGGTTCGATCGTCAGGCCCTCAGCACCCAGGGCGGCCTCCTGTGCGCTCTTGAGAGCTTCAAGCGTGCGTCGCGCCGACTGTACGCTTCCGGCGTCGAGCGGCTGTTCGATGGAGGCGCGGCGGATGTCGACCTCGTCGGCGAGCCCTATGCCGAGCGCAGACAGCACGCCCGCGAGCGGATGCACGAGGATGGTGCGCACGCCCAGCTCGTCAGCCACCAGGCAGGCATGCTGGCCGCCTGCGCCGCCGAAACACTGCAGGACGAAATCATCGACGTCGCGGCCCTTTTCCAGCGTCACCTTGCGGATCGCGCGCGCCATCGCAGCAACCGCCACGCGCAGCCCCCCGGCGGCGGCGGCCTCCGCGTCGTGCTTGGTTCCGGTTGCTTCCGTCATCGCCTCGGCGAGCGCCTCGAACCCGGCCC
>CAZLOV010000221.1:0-3124 GCA_964561235.1 uncultured Caulobacterales bacterium
TCGACTTCAAGATCGCCGTCGGCAAGAACGGCGACAACTGGGACCGCTATCTCGTCCGCATGGAGGAGATGCGCGAGTCCTGCAAGATCATGAAGCAATGCTGCGAATGGCTCTCCCGCCCGGAGAACCAGGGCGACGTGTTGCCCACCGACACGAAGTTCGCCCCGCCGCGGCGCGCGGAGATGAAGCGCTCGATGGAGGCGCTCATTCACCACTTCAAGCTCTACACCGAGGGCATACACGTGCCGGAGGGCGAGTGTTACGCCGCCGTCGAGGCGCCCAAGGGCGAATTCGGCGTCTACATGATCGCGGACGGCACCAACAAGCCCTACCGGGTAAAGATCCGCGCGCCGGGCTACGCCCACCTGCAGGCCATGGATCACCTCAACAAGGGCCACATGCTCGCTGACGTGTCCGCGATCCTCGGCTCGCTCGACATCGTGTTCGGGGAGATCGACCGATGAGCGTCCGCCGTCTTCATGCCCAACAGCCGGAAGGCTTTGTGTTTTCAGAGCCGAGCGAAGAAAAGGTCGCGTTCTGGCTGAACAAGTATCCCGAGGCGAAGAAGGCCTCGGCGGTCATTCCGCTGCTCTGGATCGCGCAGAAGCAGGAAGGCTGGGTGACCGAGCCGGCCATGCGCCTGATCGCCGAGCGGCTGGAGATGCCGTACATCCGCGTCTACGAGGTCGCCACCTTCTACACGATGTTCAATCTAGCCCCCGTGGGCGAGCATCACGTGCAGATGTGCGGCACAACGCCGTGCTGGCTGCGCGGCTCCGACGACATCAAGCAGGCGCTGAAGGACGAGATCGGGCCGAGCGGAACGGTGTCGCCCGACGGCAAGTTCTCCTGGATCGAGGTGGAGTGCCTCGGCGCGTGCGCGAACGCGCCGATGGTGCAGATCTCCAACGCTGAAGGCGATTGGTATTACGAGGATCTCAACACGGACGCGATGAAGCGCATCCTCGCTGATCTTCGCGCGGGCAAGCCTGTCGAGCAGGGTCCGGTTTCCGCGCGCCGCGCCTCGGAGCCGACTCAGGCGACGGTTCCGGTGCTGACCGATGAGGCGCTCTATGACGGCTCGGCGGCGAAAACGTCTCCGCTGCCGAACGCGGCGAAGCCGGAGGCGGGCCCTGCGGCGGCCCCCGCCGATGCGCCCGCGCCCGCCCCGAAAAAGGCGATCGCCGCCAAGCCCAAGGAAGACCGCCGTCAGGCGAAGGACGCCGTCGACGGCGCGGGCGAACAGCCTGACCTGCTCGCCAAGCCGCGCAAGGGCGAGGCGGATGATCTGAAGACGATCAGCGGCATCGGGCCGAAGATCGAGGCGCTGCTGAACGGGCTTGGCGTCTTCCATTTCGACCAGATCGCCGCCTGGACGCCGGAAAACACCGCCTGGGTGGACGCGCAGCTCAAGTTCAAGGGCCGCATCGAGCGTGAGGACTGGATCGCTCAGGCCCGCAAGCTATCGGAGGAGAAGGGGGCATGACCCAGCTTCTTCAGGACGCCGACCGCATCTTCACCAATCTCTACGGCTTCCATGACTGGGGGCTGGAGGGCGCCAAGCAGCGCGGCTGCTGGCGCGGCACGCGCGAGATCCTCGAACAGGGCCGCGACTGGATCATCGACGAGATGAAGAAGTCCGGCCTGCGCGGCCGCGGCGGCGCGGGTTTCCCGACCGGGCTGAAATGGTCGTTCATGCCGAAGGAAGTCGGCGCGCGCCCGCATTATCTGGTGGTCAACGCGGATGAATCCGAACCCGGCACCTGCAAGGACCGGGAGATCATGCGCCATGATCCCCACCTGCTCGTCGAAGGCTGCCTGATCGCCAGCTACGCCATGCAGGCGCATGCCTGCTACATCTATATCCGCGGCGAGTACGTCCAGGAGCGCGAGCGCCTCGAAGCGGCGATCCTGCAAGCCTATGACGCGGGGCTGATCGGCAAGAACAACGTCCATGGCTGGGACTTCGACCTGTACGTCCACCATGGTGCAGGCGCGTATATCTGCGGCGAGGAGACCGCGCTTCTGGAAAGCCTCGAGGGCAAGAAGGGCCAGCCGCGCCTCAAGCCGCCGTTTCCGGCCAATGCGGGCCTTTACGGGTGTCCGACCACGGTGAACAACGTGGAGTCGATCGCGGTGGCGGGAACCATCCTGCGCCGCGGCGCGCAGTGGTTCTCCTCCTTCGGGCGAGAAGGCAACGCCGGCACCAAGATCTTCTCGATCTCCGGCCATGTGAACGCGCCGTGCAATGTCGAGGAGGCGATGTCGATCCCGCTCCGCACGCTGATCGACACCTACGCCGGCGGCGTGCGCGGCGGCTGGGACAATCTCAAGGCGGTCATTCCGGGCGGTTCCTCGGTGCCGCTCATTCCCAAGGAGATCTGCGACGACGTCCTGATGGATTTCGACGCGCTCAAGGAACACAAGACCGGTCTTGGCACCGCCGCCGTCATCGTCATGGACAACTCAACCGACGTGGTCCGGGCGATTGCGCGCATTTCCTACTTCTACAAGCACGAAAGCTGCGGCCAGTGCACGCCGTGCCGGGAGGGCACGGGCTGGATGTGGCGCGTGCTTGAGCGCATGGCGCGCGGCGAGGCGGAGACCTCCGAGATCGACGACCTGCTCGATGTCGCCGGCCAGGTGGAGGGCCACACGATCTGCGCGCTGGGCGACGCGGCGGCGTGGCCGGTTCAGGGCCTCATCCGGCATTTCCGCCACGAGATCGAGGACCGCATCAACAATTACCGCACGGGCAAGCCCGTCTTCACGCCAGCCGTCGCGGCGGAGTAGGGACCGATGAGCGAAGAGCTGCGCAAGATCATCATCGACGGCGACGAGGTCGAAGTCCCCGTCAGCTACAATCTCCTGCAGGCCGCGGAAGCGGCGGGCCGCGAGATTCCGCGCTTTTGCTATCACGAGCGGCTGTCGATCGCGGGCAATTGCCGGATGTGTCTCGTCGAGCTTGTCGGCGCGCCCAAGCCGGTGGCTTCCTGCGCCTTCCTCGTGCGCGACATGCGCGGCGGTCCCAATGGCGAGCCGCCCCAGATGCGCACGCTTTCGCCGCTCGTGAAGAAGGCGCGCGAAGGCGTGATGGAGTTCCTGCTCATCAACCATCCGCTGG
>CAZLOV010000222.1:0-3091 GCA_964561235.1 uncultured Caulobacterales bacterium
GTGGAGGCGGACGCCGGCAATCCGGCCGAGCCGGTCCTGATCGCTGTGGGCGAGGGCTGGCATCCAGGCGTCGTGGGCATTGTCGCAGGCCGTCTGAAGGATCGCTTCAACCGCCCGGCGATCGTCATCGGTCTCGATCCGGAAACCGGCGTCGGCAAAGGTTCGGGCCGCTCCTGTCCCGGCGTCGATCTCGGAACCGCAATCGCAGACGCCCGCGCGGCGGGGCTTCTCATCGCAGGCGGGGGGCACGCAATGGCGGCCGGGCTGACCATCGAGGCGGGGCGGCTGGAGGCGTTCCGCGCCTTCATGCGCGACCGGCTGGCGGCTGAATGGGCGGCGGCCGAGGAGGCGCGGACGCTCACCCTGGACGGCGTGTTGTCGCCGGCGGCGGTGACGTTTGACACATGGGCGGCGCTGCAGGCGGCGGGTCCCTTCGGCGCGGGCCATGCCGAGCCGCGGTTTGCGCTGGCGGATCTGCGCAAGACCTTCGCCAAACGGGTCGGGACGGATCATGTGCGCGCCAGCTTCCAGTCGCGCGACGGAACCACGCTTGGGGTGATCGCGTTTCGCTGCGCCGATGCGCCCATGGGCATGGCGCTTCTCACAGGAGGCGAGGGGCCGTGGCGGCTGGCGGGCCGCATCAAGGGCGAGGACGGGCGCTTCGGACGCAAGGCCGAACTGCTGCTCGAGGACCTCGCACACGCCGATTGACCCTGCCGCTCAGAGGGTTGCCGGCGCTCTGCATCTTATGACAGATATTCCCGTGCCGGATGCTTGCACCCGGAATCGAGGCGCTATATACACCCCGTCTCGCGAGACAGCGGGCCCTTCGTCTATCGGTTAGGACGCCAGGTTTTCAACCTGGAAAGAGGGGTTCGATTCCCCTAGGGCCTGCCACTCGCGCGTGCCGGATCCTCGTCTCCGCCCTGGTTTCACGCCTGTTTACGTCTGAGCAGGCATGCTCCGCACGAATGCGGAGGCGGCATGGACACGAGGCTCAACGCCATCAGGGGGATTGCGGCTGCGGGTGCGGCGGTCGTTCTCGCCGTGGCGATGTGGCTGGCTTGGATGGCCGGCGCTGAGGACAGGCGTTCGGAAATGATCGCCGGGCTCGAGGCCCGGATCGACCCGGCGGCGGTCTGCGAAACGCCGAACCGCGTGCCGGTCCGGCTTCGAAACGGGCATGCCTTTGCTGTCTCAGAGGTCGAGATCGCGCTGTTCGCCCTGAACGCCTCAAGCGATATCGAGCCCTTCCGCGGCTGGATCGCCGGGATGGAGACACGGCGCGTTCCTGGAGCGGTCAACGCCGGGGAAGAGCGGCTGTTTTGCACCCGCGCTCCGGAGAATCCGGCGCAAGGCGGCGCCGCCGTCATCGTGATTTCCGCAAAGCGCGCCTGAAGCGAAGCGCATTGACGCTCAGGCGAATAATGCCTTTACATTAGTTTAGTAGTTAATGTCGCAACGGAGCCGACATGTTCCGCATGGTTCGATCCTGGTTCGGCCTGCCGCAGGCCACGCTGCCCTGTCCGAGCTGCGGGCATGCGGGCACCTATTTCATCCCGATGGAAGACATCTGGGAGAAGGTGTTCACCTGCGAAAGCTGCAGCGCGCGCTTCCACGTCTTTGTGCGCAACGGGCTCATCCTCTCCATCCACGAGGTTGAGCCCGCGGAATAGCGCCTAGGCGGCCGCGCTGGCGCGGGCGATCGATTCCAGCACAAGCTCGCGCGCGCGCTGCGCGCCGTGCCAGCCGTCGACCTTCACCCATTTGCGCGGATCCAGATCCTTGTAGTGCTCGAAGAAGTGCGTGATGCGCGCCAGCTGGGCGGGCTGCACGTCGGTATAGTCCTTGATGTCGTCGTAGAAGGGCGTGAGCTTGTGATGCGGCGCGGCGAGGATCTTCTCGTCATGACCGCTTTCGTCCTCCATCAGCAGAACGCCGATCGGACGCACGCGCACCACGCATCCGGGCACCAGCGCAGACTGGCCCAGAACCATGACGTCGATCGGGTCCCCGTCGTCGGAGAGCGTGTGCGGCACGAAGCCGTAATTACACGGATAGCGCATCGGCGTGTGCAGGAAGCGGTCGACGAAGACCGTTCCGGCGTCCTTGTCCATCTCGTACTTCACCGGCTCGCCGCCGGCGGGCACTTCGATGATGACATTGAGGTCTTCCGGCGGATTCTCGCCAACCGGGATCTTGTCGATGCGCATGCCGCGTCTCCCATGGGTCTGTTTGCGCGCTAAAAGCCCGATCCGAAGGCGGGCGTAAAGCGCTTCGCTGCATTGCAGCGTCAGGCATTGGTCTAAGGCGCGCGGCGGCGTTGCCGGCAGGCCGCGGCTCGGCTAGCGTGCCGTCCATGATCAGAGCCCTGCTTTCCCTGCTGGCCGTCTGCGCGATCGCCACGTCGCCGGCCTTCGCATCGTTTCAGATCCAGACCGCGCCGGGCGCGTTCGATCCGACCGCGCGCGAGGCGGTTGTTGAATATGCCGGTCCCGATCCGCTGGTGATCGAGACGGCGGGCGGCCCGGTCGAGTTCACCGTCGAGGTCGCCGATACGCCTGAAAGCCGGCAGCGCGGCATGATGTGGCGCGAAACCGTTCCGGCGGACACCGGCATGCTCTTCGATTTCGAGCAGGAGCAGTACGTTTCCATCTGGATGCGCAACACGCTTGCGCCGCTCGACATTCTCTTCGTCCGGCCGAACGGCGAGATCGCGAAGATCATCGATAATGCGGTTCCGATGTCGGAACGCTCGATGCCGTCGGATTTCCCGGTGCTCGCCGTGCTCGAGCTGGCCGGCGGCCGTGCGATCGAGGCGAACATCCAGCCGGGCGACATCGTGCGCCACCCGCTGTTTGGAAATTGGGACGCGCCGGAATCGCCCGCCGCCGAAGAGGCCGCGGCGCAGGACGCCCCGGCGGAACCCGCCCTCGCGGACGGTCCGGGGCGCTGAACGGAACGCTTCGCGTTCTTGCCAGCGTGCGCGGGCGCAACTACACAGCCAGAATGCTCGGGGCGTAGCGCAGCCTGGTAGCGCATCTGCTTTGGGAGCAGAGGGTCGCGTGTTCGAATCACGCCGCCCCGACCA
>CAZLOV010000223.1:0-3072 GCA_964561235.1 uncultured Caulobacterales bacterium
GAAGGCATTCCGGTGATGGACATGGTCCGGGTGAAGGACCGCCTGCGCAAGTCGAACTCGAAACTGCTCGGCCCCAACTGCCCCGGCGTGCTGACCCCGGAAGAGTGCAAGATCGGGATCATGCCGGGTTCGATCTTCAAGAAAGGCTCCGTCGGGGTGGTCTCGCGCTCGGGCACGCTGACCTATGAGGCCGTGTTCCAGACCACCAACGCGGGTCTGGGCCAGACAACCGCGGTGGGCATCGGCGGCGATCCGGTGAAGGGCTTCGAGCACATCGACATCCTGGAGATGTTCCTGGCGGATCCCGAAACCCAGTCGATCATCATGATCGGCGAAATCGGCGGCTCCGCGGAAGAAGACGCCGCCCAGTTCCTCAAGGACGAGGCCGCGAAAGGGCGCAAGAAGCCCACCGTCGGCTTCATCGCCGGACGCACCGCGCCTCCGGGCCGCACGATGGGCCATGCCGGCGCCATCGTCTCCGGCGGCAAGGGCGGCGCGGACGACAAGATCGAGGCGATGAAATCCGCCGGCGTCGTCGTCGCCGACAGCCCGGCGCGGATGGGCTCGACCCTGGCCGAGCTGCTGAAGGGGTGAGGATCCCGGCCGGGCGGCGCGCGGCTGCGCCGTCCGGCTTCGACCTTCTTCCGATTTCCAGCGCTTGAGGCTTCTCAAGGCGCCGGAAGAGGCATAGATGGAATATCGCCCTTTCATGCCTGCAGCGCGCCCACTCGCTGCGGGCCGCATGACCGCAACCCCCTCACCGCCGCCCTCACGCGCGAGACCCATGGCCGACACGACCCGGACCCCGGAAAACGACACTTTCCTGCAGACCTCTTTCCTGTATGGCGGCAACGCCGTTTACCTGGAGCAGATGGCTGCGCGTTACGCAGAGGACCCCGGCTCGGTTCCGGCGTCCTGGCGGTCCTTCTTCGAGGAGCTCGGCGACGACGGCGCGTCGGCGCGCAAGATGGCGGGCGGCCCGGGCTGGAAGCGCGCGGGCTGGCCGCGGCCGGAGAACGGCGAACTGGTCTCGGCGCTTGGCGACATCGGCGCGGAGACCGCCGCGCTGCCTGACGCCGTCGCGCGTCACGCCGCCCGCTCCGGCGCATCGGCGGAGGACGTCCACGCGGCGGTGAAGGACTCCATTTCCGCGATCATGCTTATCCGCGCCTATCGCATGCGCGGCCATCTCGCGGCCGACCTCGATCCGCTGGGCCTGACCGACCTGGGCGAGCAGCCCGAGCTTGATCCAGCCAGCTACGGTTTCGGTCCCGACGACATGAACCGGGAGATCTTCATCAACGGCTATCTGGGGCTTGAGACCGCAACGGTCTCCGAGATCCTCCAGATCCTCAAGCGCACCTATTGCGGCACCTTCGCCGTCGAGTTCATGCACATCTCCAATCCCGAGGAGAAGTCATGGCTCCAGGAGCGCATCGAGGGGCCGGACAAGGAGATCGCCTTCACCAATGAAGGCAAGCGCGCCATCCTCAAGAAACTCATCGAGACGGAGACCTTTGAGCAGTTCCTGCACAAGCGCTATCCGGGAACCAAGCGCTTCGGGATCGACGGCGGGGAGGCGATGGTCCCCGCGCTCGAGCAGATCATCAAGCGCGGCGGCGCGATGGGCGTGCGCGACATCATCATCGGCATGCCGCACCGCGGACGCCTGAACGTGCTCGCCGCGGTCATGGGCAAGCCCTACCAGGTCATCTTCCACGAGTTCCAGGGCGGGGATTCGCTTGGCGAGGACGAATACTCCTCCGGCGACGTCAAATACCATCTCGGCTCGTCCTCCGACCGCGAGTTCGACGGCAACACGGTGCATCTGTCGCTGACCGCCAACCCGTCGCACCTCGAGGCGGTGAACCCGGTCGTGCTTGGCAAGGCGCGCGCCAAGCAGACCAAGCTGCGCCGCGAACTCGGCGAGGACGAACCCACCGCCCACATGGTGCTGCCGCTGCTTCTGCACGGCGACGCCGCGTTCGCGGGACAGGGCATCGTTGCGGAATGCCTTGGGCTTTCGGGGCTGAAGGGTCACCGCACGGGCGGCGCGATCCACTTCATCGTCAACAACCAGATCGGCTTCACGACCGATCCGAAGGACAGCCGCTCCTCGCCCTATCCTTCCGACGTCGCCCAGATGGTTCAGGCGCCGATCTTCCATGTGAACGGCGACGATCCCGAGGCGGTGGTGTTCGCCGCGAAAGTGGCGACGGAATACCGCCAGATGTTCGGCAAGGACGTCGTCATCGACATGTTCTGCTATCGCCGCTTCGGCCACAATGAAGGCGACGATCCGAGCTTCACCCAGCCCTTGATGTACAAGCGCATCTCGGAGATGCGCTCGACCCGGGACCTGTATTCCGAACGCCTCGTCAAAGAGGGGACGTGCACGCAGGACGAGGTCGAGGGCTGGATCAAGGAATTCGACGAGTTCCTGGATGCGGAGTTCGACGCCGGCAAGGGTTACAAGACCAACAAGGCGGACTGGCTTGACGGCGTGTGGGCGGGCCTCGGCCTTCCGGAAGAGGACGACCGGCGCGGCAAGACCGCCGTCGACGTGGAGCGCCTGAAGGATCTCGGCCGCAAGATGACCGAGATCCCCGACGATCTGAACGCGCACAAGACGCTGCGCCGCGTGCTCGACGGGCGGCGCAAGGCGATCGAGGCGGGCGAGGGGATCGACTGGGCGACCGCCGAGCATCTCGCTTTCGCAAGCCTTGTCACGGAAGGCTTTCCGGTGCGGCTTTCGGGACAGGATTCCGGCCGCGGCACCTTCTCTCAGCGCCATTCTCACCTGATCGATCAGGAAACCCAGGCGCGTCACACCTTCCTCAATCATCTGGAGGAGGGCCAGGCGCGTTACGAGGTCATCGACACCATGCTGTCGGAGGAAGCCGTGCTCGGCTTCGAGTACGGCTATTCGCTCTCGGCCCCGAACACGCTGGTCATGTGGGAAGGCCAGTTCGGCGACTTCGTCAACGGCGCGCAGGTCATCATCGACCAGTTCATCTCCTCGGGCGAACGCAAGTGGCTGCGCCTGTCAGGCCTCGTGATGTTGCTGCCGCA
>CAZLOV010000224.1:0-3042 GCA_964561235.1 uncultured Caulobacterales bacterium
CCAGGATTCGAACCTGGGAATGGCGGTACCAAAAACCGCTGCCTTACCACTTGGCGACGCCCCAACACGGCCCCCGGACGGGGGCGAGCGCGGTGTTTAGCCCGCGCCTCGCGCCGATGCAACGGGGCGATGAAGCCGCTTGCGCAGCGCACGCGCACAAGCGCGATTGCGTCGGCGAAGCCGCGCCGCTATAAGCCGTGCCTCGGTTCGGAGCATAGCTCAGCCTGGTAGAGCACCGTCTTCGGGAGGCGGGGGTCGCAAGTTCGAATCTTGCTGCTCCGACCATTTTATCCATCCCGCCTCATCGCCGGCCGTCCTGGGCGGCCCGCTGCGCTCGACCCGGGCGCTTGCGCGTCCTAGAGTCCCTCCGGGGATGATGGCGCGAGGGGCCATGAAGCACTTTTTCGTCACGGTGTTCGGCACGATCGTGGGCCTGCTGATCGGGGCCGCGCTCGTCGTCGCGCTTGCGGGCTATCTGCTCTTCATGACGGTCGAGCGCGCGGTTACGGACGCCGAAGAGCGCGCCGCGCTCCCGCGCGAGAACATCGTGCTGCAGCTCGACCTGCGCGCGCCTCGGCTGGATCAGCCCTCGCGGGCGCCGGCGTTTTTCGCCGCTCCGCTGTCCACCGTTGAAATGGTTCAGGCGCTCGAACACGCCCAGTCCGACCCGCGTATCGACGGGCTTCTGATCCGCGCCAATCCCAATTTCCTGCCTCCCGCCCAGGCCGAGGAGCTGAGATCAGCCATCGGCGCGCTCAAGGCGGCGGGCAAGTTCGTCGTCGTCCACGCGCAAGGCTTCGAAGGCGGCGGGATGTCGAACTATTTCGCCGTCAGCAACGCGGATGCGGTCTGGCTGCAGGGCGCCTCGTCGTTCTCCGCCAGCGGGTTCGTCTCCGAAACACTCTTTTACGGCGGGCTTATCGAGCGCTTCGGCGCGCAGGCGGATTACGTCCAGTTCCGCGAGTACAAGAACGCCGCCAACATCTATACCGAGACCGGCTATACCGACGCGCATCGCGAGGCGACGCTTTCGCTGCTCGGCAGCCTGTATGAGCAGAGCATCGAGGGGATCGCACGCGACCGGGGCCGCGACGCCGCATCCATGCGCACGCTGATCGAGGCCGGTCCCTACACCGCCGATGAAGCCCACAAGGCCGGCCTCGTTGACGAGATCGGCCAGTACGAAAACGCCCGCAGCGCCGTTCTTCAGCGCGCAGGCGAGAGCGCGTCGCTCGTCGATCTCGAGCGCTATTTCCGCTCCTTACCGGACCCGCGCATCGGCGAGGACGGCTTCATCGCGCTCATCGAGGGTCAGGGCGCCGTCGTGACGGGCTTCGGCGTCGGCGGCTTCGGCGCGGAGGACATGATCGGATCGGACCGGATCGCCGCTGCGCTCGACACCGCCGCGCGGGACCGGCGTGTGAAGGCGATCATTCTGCGCCTCGACACCTCCGGAGGCGCGCCGGTGGCCTCCGACCAGATCCTTGAGGCGATGCGGCGCGCGCGCGAGGCCGGGAAGCCTGTGGTCGTCTCGATGGGCGATGTGGCCGCCTCGGCGGGCTACTACATCGCGGCGGGCGCCGACCGAATCATCGCCAACCCCTCCACGGTGACCGGCTCGATCGGCGTGCTTGCGGGCAAGGTCGTCATCGACGGCGCGCTTAATGAAGTCGGCCTGAACATCGAACCGTTGTCGGTGGGCGGGGAGTACGCGCTCGCGTTCTCCAGCGCCGTCGCCTGGACGCCGGATCAGCGCGCGTCGTTTTCGCGCCTCGTGGAAGCGGCCTATGACGATTTCATCGCAGCGGTCGCGGAAGGCCGCGGCATGTCGACGGAAGCCGTCGAGGAGATTGCGCGCGGACGCGTCTGGACCGGCGCGCAGGCGCTCGAGATCGCCCTGGTGGACGAGCTGGGCGGCTTCACCGATGCGGTGGCCGCCGCGCGCGAACTCGGCGGATCGGATACGCTCGTGGTGCGGCGCTACCCGCGCGCGCCCAGCGCCTTCGACATCGCGCGCGCCATGTTCGGCTTCAGCGCGGAAGCGGCGCGCGCGGTCCGCGTGCTGGCGGCGCTGGAGGAGGTTCCCGAAGTGCGCGCGGCGCTTGAGGCGCGCCGCGCCGCGGGCGAACCGATCCGGCTGGAGACTCCGGAGGCCGAGGCCCTGCGGCGCGACTGAGGCGTCAGACGGTGGCGAAACCGGCGAAGATCGCTGCGATCAGGCCGATCAGGAGCGCAACCCCGTAGAGGGCGTCCAGCGTGAGCGTCCGCATGATGGTTGCAAACCGGCCCCGCGCATACACCACGCGCTGCAGCCGGTAGAGATAGATATTGGCGTAGATGAGCATCGCGATGACGCTGAACCCGCCCGTCGGCCCGGCCAGCAGCGCGGCGGCCGTCATGCCGATGAACATCGCGGCGTGGAAATGCAGCGCCGTGATCAGGTGGTCGAAATAGAAAAACCGCCGCCGCCATGCGTAAACCAGCGCCAGCAGGCCCGCGAAAACCGGAACCATGACGAACATGATGCGCGGCGTCCAAGCGGCTGCCTCCTCAAGCATGGCTTCGGGGTTTTCCATCGCGCGGACGACGCGCGCGGCGAGCCAGGCGCGAAACCAGGTCGGCGTTCCGGTTTCGTCGGCCCCGCCATAATCTTCAGGCAGCAGGTAGCGATAGACCTGTTCACGCGTTTGTAACGACGCGCCGTCAGGCCCCGAGAAACGCACGAGCGGCTCGTCCTCTCCGGCCGCCTCGCCGGTTTCTTCCTCGGCCTCGGCGGGATCCGCCTCCGGCGGCGCGGCGTCGCGGCGGGTCCGGGCGGCCCCATCCAGGATCGGCGCCAGCTCCGGCCGCTCTTCGGCGAGCGCTTCGAGTTCAGCGGCTTCCGCCTCGGCCTGCTCAGCCGCCGCCCCGCCGGACAAGGCCGGGTCGGCGCCCGCGCCCGCGTCGAAGATCGGACCGTTGGCGACGGGCGTCAGCACGAAGAACAGCAGCGAGGCGAGGATGTAGAGCTTGAACGGCTGGACGAAGCGGGCGCGCGCGCCC
>CAZLOV010000225.1:0-3012 GCA_964561235.1 uncultured Caulobacterales bacterium
GACGCCACCGCGCCGCCGGAAACCGGCGCAGGCGTCGCGAGCGCCAGCATGGGTCCGTTCTCATCCGCTCCGGAGGCAAGCCGCGACGGCGCGTCCAGCGCCTCCGCGGCGAGGGCGCGCGCGCCGGGAGCCACACGGCCCGAGGCGATTTCCGCCCCGTCAGGCAAAAGCAGCACCGCGCCTTCCACATAGGGCGACTGGATGAGCGCGCGCAGCCGCATGCGCGTCAGGAATTCCATCCGGTCGGCGGCGGCGCTTTCCAGATCGGCGGCGGCGAAATCCGCCGCCCCGCGCGCCTCAGCAAGCCTCGCGGAGACGCGCTCCGCAGCGAAAGCCGCCACGCCGGCCTGCGCGCGCTCGGCCTCGGCGGTTTGCGTGTTCCACTCGAGATAGAGCTTGAAGCCGACGACCACGCCGAACACTACGACGAAGGAAAGCAGTCCGAGCAGCGCCAGCCGGGGCGTGCGCGCGGCGCCGCGGCCGGTCCCGTCAGGGCTCGGCAGGCGCGGGGCCTCCGGATTTGCTGCAGCGCGGCGACTCATGAGCGTCAGACTAAGGTGCGCCGCTTCCCTGCGTCCACATTGCCGCAGCGCTACTCGGCCGCTTCAGGTTGTTCCACAACATGTTCGCCGTCGGCATTCTTGCGCCGCTCCTCGCCCTTGTAGGCGTCAGGGTCGTGCCGGCGGCGATCGGGACCAAAATAGCTCTTCGTCCGCACGAACGGTCGCGGGTGATTAATCACTGAGGCGATCTTCAGATAGAGCTGCTTGGCGGTGACCGGTTTGGCGCAAACCTCGGTCACGCCGGCGTCGCGCGCGGCCATGACGCGGGAGCGTTCGGTGTAAGCGGTCAACAGGATGATCGGCACGAACGGATTGCGGCTGTCGGCGGCGGTTCGGACCATGCGGGTGAACTCGAGCCCGTCGAGCAGATCCATCTGATAGTCCGCAATCACGATGTCGATCGGTTCGTGACGGACAAGCTCGAGCGCTTCCGCCGCGTCGCGGCTCTCATAGGTGTGGTTGATCCCGAAGCCGCGCAGCATCGTTCGCACGATGTGGATCATGTGCGCGTTGTCGTCGAGCACAAGGGCGCTGACGCGGTTGAGATTTCCCGCCATCCCGGCGTCCCGCGGCTAGAGGACCGGCGTCCGCCGACGGCCGGCGGACGCACCTTCACTCGTGTAGCGTCTGCGGGATTGCGGAAGGATTAACCAGCCGCAGCAGCGCCGGGGGTTTCCTCGCTCTCGGCCGGCGCCTCGGGGGCTTCAGCCTTGTCGGCTTTCGGCTTGGCCTTGTTGCGCGCAGCCGCCTCGGCGGTCACGTCGGCGTCGGCTTGACCGGCGCGGGCGTGGACGAGACGCACGATGTCGCCGGCGCGCTTGGCCAGAGCGGTCATTTCCGCGGTCGCCTCGGTTTCCTCGCCGATCATGCGGACAAGGTCCTCGGCGAGCGCAAGAAGGCGCGGCGCCTGCGCAAGCAGCCGGGCCTGCGCTTCGATGCGCTCGGGATCGCGGTCGTATTCCGCACCCGGCGTCCGCCAGCCGCCCCAGTTCTTTTCGTCGGTCACCACCACGGGGAACGTGCCCGGATAGGGGTGGTGACCGCATTCGTCAGGCAGTTGCCAGCGGTTCTTGGCGCGCACCAGGCGCCATTGGCCGCGAACCGCGCCGCGGGGATCGTCGATCGCCTCGGCGGCCAGCTCGCTGGCGGCGAAATCGCGGCCGAGGCCGCAGTCGTAGTGGACCTTGAGCGGCTCAGACACGTCTTTCACCCATTGCGGTTTGACTTGTTCGACGACGGCCCAGGTGCCCACGGGCTTCACGAACACCCGCTGATGTTTGTGGAAGACCGCTTTCACCATGACCCTCGCTCCCTCATGCGAATTGCACGAAACAGCATGACCCATGGCGTTTCACCGTCGCGTTAAAGCTTATGGTTAAATGATTGTGAGCGCTTGCGAGCGCGCCGCCGGTTTGCGTCAAGCTGCGCTCCGGCCTACATGCTCGCGCCATGACCGCTGACCGCCACAGCCTCGACCGGCGCTTTTGCGTCGCGCCGATGATGGACTGGACCGACCGGCATTGCCGGGCGTTTCATCGCGTGCTGACGCGACGCGCCTTGCTCTACACCGAGATGGCGGTGGATCAGGCCGTGCTGCATGGCGATGCGCCCCGGCTGATCGGTTTCGATCCGGCCGAACAGCCCGTGGCGATCCAGATTGGCGGATCAGACCCCGACGATCTTGCGCGCGCGGCCGCGATTGCGGAGGGGTTCGGCTATGCCGAGGTGAACCTCAATGTCGGCTGTCCGTCGGACCGGGTGCAATCCGCCCGCTTCGGCGCATGCTTGATGCGGGAAGCGGAACTGGTGCGCGAATGTCTTCAGGCGATGCGTGAAGCGGTCTCGGTTCCCGTCACCGTCAAGCATCGCATCGGCGTAGACGAGCAGACGCCGGAGGCGGTTCTGCCGGCCTTCATCGAGACCGTGGCGAAGTCGGGCGTTTCGACATTCATCATCCATGCGCGCATGGCCTGGCTCCAGGGGCTCAGCCCGAAGGAGAACCGCGACGTGCCGCCCCTGGATTATGCGCTCGTGCGGCGCATGAAGGCGGCCTTTCCGGAGCTCGAGATCATCCTCAATGGCGGCCTGGAAGACCTTGCGCACGCCAAAGCGGAGATGGCCGGCGTCGACGGCGTGATGCTCGGCCGCGCCGCCTACCGGACGCCGTTCGTGCTCGCCGGCGTGGACAGCGCATTCTACGGCGAGGCGGGCGGACTCGCCGATCCTGCAGAGGCGGGCGCGGCGTACAGACCTTACGTCGAGGCGCAGCTGGACGCGGGCGTGCGGCTGCATTCCATCACGCGCCACATGCTGGGACTGTTCCAGGGGCGGCCGGGCGCGCGAAAATGGCGTCAGGTGCTGTCCGAAGAGGCCGGGCGCGACGGCGCGGACTGGTCGGTTGTGGAGAAGGCGCTCGCCGCGACACAGGCCCTGCCGGCCGCAAGCGACG
>CAZLOV010000226.1:0-2982 GCA_964561235.1 uncultured Caulobacterales bacterium
CGCCAGGCCGGACACGGCCGCGCCGGACACGAGGCCGGCGGCCAGCCCGCCCGCGAGGCCCGCCGTCAACGGCAGCCAGAAGAACACCCGGCGGCGCGTCACGGCCCGTCCTTTGCGCGTTCATGCAGCTTCTGCAGGATTAACGGCCCAGGGACGGGGTTTCCGTCGAATGGGCCGGACCCTCGCCAAAGCCGGGTTCGCGCCCTAAACACTTCCCCCGCATGCTTGCCCGTCTCTCCAATTCCTTGCGCCTCTTGCGCGCCGCATGGACGCTCGCGCGCCACGACGCGATGTTCCCGCGCGAGTACCATGAGGCGTTTCCCCTGCCTGCGCGCCTCGTGGGGCGATTTGCGCGCCTGATCGCCATACGCGGCCGGGCGGACAATCCGGGCGAACGCCTGGCGCGCGCGCTGGAGAAGCTCGGCCCGGCCTACATCAAGTTCGGCCAGGTTCTGGCGACGCGCGCCGACGTCATCGGCCGGGACTTCGCGCGCGGCCTGTCGCGCCTGCAGGACCGGCTGGAGCCCTTCGGCGAGGAAAAGGCCCGCGCCATCGTCGAGAAGGAGCTCGACGGGCCGATCGAGCGCTGGTTCGCCGAATTCGGCCCCTCGGTCGCGGCGGCCTCCATCGCGCAGGTGCACAAGGCGCGCACGAGAGACGGCCGGGACGTCGCGGTGAAGATCCTGCGCCCCGACGTCGAGCGCCGCATCAAGCGCGACATCGCCACGCTTCGGATGGGCGCGGCGATTGCGGAAAAGCTGTTTCCGCTGTCCAGACGTCTCGAGCCTAAGGCTTTCGTGGAAACGGTCGCGCGCTCGCTCACGCTCGAACTCGACCTGCGGCTCGAAGCTGCGGCCGCGAACGAACTCGCCGAAGCCGCCGTGCGCGCGAACAATTTCAACCTGCCCGACATCGACTGGTCGCGCTCCTCGAAGAAGGTGCTCACGACGGAGTGGATCGACGCCATCCCGCTGACCGACATCGAGGCTGTCGAGGCCGCCGGCGTGGACATGGTCCAGCTTTCCCAAGACATCACCGACGCCTTCCTGACGACGGCGCTCGATTGCGGCGTGTTCCACGCGGACATGCATGCGGGCAATCTGTTCGTCGGGCACGACGGGCGCTTCTGGGCGGTGGATTTCGGCATCATGGGGCGGCTCGGCCCGGACGAGCGCCGCTATCTCGCGCTCATCCTGCATGGCTTCCTGACGCGCGATTACGACCGGGCCGCCGATGCGCATTTCATGGCGGGATATGTGCCGGAGCGCCATTCGCGCGCGGACTTCGCAAGCGCCTTGCGCGCGGTCGCCGAGCCCATCTTCGGCAAGACCGCCGATGAAGTGCCGATGAGCCGGGTGCTGCTGCAGCTCTTCGAGATCACCGATCTGTTCGACATGCATCTTCAGCCCCAGCTCGTCCTGCTGCAGAAGACCATGGTGCAGGCCGAAGGCGTCTGCCGCCTGCTCTCGCCGGAGCACAATATGTGGATCGCGTCCGGACCGGCGGTTGAGCGCTTCATGCGCCGCGAGCTGGGTCCGGAGGGCCTGATGCGGGATGCGCGCAAGGATCTCGAAGCGCTGCGCGACAGCGTGCGCCGGCTGCCCGAAACCATCACGGACATCAACGACATCGCCCAGCGCCTGCGCGAGGGGGCGCTTTCCAGTCCCCAAGGCGCCCCGCCGCGCACGGGCGGGGTCTGGCGCGCAGCCGGACTGATCCTGGCGGCGGCCGCGGCCGGGGCGGCGGCGGCCTGGGCGGTGCTCGTCTGGGGCGCGGGCTAGGGTTTCAGCGCGAGAAAGGCCTTGGGCGCGATATAGCCCGGCGGCATGTGGTCCTGCGCCCACAGGCACATCGCCTGGATCACCGGCAGGAGGGCGCGTCCCTTGGGCGTGAGCGCGTATTCGTAGCGCTTCGGGCGCTCATGGTAGAGCCGTTTCTCGATCAGCCCCTGGGCGGTCATGCGCCGGAGCCGGTCGGCGAGAATGTTCGTGGGCACGCCTTCCCGGGAGTTCTGGAATTCGGAATAGCGCGCCTTGCCGAGCACGAGATCGCGCACCAGCAGGAGCGTCCAGCGGTCCCCGGCGACATCGAGCGCCTGGGCGATCGGGCACGGCGAGCGCCGTGTTTTCGCCGCTGTCTGCGGCGCTGCGTCGATCCCGGCCATGCCCCACCCGTCGGGTTGTTTTCCCTCGTGAGGGATAGTCCCGTTCAAGCCTTAAGGTCCGGTTGCGCAGGACGGCTGACGCCGGCGTGAGACGCGGCGCTCTCGCCTTCGCGCGTGGGGCGCGCTAGGAACAGGAATGATCGCGGGCGGACAAGGAGGCTTTCGCCGATGGCGGACGCGCGCATTCTGCTCATCATCGGCGGCGGGGTCGCCGCCTATAAATCGCTGGAGCTGATCCGCGAACTGCGCCGCCGCGGCGTTGCGAGCCGCGTGATCATGACTGAAGGCGCCAAGCAGTTCATCACCCCGATGAGCGCAGCCGCCCTGTCCGGCGACAAGGTGTACGACGCCCTGTTCTCGCTCACCGACGAGGCGGAGATGGGTCATATCGAGCTGTCGCGCTCGGCCGATCTGATTGTGGTGTGCCCCGCCACCGCCAATCTGATGGCCAAGGCCGCGGCGGGCATCTGCGACGATCTCGCCACCACGGCCCTTCTGGCCACCGACAAGCCCGTCCTCATGGCGCCGGCGATGAACGTGCGCATGTGGACCCACGCCGCCACGGCGGAAAACCGGCGCACCCTTGAAGCGCGCGGCGTCGGCTTCGTCGATCCCGACGAGGGCGAAATGGCCTGCGGGGAATTCGGTCCGGGACGCCTGGCGGACGTCGCACGCATCGCCGGGGCGATCGAGGTCGCGCTGGGCCGTGCGAAGGCGCCGCCGCCCGCGATAGAAGGCCCCCGCCCGCTGATCGGCCGCAAGGCCGTCGTCACCGCAGGCCCCACCTTGCTCACCAGTCCGGCACAGGGCCGGAGCCG
>CAZLOV010000227.1:0-2871 GCA_964561235.1 uncultured Caulobacterales bacterium
CTTGACCTTGTAGTCCTCCGCGGAGCGCTCCCCGCCGACATGGACGACCTTTTCATCGACCGGCTTCGGCTGGCGGGCGCCGGCGCGCGGCGGCGGCTTGGCGGCGCCTTCGCCCTTGCGGCCGCCTGCCGCCTGACGCGGCGGCGCGGGGTTGGCGGTTTCCGTGCGGCGAGGTTCGCTGCGCCTCGGCTCGGGATCAGGCCCGCGTTCGCGCGGCGGCTCGGACGGCTTGCCGCGTCCGGCGCGGCCAAAGCTGGCTTCGGCCTCGGCCTCTTCGGCGTCAGCGGGGGCGGCCGGCGAACGCGGCGGCTCCGGAGACCGGGCGCGTCCCGCGCGGCCGAACACCGCCTCGCCTTCAGCCTCCGGCTCCGCGGCGCCCCCGGCCGGCGGCGCCGGCTCGGCAGGACGCTCCTCCTCGCGCGGAGTTGACGCGCTGCGCTTGATAGCCTCGATACGGCTCGAGACGTCGCCGCCGCTGCGGTCGCCGTCCCGGCCGCCGGCCGAGCCCTTGTTCGGGGAGCGTTTACCGAACATCGCGCGGGCTCACCCTCACTTCTTCTTCCGGCTGAACAGCGAAGACAGGAACCCGCGCTTCTTCGGCGAGGCCGGGGCGCGCCCCGTCACCACGCTCGCAAGATGCGTGAAGCCTGCCGCCGCCTTCGAACTCGCATCGATTTCCGAGACCATCAGCCCGTTATTGGCGGCCTTCCCGAACAGGGTCGGCTCGAAGGGCAGCACGAGCGCGGGCTGGACCCCGATGGCGTTGGCGAATTCCGTCATCGGAATGTCCGGCCGCTTGGGGCAATCGGTCATGTTGATGACCAGCTTCGGCGGTTCATCGTTCGGCCGGTCGCTGCGCAGCAGATCGACGATGTTCTTCGCGTTGCGGAGCGAGGCGAGATCCGGCATCGCCGTGATCACGACCTGATCCGCGCTCAAGAGCGTCGACCGCACCCAGGGGCTCCACATATGCGGCAGGTCGAGCACGGAAAACGGCGCCTGCCGGCGCAGCTTGTCGACGACCTCCTCATAGGCTTCCGGGTGGAAATCCCAATCGCGTTCGATGGAGGCGGGCGCGGTGAACAGGCTCAGGCGCTCGGTGCAGCGCACGAGCAGGCGGTCCAGCAGCGCGTCGTCGAGCCGGTCGGGCTCGGAAAGCGCTTCGGCGATCGTCTGCGGAGGATCCTGGTTGAAGTCGAGGCCGGCCGTCCCGAAGGACAAATCCATGTCGACGAGCACGGCGTCGGTCTGCTGGCTTTCCGTGATCGCCCAGGCGGTGTTGTGCGCGATGGTCGAGGAACCCACGCCGCCCTTGGCGCCGATGAACGCGACCGTCTTGCCGACGAACGGGGATTCCGGATCGAGGAACAGCCCGGCGATCGTACGGATCAGATGCAGCGGCGTCATGGGCGGAACGAGGTATTCGCTCACGCCCCTGCGAATGAGTTCGCGGTAGAGCGCAACGTCGTTGGCGGCGCCGACGATGATCACACGCGTGTCCGCCTCGCAGACGGCGGCGAGCTCGTCGAGCATCTCGAACAAGGCGCGGCCGCGCATCCCGCTTTCAACGATCAGAAGGCTGGGCGTCGGCTCGTCGTGATAGCGCTCGATCGCAGCCGGCAGGCCGCCGAGTTCGACAACCACATGCGCCTTCGCAAGGCGCCGATCCGCGGCTGCGTTGTGGATCAGCGCGCCGGTTTCCGGGTTTTCGCAATAGGCATGGATCGTGATCCGCGGAACCGGCTGATCCCAGTCCTCATCCTCGGAAATTTCACCATAAAGCCCGTCGACCGTGGCCAGAACGGGCAGATCGCCGCTGGAGCCGGCGCCTGAGCCCGAGCCGGCCCCGCCCCTGCCCGAACCCGAGCCGGATCCGGAGCCGCCGCCATAGCTTTCCACCGGACGCGCGGGCGAGGCGCCGGCGGCGGATGCGGTGATCTCGGAGTCCTCCAGCGGGCGCGGCCGGCGCGATCCGGCGTCAGGATCGGCTGAATTCAAGGCGTCCCAGACCGCGGCGTCACGAACCGGGCGGCCATGGTTTGAGCCGGCGGCCTCCACCGGCTCTGCGTCGTCATCGGCCTCATCGTCATGGCGAACCGCCTCGAAGCTCCGCGCGAACGGCGGCGGCGTCGCATCATCGTCGGACACGAGCGCGGAGCCGCCTGCGTCGGGATTGAAAGCCCCCGCGTATTCGTCCTGCGGTTCGACATCGACGAATTCGGCGTCTTCCTCGTCGAGATCATCGCTATTCGCCTCCGCAAGACGCGCCCCGAACGGGTTGGGCGCGGACTCGCCTGCTGCAGGCGAATCGGACTCCGCCGGCTTCCCTGGCGCATCACCCAGCAGGGCGCGCTCGATCGCATCGGCGTCGAGGAACGAATCCGCCTCCCGGGCCTCGGCTTCCAGTTCGAAGTCGTCCGCAGATTCGAAATCGTCGTCCCGAAAGGCGTCAGCCGCGCTCATTTCTGGGTATCCCCTGTTAGGCTCAGTTGACGGCGCTGCTTACCGCGCCGCTCTCGGAATCGTCGCGTTCGGTCGCCGTGGATTGGCCCTGACGGTAGAGCGCAAGCACGGTCGCGCGCCGCGCAAGGTCGATGGCGCCGAACTCGCCCGGCCCGTCGAAATCCCCCGGATCGGCGACCATCGCTGCGAAATTATTGACCGTGGCGCAGCCGAAGTGCGGCGCAGGCTCGCCTGGCGCGCCCGGCCGAAGATCCGGCCAGCCCTGAGGACAGCCGGGCGCCGTGGCGGCATGCGTCAGGAACGAGATCAGCACCGGCGCCTGCTCGCGGCCTGATGCGTCATAGGTCGTCCCGGTGATGTCCCGCCAGTCGATGCCGGCCTGATGCAGCCGCGTGCGCGTCTCCGCGA
>CAZLOV010000228.1:0-2838 GCA_964561235.1 uncultured Caulobacterales bacterium
GTTCGCCGGCGCGCCGCTTGAGCTCGGCCTGTCCGAAGCCCACCAGGTGCTCTCCCTCAACGGGCTGCGCGAGCGCGTCACCCTGCGCGCGGACGGCGGCGTCCGCACCGGGCGGGACGTCGTCATCGCCGCCATGCTGGGCGCGGAGGAGTTCGGCATCGGAACGACAGCGCTTGTCGCGCTGGGCTGTCTGATGGTGCGGCAGTGTCACTCCAACACCTGCCCCGTGGGGATCTGTACGCAGGACGAGGCGCTGCGCGAGCGCTTCCGCGGCATGCCCGACCACGCCGTCAACCTGATGACCTTCATCGCCCGCGACGCCCGCGAGATCCTTGCGCGTCTGGGCGCGGCTTCGCTGGAGGACGTGATCGGCCGGGCCGACCTTCTCGACCAGGTCAGCCGCGGGGCCGATCATCTCGACGATCTCGACCTGAACCCGCTTCTGGTGCGCGTAGACCCGCAGGCGCGCCCGCCGCGTTCGACGCGCGCCCAGCGCAACCCGGTAGCGCCCAGCCTCGACGAGCAGATCCTGAAGGACGCCGCGCCGGTGTTCTCACGCGGCGAGAAGATGCAGCTTGTCTATGACGTCAAGAACACCGACCGGGCGACCGGCGCGCGCACCTCTTCGGCGATCGTGCGCCGGTTCGGACCGGACGGCCTGCCGGACGGACAGCTGACCCTGCGTTTGCGCGGCTCGGCCGGCCAGTCGCTCGGCGCGTTCTCCGCGAAAGGCCTGCGCATCGATCTGGAAGGCGACGCGAACGACTATGTCGGCAAGGGCCTGTCGGGCGCCACCCTCGCCATCCGTCCCCATGGCGGCTGCCGCGAGGGCAAGCCGGGCGACGTCATCATCGGCAACACCGTCCTTTACGGCGCGACCTCGGGCCGGCTTTTCGCCGCCGGCGCCGCAGGCCAGCGTTTCGCCGTGCGCAATTCCGGTGCGGAAGCGGTCGTCGAGGGCTGCGGAGAGAACGGCTGCGAATACATGACCGGCGGATCCGTCGTCATTCTCGGACCCATCGGCGACAATTTCGCCGCGGGAATGACCGGGGGCGAGGCCTTCGTGCTCGACCCCGAAGACCGGCTGTCCGTCAGGCTGAACCCGGAACACGTCTCGACCGGCCCGCTTGCGGGCTCCGCCGAGGCCCGTTGTCTTGAGCTCATCGAGGCGCATGCGGCGGCGACCGGCTCCCTGTTCGCTCAGGCGGTCCTGACGAGCTGGGAGAGCTGGCGTCCGCGCTTCGTCCATGTCAGCCCCAACCCCGCCTCCGGGGCGGAGGCGGGCGCGAAGCGGGCGTGAACGTGCAGGCGGGACTATTCGGGGCGGTTGAGGTCCCAGTCGTACTCATTGCCGCGAATGCGCGGGTTGTCGCGAATCTGTGCGGCGAGGTCGGGCTCGGCGTACTGGAGCAGGTGGGCGATGACGCCTTCGTCGTCGCCGCCGAAATCGACCTTGAACCATTGGTAGATCGAGGAGACCACCAGTCCGCGATCCGTCACGCGGACGCCGCGCGGGCTGTTGACATAGGCGCGGGCGGCCTCGCGAAGACGCGCGTCGAGCCCCTCCGCCGTCCAGGCCTCGCGCTGCAGGTTGGGGCAGCCGATCGAAGCGCAGTTGACCGCATAGTGCACCAGCGCCGGCTCGGGGAATTCCACCCGCATGATGTCGTGCTCGATATTGTCGAGCGACAGCGGCTGGCCTTCCACCGTGACCCGCTCGACGCCCCATGGGCCGATCGAGAGGAGGGTCGGCCTGATCTGCCGGATCGAGCGCGACGGGTTCTCGTCGAGGATCAGCTTGACGGTGACCGCGTTGTAGAGATTGGCCCAGTAGGCGAAGGCCTCGTCCTGCGGGAGCGCGGAAACGGCCACGCCTTCGAGATGCTCGATGTAGGCGTCCAGCGCGGCGCGGTCGGCGGCGTTGTCGCGCCAGGCGTCGTAGTCGACGCGCGTCAGGCCGTCTTCCCGCCCCGGCTCGCTGACATAACTCTGGAGCAGGCGCGTATAGGGCGCATGATCGGGTTGTACGCCTTGCGCGAAGGCGCCGCCGGAGGCGAACATCAACACGATGAGGAGGATGGTGCGGAGCATGCGGTTTCCCTTCAGGCTGTCGGCTGACCGGGCTGGAGATAACCACGCGGAGGCGGGGGGGCGAACTGACAAGCCGGACACGATTGCGTGGGGCCGGCGCATGCGCTCGCCTGCGCCGCGGACCATCCGGCTGAAAGATCGCGAAGTCGCCTTCCGCATCGCGCGCTCCGACCGGCGCAAGACGATCGGGCTGCGCGTGGACGAGCACGGCCTTCTGGTGCGTCTCCCCAAGCATCTGCCCGAGCGCGAGGCCGAGCGCGCGATACAGGACAAGTCCGACTGGGTTCTCAAGGCGCTGGAGCGCTGGGAGAAGACCGACTGGCCCGCGCCGCTCCAGGGCGTCAGCGGCGAACCGGTCGGCTGGCGCGGCGCGACGCTGCCGCTTGTCGTCATTCCGTGGGAGAAGGCGCGCACGAAGGTGATCCGGGAGGACGCGCGTCTGATCGTCCACGTCGACGCCGTGCTCGACGGCGAAGCCCGGCGGAACGGGGTCGTCGCCGCGCTGAAGCGCTGGCGGCGCAAGGAGGCGGAAATGATGATCGCCCCGCGGGTGAGGCGTCATGCCCGCGCGCTTGGCCGGGCCGAGCCGAAAGTGCTGATCCGTGAACAGAAGGCGCGCTGGGGTTCATGCTCCTCCGACGGCGTGGTGCGGATGAACGCGCGCCTGATCGCGCATGCGCCCGAGCTGGTCGACTATGTCTGCGCGCACGAGGCCTGCCATCTCGTCGAGATGAACCATTCAAAGGC
>CAZLOV010000229.1:0-2808 GCA_964561235.1 uncultured Caulobacterales bacterium
TGTAGCTCAGCTGGTAGAGCGGCGGTCTCCAAAACCGCAGGCCGGGGGTTCGAGCCCCTCCGCCCCTGCCATTCTTGGGCGCGGCCTGCGCAAACTGGAACAGGGGCCGCAACCGGTGAAGGACGCGACGCGGTAGACGATGGCCAACAAAGGCAAGACACGGTCCCAGACGCGCTCCAACGGCGCGCGCGCGGCGAGCGGCGGCTCGGCGCCGGCGGCGGCTGCGCCGAAGAAGCCGTTCAATCCGCTGCGCTTCTTCACCGAGGTGCGCCAGGAAGGCCGCAAGGTCACCTGGACCTCGCGTCAGGAGACCATCGTGTCGACGATCATGGTCGTCATCATGGCCACGCTTGCAGCGCTTTTCTTCTTCGCGGTCGACAGCCTGATCTCGCTGGCGATCGATTTCCTTCTGGCCCTCGGCGGTTAAGGAGCGACCGGCATCATGACCGCGAAATGGTATATCGTGCACGCCTATTCGAACTTCGAGCACAAAGTCGCCGAGGCGATCCGCACGGAGGCGGCGCAGAAGGGTCTTGAGGAGCGGTTCGAGGAGATCCTCGTGCCGACCGAGGACGTGGTGGAGGTGCGCAAGGGCCGCAAGGTCAACGTCAAGCGCAACTATTTCCCCGGCTATGTCCTGCTCAAGGCCGACCTGAGCGACGAAGCCTATCACCTCGTGAAGAACACCCCGCGCGTCACGGGCTTTCTGGGGTCGGGCAACAAGCCCATGCCCGTCTCGGAAGTCGAGGTGAAGCGCATCATGGGGCAGATGGAGGAGGACGCCGAGCGTCCGCGCCCGACGGTGTCCTACGACATCGGTGAAACGGTGCGCGTGATCGACGGCCACTTCCAGAGCTTCAACGGCGTCGTCGAGGAAGTCGACGACGACCGCGCGGTCCTGAAGGTTGCGATCAACATTTTCGGCCGGGCGACGCCGGTCGAGCTGGAGTACGGCCAGGTCGAGAAAACCGCCTGAGCCGCACAGGGTGCGGGAGGTTCCGGGAAAGTCCATTCCGGAGCCGTTCACCGCGCCGCCCGAACCCGCGCCGGGCGATCCGGCCGGGGCGACTTGAACCGGCGCGGGGCTGAAGGGCCGCCGCGTCAACAGGAGTTAGGGACATGGCGAAAAAAATCGCCGGCTACATCAATCTGCAGGTGCCGGCCGGCGCCGCGAACCCGTCGCCGCCCATCGGGCCGGCGCTCGGTCAGCGCGGCGTGAACATCATGGAGTTCTGCAAGGCGTTCAACGCCAAGACCCAGGAGATGGAGAAGGGCATGCCCCTTCCCACCGTCATCACGGTCTACCAGGACAAGAGCTTCACCTTCGAGATCAAGACCGCTCCGGCGAGCTTCTATCTGAAGAAGGCGGCGAAGGTTCAGAAAGGCTCCGGCGAGGCGGGCAAGGCGGCGCCGATCGCCAAGGTGACGCGCGCCCAGTGCCGCGAAATCGCCGAAGCCAAATTCAAGGATCTCAGCGCCAACGATCTCGATCAGGCGACGAAGATCATCGAGGGCTCGGCCCGTTCCATGGGGCTGGAGGTGACGGACTGATGGGCAAGATCGCAAAACGCATCGCCGCCGCCCGCGAGGGTCTGGACCGCGAGAAGCTTCACACGATCGACGAGGCGGTGAAGCTCGTGAAGGAGCGCGCAAGCGCGAAATTCGACGAAACCGTCGAAGTGGCCGTCAATCTGGGCGTCGATCCGCGTCACGCCGACCAGATGGTGCGCGGCGTGTGCTCGCTGCCGCACGGCACCGGCCGTACGGTGCGCGTGGCCGTGTTCGCCAAGGGGCCCAAGGCGGAAGAAGCCAAGAAGGCCGGCGCCGATGTTGTCGGCGCTGAGGATCTCATGGAGCAGGTCCAAGGCGGGGAGATCAATTTCGACAAGGTGATCGCCACCCCGGACATGATGGCCGTCGTCGGCCGCCTCGGCAAAATCCTCGGCCCGCGCGGCATGATGCCGAACCCGAAGGTGGGCACGGTGACCATGGACGTCGCCAAGGCGATCGCCGACAGCAAGGGCGGCGCGGTTGAGTTCCGCGTCGAGAAGGCGGGCATCGTTCACGCCGGCGTGGGCAAGGCCTCCTTCAGCGAGCAGGCGCTCGCGGAAAACGTCAAGGCGCTGCTGGACGCGCTGGTGAAAGCCAAGCCGGCCGGCGCGAAGGGTCAATACCTCAAGCGTATCTCGATCAGCTCGACCATGGGTCCGGGCGTAAAGGTCGACATCGCCGAGGCCAGCACGGCGGCGCCGGCGTAAGCCGGAACCGTCGACGCATTTCCGGCGGCGCTTTCGGGCGTGGCCGGAGAACGGCGGATCGAAGGGGAAACCTGGCTGATCCGCCGCCTGTCCGAGACCGCAGGGGCGGGAAGGGCGAACGCCCGGACCGCTTAATCGAGACGACCCTGCGCAGACGGGAGAGAGAATTCGGGTCTGTTCGCGGCCGCCTGGCGGTTGCGCCCAGGTTCGGGTCTTTCCCGGGGCAGGCATAAGCCGGGCGCGCAGCGCATCCGGGGTCCGCCCGGAGAAGCGGAGCGCCCTTATCGCCAGGGCAGCCGGGAGGCCGGCTGCTTCAAACGGGAGACCGCAATGGAGCGAGCTCAGAAAGAAGAGGCCGTCGAAACCCTTCGCGGGATTTTCGCCGGCGCCGGATCGGTGGTGGTCACCCACTACACCGGCCTCACGGTTGCGGAAATGACGTCGCTGCGCGGCCGGCTCAGAGAGTCGGGCGGGCAGCTCAAGGTGATCAAGAACCGTCTCGCCAAGATCGCCCTCGAGGGCACTCCGGCGGAAGGCGCGCGCGACCTGT
>CAZLOV010000230.1:0-1120 GCA_964561235.1 uncultured Caulobacterales bacterium
GATAGGCGCCGATATGCTGGGTGATGCCGCCGGCCTCGCCCGCAACCACGTCGGTTGAACGCAGCGCGTCGAGCAGCGACGTCTTGCCGTGGTCGACATGGCCCATGATCGTGACGACCGGGGCGCGCGGCTGCTTCGTTTCGTCGCTGTCCTCGGCGCCGACAAAGCCCTCCTCGACGTCGCTTTCGGAAACCCTGCGCACGGTGTGGCCGAATTCCTCGACGATCAGCTCGGCCGTATCGGCGTCAAGAATGTCGACGGCGCGGACCATCTGGCCCTGCTTCATGAGGAATTTCACGACGTCTGCGGCGCGCTCGGCCATCCGCTGCGCCAGATCCTGGACGCTGATCGCTTCAGGCACGACGACTTCGCGCGCCACCTTCTCGCGCTCGCCGCCGCCGGCCATGCGGCGCTGTTTTTCGCGCTCGCGCGCACGGCGCATGGACGCCAGCGAACGCTGGCGCTCGCCGTCGTCCTCGACAAGGTTCTGGATGGTCAGCTTGCCTTGGCGGCGCTTGGGCTCCTTGGCGCGGGTGGGCGCAGGCTTGGGCGCGGCGGTCTTGCGCTTGACGCGGCCGCCCATCTCCTCAAGCGCGCTTTCGGCCTCGCTCGCAGGCTCCTCGTCCTCCTTCGCGCGCGCCTTCTCCGGAACCGCCTTGCGCTGGGGCTTGGCGGCGTCGGGATCCGGCGGCGGCGCGGCCTCGGCGGCGGCCCGGGCGGCCTCCTCGGCGTAGCGGGCGGCTTCCGCAGCCGCGCGCTCTTCTTCCTCGCGCCGGCGCTGGGCGTCCAGCGCGGCTTTTTCTTCCTCGGCGCGGCGGGCGCGTTCCTCTTCCTCGCGCTGGCGCTTCTCCTCGCGCTCGGCGGCTTCCGCGCGCGCGCGCTGGATCGCGCGCTGACGCTTGAGCAGCTCCTCCTCGGAGAGCCCGAGCTGCTTGGCCTTCGCGGCGAGCGCGGCGCGCGCCTTGTCCTTGTCCGTCGCGGGCGCGGATCCGGCCTGGCCGGCGGGCTTGCCGGTCTCGGCGGGCCCGGTGCGCTTGCGTTTCTTCTCGACGACCACCGCCTTGGACCGGCCGCGCGCAAAGCTTTGCTGCACGGTGCCGGACGACCGTCCGCCGAGGGA
>CAZLOV010000230.1:1130-2729 GCA_964561235.1 uncultured Caulobacterales bacterium
TCTTTCATAGCGGCCGTTGAAAATCCCTGGGGCTCCGGCCGCCGCGCGCCGGACACCCGCCTCATCTCTTCCGTCTCCCGGCGGTCGACCTGGGGCTGCGAAAGCCTTCGCGAAACCCCGGCGCCGCGGCCGGTCCGGCGGAGGGCGGCTAACCTAGCCGTCTCCATTGCCGATTCAACCGTTTCATCCGCTCGCCGCGCCGCGCCCCCCGCGTTCGGCCGCAAACGGGTCGATATCGCGAAACCCGGCAAGCTTGCCTGCAAGCACGGCGACGCCCTCCGCCTCAGGCCCCGGAAGCAACGCCGCATGCACCGCGCCGGGCCGTCCCGCAGCCGCGCCGAGCGTCTCCGCATCGAAGCAGCCGATCACCGGGGCGGCGCATTCGACAGCGCGGGCGAGCGCATCGAGCTTGCGCCGGCCGTCGCGCGCGCCGTCGGACGCTTCCAGCCGGAAAGCCGGATCCGCACCGCCGGAGAGCGCGAGCCGAACCGCATCATAACCGATTGCGAGCCGTCCCGCGCGCCTTGCAAGCCCCAGCCGCTCGAGGAGCCGCTGCGACAGAAGCGCCTCGAAGCGGTCGGCCAGATCGGGCGGGGCGGAGACCGCCCGCTCGAAGGCGCGGTTGAACAGGTTCTTCCGCACCGCCGTCTCCACGCTTTCGCGCGCCGCCGTCACCCAGGCGCCGCGTCCAGGCAGGCGCGCGGCGAGATCCGGCGTCACCTCGTTTTCCGGCGACAGCGCAACACGCAGAAGCGAAGCCTCCGGCTTCACCTCGCCGCTCGCCACGCAGCGCCGTTCGCGCCCGGCCGTTTTCGCGCTCGCCCGGCTTGCGTTCACCGCTCCTCCGTGTCCTCCGCCTCATCGCCGGAACCGGCGTCGTCTTCGCCCTCTTCGGCAAGCAGGCTTTCAAGATCGACGCCCAGCGCCGCAGCCTCGGCCTCCAGCGCCTCGAGATCGAGATCGCCAAGATCGGCCTCGGCGTCCGCATCATCGCCGTCGCCGGCCTCGGCTTCAGGCTCTTCCTCGGCGGGCAGATCCTCTTCGGAGATCCAGCCCGCGGCGACGCGCGCGCGCATCACCATCTGCTCGGCCTCCTCCGCGGACAGGTTGAAACCGTCGAGAATGCCCGGCTCACGCACGCGCTCGCCGTCGCGGGTCTCATACCAGCCGCGCAGGTCGTCCGGCGTCATGCCCGCGAGATCGTCGATCGTCTTCACGTCGTTCTCGCCGAACGCAACCAGCATCGGAAGCGTCACGCCGGGCGCCTCGAGAAGCGCGTCCTCGACGCCAAGCTCCTTGCGCCGGGCGTCCTGTTCGGCCGCGAGCTTCTCCAGATACTCCCGCGCGCGGGTCTGGATTTCGGAAGCGGTGTCGTCGTCGAACCCTTCGATCACCGCGATCTCGTCGAGATCGACGAAGGCGATGTCCTCGACGTCGGTGAACCCCTCTGTCGCAAGCAGCTGGGCGATGACCTCGTCGACGTCCAGCGCGCTCATGAACAGCTGGGTGCGCTCGGCGAACTCTTTCTGGCGGCGCTCGCTCTCCTCAACCTCGGTCAGGATGTCGATGGACCAGCCGGTGAGCTGGGAGGCGAGGCGC
>CAZLOV010000231.1:0-2695 GCA_964561235.1 uncultured Caulobacterales bacterium
GAGCTTCTGCTTGGCGCGCAGCTGCAGGCCGAAATCGCTCATCTTGCCCTTGCGGCGCTGGCCGTGCTCGCCGGGTCCGTAGGCGCGATTGTTGATCGGCGACTTGGGACGACCCCAGATGTTTTCGCCCATCCGGCGGTCGATCTTGTATTTCTGCGAATGACGCTTCGACATGTCTTTCCTGTTTCGACGCGGCCCGGCGAAGCTCCCTCAAGCCTCGCGATGGAAACGGCGGTTCACGCGTCGCCCGTTCAAACAAATACAAGCCGCCGGGAGGCCCGGCGGCCGAGGGAAGCGCGGGTTATGGTCGAGCAGGCGCTTGAAGTCAACGCGCGCACCGCGATTGGATAGCCGTTGCGACCATCGCCCGGAGACCTGCATGAAATCCCCTTTCGAAACCGAGGAGCGCGCCGCCTTCCGCGCGCAGATCCGCCGCTTCGTCGAAACCGAGGTGCGTCCCCACGCCGACGCCTGGGATGAAGCCGGCGGTTTTCCCGAAGCCTTGCACGAGCAGGTCGGCGCGCTTGGCGCTTTCGGCGTGGGCGTTGAGACGCGCTATGGCGGGCTTGGATTCGACGACGCCTTCATGCGCGCGATCTTCGGCGAGGAATTCGCCAGATGCGGCGCCGGCGGCATCCCGGCGAGCCTGGGCGGCCGCTCGATCTCCATCGGGCCGATCCAGGCGCTTGCAAACGAGGCGATCCGGGAGGCATGGCTTCCCGACATCGTCGCGGGCCGGAAA
Organism: uncultured Caulobacterales bacterium; assembly: GCA_964561235.1. Taxonomy (GTDB): domain Bacteria; phylum Pseudomonadota; class Alphaproteobacteria; order Caulobacterales; family Maricaulaceae; genus JBCBSP01. The sequence goes on from CAZLOV010000231.1 coordinate 743, forward strand.
GGATCGGCGCTGGCCATCACCGAACCCAGCGGCGGATCCGACGTCGCCAATCTCCGCACGCGCGCGCGGCGCGACGGCGGCGACTGGGTGATCAGCGGCGAGAAGACCTTCATCACCGGCGGCATGTATGCAAGCTGCTATGTCGTCGGCGCGCGTACGGGCGGGCCGGGCCTTGGCGGCGTCTCGCTGTTCTTCGTCGAGGCCGACCGGCCGGGCTTCTCCAAAACGCCGATCGAGCGGAAGATGGGGTGGTGGGCGTCAGACACCGCCGCGCTGCATTTCGATGACGTGCGCGTGCCGGCCGATCACCTGCTCGGCGAGGAAAACCTCGGCTTTCTTGCGATCGTGGACAATTTCAACGCCGAGCGTCTGGCCATGGCCGCTCAGTGCCTGGGCGCCATGAAGGCCTGCCTCGAGGACGCCGTGGACTGGGCGCAGAGGCGCGAGACCTTTGGCAAGCCGTTGATCCGCCATCAGGTCATCCGGCACAAGATCGCCGACATCTCGATGCGGATCGACGCGCTCGAAGCGCTGGTGAACCAGCTCTGCTGGATGATCAACGAGGGCGAAAAGCCTGTCGCGGAGATCGCCAAGGCCAAGGTCTTCGCCACCAAGGCGCTGGAGTTCACCGCCTCGGAAGCCATGCAGATCATGGGCGGAGCGGGGTATCTGCGCGGCGGACGGATCGAGCGCATTTATCGGGAGGTGAAGGTGATGGCGATCGGCGGAGGATCGGAAGAGATCATGCGCGATCTCGCCGTGCGCCAGATGGGGCTCTAGCCGCGGCTGACCCGCGCCTTGCCGCGGCCGATGGCGAGCGCCTTCACCACGCCGCGCAGCGTGCGGACCTCCTGCGAGGTGAGCCCCTGACGGAGAAAGGCGGTGCGAAGGTTCTGGACCATGAGCGGGGTCTTCTCCGGCGGGTAGAAAAAGCCCGCCCGGTGCAGCTCGTCTTCAAGATGCTCGAAGAAGCCTTCCACTTCCGCGCGCGGAGCGGGATCATCCATCGGCTTCCATTCCTGCGGGGCGGGATCGCCTGCGCGCCATTCGTGCGCGAGCACAGCAACCGCGCTGGCGAGATTGAGGCTGGGGAAGGCCGGATCCACGGGCAGCGTGATGACGGCGTTGGCGGAGGCCACATCTTCGGTCTCCAGCCCGGATTTCTCCGGACCGAACAGCACGCCGACGCGCTCTCCCGCCGCCATCGCCGCCGTCATCTCGGCCAGCGCCTCGCGCGCGGTCAGGACAGGCTTGGAGAGGCCTCGCGGCCGGGCGGTGGTGGCGTAGACGCGCGTCAGGTCCGCCGCAGCGACGCTGCGGTCATCGAAAAGGCGCGCTGAGGCCAGCACCGGCGAACCCGCCGACATCGCCTCGGCGGCCGGATTCGGCCAGCCGTCCCGCGGGCTGACGATGCGCAGATCCGGTAACGCGAAATTGCCCATCACACGGGCCGCCGCGCCGATATTCTCGCCGAGCTGAGGCTTCATCAGGATGAAGACGGGCGCATGGGCGGCGGCTTCAGCTTGCATGACGAATGTCGACCTCCTCGCGGTCTTTCCCGCGCCGTTCTGCGATGCTAGACACCGGCGCGACCCTCCCCGGACCGGCAGGCTTACGCGCGCCGGCCTCCTTCATACAGACCCGGACGCACACATGGCCAAGATCAAAGTCGACAACCCCGTCGTCGAACTCGACGGCGACGAGATGACCCGCATCATCTGGGAGCTGATCAAGGAGAAGCTGATCCTCCCCTATCTCGACATTGATCTGAAGTACTACGACCTCTCGATCCAGAAGCGCGACGAGACGGACGACCAGATCACCGTCGAGGCTGCGGAAGCCATCAAGCATTACGGCGTCGGCGTGAAGTGCGCGACCATCACGCCGGACGAGGCGCGCGTGGAGGAATTCGGCCTCAAGAAGATGTGGCGCTCGCCCAACGGCACCATCCGC
>CAZLOV010000232.1:0-2618 GCA_964561235.1 uncultured Caulobacterales bacterium
GCATGCAGCCCGTCGGCGACGCCTGGCGCAAGCTGCCGCGCATCGTGCGCGACGCCTCCCAGGACCTCGGCAAGAAGATCAGCCTCGTCATGGAAGGCGAGGACACCGAGCTTGACCGGCAGGTGCTCGAGCTGATCAAGGATCCGCTCACGCACATGGTCCGCAACTCCGCCGACCACGGCCTGGAGACGCCTGACAAGCGCAAGGCGGCGGGCAAGAGCGAGACCGGCACGATCAAGCTGTCCGCCTATCATGAGGGCGGGGCGATCATCATCAAGATCGCCGACGACGGCGCCGGTCTGGATGTTGAGAAGATCAAGGCGAAAGCCCTCGAGCGCGGCGTTGCGACCGAGGAAGAACTCGCCTCCATGCCTGATCAGCAGGTCATGCGGTTCATCTTCGCCGCTGGCTTCTCGACGGCGGCCAAGGTGACCAACATGTCCGGCCGCGGCGTCGGCATGGACGTGGTGCGCACCAATATCGAACAGATCGGCGGTTCGATCGACCTGTCCTCCGAGAAGGGCAAGGGCACGACCTTCGCCATCAAGATCCCGCTCACCCTCGCGATCGTCTCCGCGCTCGTCGTGAAGGCGGGCGAGGCGCGCTTCGCCGTTCCGCAGCTCGCCGTGCGCGAGCTCGTCCGGGTGGGCGCGGGCAGCGACCATGTCGTGGAGAGCCTGCACGGCGCGCGCATGATCCGCCTGCGCGACCGGCTGCTGCCGGTGGTCGCCCTGCGCGAGGTGCTCAATCTCGGCGCCGACAGCGGCGAGCTCACCGGCTACGTGATCGTGCTTGAAGCGGCGGGCCGCAAGATCGGCCTTGTCGTCGACGACGTGCTCGACACCGAGGAGATCGTCGTCAAGCCGCTTTCCGGCCCGCTTCGCGGCATCTCCGTCTATTCCGGCGCGACGCTGCTCGGCGACGGCGCGGTCATCATGATCCTCGACCCGAACGGGCTTGCGCAGGAAATCGCGCATTCCGAGGACGAGGGCGAGAGCGCCGCAGACGAAGACGCCGCCTATGCCGACCAGTCGCGCCAGCGCCTGCTTCTCATCCGGGCGGGCGGCGACGAGCCCAAGGCCGTCCCGGTCAGCCTCATCACGCGCCTGGAGGAGTTTTCCGCCGAGGAGATCGAGCTCGTCGACGGGCGCTACGTGGTGCAGTACCGCGGGCGCATTCTCCAGCTCGCCCACGCCAGCGGGAACGACATGTTCCGCACCGAGGGCCGCCAGCCGGTGCTGGTGTTCTCCGAAGAGGGCCGCTCCGCGGGCGTGGCGGTCGACGAAATCCTCGACGTCGCCGAGGAGGTGCTCGACCTGCAGCTTGGGTCGGAGCGCCCCGGCGTGATCGGCTCGGCCATCATCAAGGGCAAGGCCACCGAAGTCCTCGACATCGCCTGGCACATGGAGCGCGCCTGGCGCGGGGCGGCCGAGCGCCGCGCCGACAAGCGCCGCGCGATCCTGCTGGTGGAGCCCGACGCCTTCTCGCGCCGCATGATGGCGCCGCTCCTGGCGGCGGCCGGCTATGACGTCACCGTCGCCTCCGGCCTGCGCGAGGCGCGCGACGCCGGCCAGATGGGCGCGGAATACGCCGCCCTCGTCGGCGAACCGGAAGCGCTCGCCACGCTCGCCAAGGAAGGCTTCTGGGCCGATGTGCCGCGGCTGGGCGTCAGCGAGGCCGGCGGCTTCGGCGGCGCGATGGAGGGCTTCGTCGCGCTGATGAGTCCAAGCGACAGGGGCGGCCTCATCGCCGCCCTGGACAAGGCTTCCCGCCAGCGTGACAGCGTGGCGGCATAAGGGATGACGACCATGAGCGCGACGGAAGCGACGCTGGAATACGTCACCGTGAGGATCGGCGAGCAGCTGTTCGGCGTGCCGGTTCATGAAATTCGCGAGGTCTTCTCGCCCCAGGGCGTCACCGCGGTGCCGCGGGCGCGGCCCGAGATCGCGGGCCTGCTCAATCTGCGCGGGCGCATCGTGACGGCCATCGACGCACGGCGCTGCCTCGGCCTGCCGCCGCGCGAGGACGGCCGGCAGTCGATGGCGCTGGGCCTTGAGAAGGGCCAGGAGCTGTTCGGCGTGCTCATCGACGAGGTTGGCGAGGTCATGCGCCTCTCCGCCGACACGCTGGAGCAGACGCCGAGCCATCTCGACGCGCAATGGCGCGGCCATCTGCGCGGCGTTCACCGCCTTGAGAAGGAACTGCTCGCGGTGCTCGACATCCGCGGGCTGATCACCGTCGAGACGGCCTTCGCGGCCTGAGGGGGAGACCAAGGATGAAGACCTGCCTCATCGTCGACGACAGCCGGGTGATCCGGAAAGTCGCGCGCAAGATCATCGAGGACATGGGCTTTCAGTGCGAGGAGGCGGCCGACGGCCAGCAGGCGCTCGACGCCTGCCGCGAAGCGATGCCCGACGCCGTGCTTCTCGACTGGAACATGCCGGTGATGAACGGCCTCGATTTCCTCGTCGCCCTGCGGCAGGAGAAGGGCGGCGACCGGCCCGTGGTCGTGTTCTGCACCACCGAGAACGACATGGCGAACATCACCCAGGCGCTGCGCGCCGGGGCGAACGAATACGTCATGAAGCCGTTCGACAGCGACATCATCGAATCCAAGT
>CAZLOV010000233.1:0-2601 GCA_964561235.1 uncultured Caulobacterales bacterium
GAGCGCTAGATTGTGGATCTAGAGGTCCCCCGTTCGATCCGGGGAGGCGGTACCATCTTTCCCTTATCTGGTCTGTCCGAACCGGGCGCGGCGACATGGATCGCCGCGTTATAGGGCTCTTCCAGAACGATCGGCGTCCGCGCCCGCGCCGCCTCGATGAAGCGCCTCCTCGCCTCCATGTCCGGCAGGGAGCTCCACGCGACGTCGGCCACGCTGAGCTTGTCCGGATCGGCGCAGTGATTGGAGACGCGCGTCGGACCCTGCGCGCGGATCTCCGCCGTCATGGCCTTTTCGATCACCGCGCGGCGCGCCTGCGCGGCTACGCTGTCCAGACCGGACGTCAGCCGCTCGAACACGGCGACGACGGCATCGCCCGGCGCCTTGTAAAGCTTGTATTGCAGGGCGATCGAGACGGGCAGGGGGCGCTCCCGCCGGGCGAGATTGTTGAACATCGCCCGCGCCTGATCCTCCGGCGTGCGCGCGGTGGAGGTGATCACCGCCGAGGCCGCGCCCGCGTCCGCGAGGCTTTCCAGCAGCACCGTGCGCAAGGCGGGTGAGACCGCGTCCGGCTTGGCGCGGGGGCCGAAGACGAGCGCCGGACCGGCCGGGCCGCCGGCGGCGGTGAGACCGGCTGCGCAGATCAGACCGAGCAAGGCCGGGGATCAGCCGTTCGTCTCTTCTGCCGCATTGCGCTCTTCAACCAGCGCTCGGGCGGCGTCGACCGTCTCGACCGCCTCGATCGTATCGATCGGGCAGCGCCAGCCGTCGTCGGGGATCACATATTCGAGGAAGGGCGGGCAAAGCCGGGTGTTGTCCGCGAAGGTCACACCGATCTGCGCGCCGAAGCGCATGCCGGCGCAGCGCGAGCGCGTCGTGACGAGGTAATGGTCGTTCACGTTGGCGTTCAGCACCAGATGACGGTCGTCGATGACGGTGTAGCCGTTGATCGCGCGCACGGTGACGCAGCGGTTCTCGCTTTCCTGCGCGATGGCGGCGCCAAGACCGGCTGCGGAAAGCGCGGCCGCTGCGAGGGAGACGAGGCCCGCACGGGTGAGGTTCGACATGGAAGCGTCCCTTCTGAAGCCTTAAGGATCAAGCCGCCGCATCGAGGCGGCCGTCCATGCATTCTAACCTGACACAGGAACCCGGCGGATTCATGTCGAACTCGACCGAGCGCACGCTTTCCGCCCGGCCGCGCGTGGCGGTCGCTGGCGCCGGCGCGCTGGGCCTGGCTTGCGCCTTCGAGCTGGTCCGCCGCGGGGCGCAGGTCGTCGTGCTGGAGGCGGGGATAGCCGGAAGCGGCGCGGTGCGCGCGTCCGGCGGCATGCTGGCGGCGGGCTTCGAAACCAGCGTTGAGGCCGACGACGCGCTTTCCGATCCGGGCTTTCGCACCTTCGCCGTGCTGATGAACCGGGCTTCCGGAGAATGGCCGGATTTCGCCGCGGCGCTGAGCGCTGCGGGCGGCGAGGCGTGCGGGCATGAGCGCCGCGGCTCGATCACGCCCGCCTTCCGGCGCGCGGATCTGGCGCGGCTCGAGACGGCCGCCCGGCGCGCCGAGGCGCTCGGCCTCGCCGTGGAGCGCCTTGACGCCAAGGCCGCCGCCACGGCCGAGCCCGCGCTGGCGCCATGTCTTGCCGCGCTTCGTTTTCCTGACGACGGCCAGGTCGACGCGCGCAACTTCGCCTCCGCCGCGCTTGCGGCCTGCCGGGCGCTTGGCGTCGAGGTGCGTGAACAGTCGCCCGTCAGCCGCATCGAGCCGGACGGTGCGGGCTGGAAGCTGTGGATCGGAAGTGAAGCCGTCCTCGCCGACGCCGTCATGATCGCGTCCGGTGCGGCGGCGCGGATCGCCGGTCTGCCCCAGGCCGCCGCAATGACCCCCGTGCATGGACAGATGCTCGCGTTTGCGCCGCAGGACGCCCAGGCTGCGCCGCTGCGCGGCGTCTTGCGGGCCTTCGACATCTACGCCTGCCGCAAGCCGGACGGCCGCCTGCTGGCTGGAGCGACCTCCGAGCCGGGACGCGCCGATCTCGGCGTCGACGCAGACGCCTTGGACCGCCTGCTGGAGGCGGCGCGCGGCGCGCTTCCCGGACTGCGGGGCGCGGATCCGGTTGATCACTGGGCGGGGCTGCGTCCGGCCTCGCCGGACCGGCGTCCGGTCGTGGGGGCTGTCGAGGACGGGCTGGTTCTCGCCCTTGGCGGGTATCGCAACGGCGTGCTTTTGGCTCCGGTGCTTGCGCAACTGGCTGCGGATGCCGCGCTGGGCGGATTGGAGGTTCCTGCCGCCGTATCGCCGCAACGCTTCGCGCGCGGTTAACCAAGTCTTATCGCGCGCACGCGCAGCTTTCCGTCATGAAGCGGGAGCTGATTCCATGAGCGGAGTGGGCGAGACGTCTGCGGCTGCCGGCGCCGGCGCTGCGCGTTCGATCGCGCGCGCGGCGCGGGAGACGGGTGCGGATTTCGACTACCTGATGAAGACCGCCCGGCGCGAAAGCAATTTCGACGCGGGCGCCCAGGCGCGGACCTCCTCGGCCGCCGGGCTGTTCCAGCTCATCGAGCAGACCTGGCACGCCATGGTTCACCGTCATGGGGAAAAGCACGGGC
>CAZLOV010000234.1:0-2568 GCA_964561235.1 uncultured Caulobacterales bacterium
GCGATCCCCAGTTCCGAGATCGCCGACTCCGAGCCGCCGGCGATCATCACGTCCGCATCGTCGAACTGGATCAGTCGCGCCGCATCCCCGATGGCATGCGCGCCGGTCGAGCACGCCGTCACGACGGCGTGGTTGGGCCCCTTGAGGCCGTGGCGGATCGAGATCTGGCCGGAGGCGAGATTGATCAGCATGGCCGGGATGACGAAGGGCGAGAGCTTGCGCGGGCCCTTCTCGTGCAGCGTGACGGAAGCGTCGTAGATCGTCTCGAGCCCGCCGATGCCCGAGCCCATCAGCACGCCGGCGCGTTCCCGCGCCGCCTCGCCGGCGGCTTCCCAGCCTGAGGATTTCAGCGCTTCGTCGGCGGCGGCGATCGCATAGAGGATGAAATCGTCAATGCGCTTCTGCTCGCGGGGCGCGAGGACGCCGTCGGGATTGAAGCTGCCGGGGCCTTCCGGCGACCCGCCGCCGCGTCCGTCCACGCGCGGCACGACGCCCCCGACCTGGCAGGCCAGATCGCTGACGTCCATGTGCTCGATGCGCTTGAGACCCGAGCGGCCTTCAATCAGGCGCGCCCAGGCGGTCTCGACCCCGCAACCCAAAGGCGTGATCAGGCCGAGGCCGGTGACGACGACGCGGCGCTTGGTCATTGCGCCGGGCTCAGCCCTGCTTTTCGGAGATGAACTTCACCGCGTCGCCGACCGTCTGGATGTGTTCGGCGGCGTCGTCGGGGATTTCGATGTCGAATTCTTCCTCAAACGCCATGACCAGCTCGACATTGTCCAGCGAGTCCGCGCCGAGATCGTCGATGAAGCTCGCCTTTTCGGTCACCTTGTCGTCCTCGACGTCAAGATGCTCGACGACGATCTTCTTCACGCGCTCAAATACGTCAGACATATCAACCCTCTTCAACTGGTCAGGCGGGAACGGCGAGGGAGCCGCGCCGCGGGAGAGACAGGACGGGGAGCCGGAGCCGGACGCCCGGCCCGCCCTCCGCGGAAGTCGGCGGCTGATAGCACGCCCGTTTCTGGGACGCCAGCAAGCCGCGCGGTTTGACGGATCGGGCCGGAGACGCAACCCGCCGCCTCCCGATTCGCACGTCAGATCATGGCCATGCCGCCGTTCACGTGCAACGTCTGGCCGGTGACGTAGCCTGCTTCCGCGCTGGCGAGATAGACGCACGCAGCTGCAATATCCTCGCCCGCGCCCAGCGTTCCCGCCGGGATGCGGCCGAGAATGGCTGCGCGCTGCGCCTCGTTGAGTTCGTCGGTCATCGGCGATGCGATGAAGCCCGGCGCCACGCAGTTCGCGGTCACTCCGCGGCTTGCGATCTCCTGCGCCAACGCTTTGGTGAAGCCGATCATGCCCGCCTTGGAGGCGGCGTAGTTGGCCTGGCCGGGATTGCCGGTGACGCCGACAACCGACGTGATGCCGATGATGCGGCCGTAACGCTGCTTCATCATGCCCCGCATCGCCGCGCGGCAGAGCCGGAAATGGGCCTCCAGATTGATCTTGAGGACGGTCTCCCAGTCCTCGTCCTTCATGCGCATGAGCAGCCCGTCGCGGGTCACGCCGGCGTTGGAGACGAGTATGTCGAGACCGCCCAGCGCCTCCGAGGCCTGCCCGGGCAGGCCGTCCACCGCCTGGGGGTCGGACAGGTCGCACGCCGTCACGGCGACCCGGTCGCCGAGCTCGGCGGCGAGCGCCTCGAGTTTCTCCGCGCGCGTGCCGGACAGCGCGACGGCTGCGCCCTGCGCATGCAGCGCGCGGGCGATCGCCCCGCCCAGACCGCCTGTCGCGCCCGTGACCAGCGCCTTCTTTCCCGTCAGATCGAACATGGCGGTCATCCCTTGAGTTCTTCGGCGAAGGCTTCGAGATCGGCGGGCGTGTTGAGCGCCTTTCCCGTCGCCTGATCGGTGGTGCGCTTCAGCATGGTGGTGAGCACCTTGCCGGAGCCGCACTCGATGAAACGGTCCACGCCGTTCTCCACCATCCAGATGACGCTCTCGCGCCAGCGAACGCGCGCGGTCACCTGTTCGACGAGCTGGGCCTGGAACTGGTGTTCGTCGGAAATCGCCTCCGCGCTGACATTGGTCACCACGGGAATGGCGGGCGCATGGATGGGCGTCTTGCGCAGGGCTTCGGCCATAGCGTCGGCGGCGGGCTGCATGAGATCGGAATGGAACGGCGCGGAAACGGGCAGCGCCATCGCCTTCTTGAGACCCGCCTCCCTGGCTGCGGCCATGGCGGTTTCCACCGCCTTCGCCGCGCCGGAGATCACAAGCTGACCGGGGGCGTTGTCATTGGCGATCTGCACGGGGCCCTCGGCGAGACCGGCCTTGACGGCGGCCTCCGCCAGCGCCTCGTCCGCGCCGAGCAGGGCGGCCATGGCGCCCTCGCCCACCGGCACGGCCTTCTGCATGGCCTGACCGCGCAGCCGCAGCAGCCGCGCGGCGTCCTCCAGCGAGAGCGAGCCGACGGCCGCCAGCGCGGAGTATTCGCCCAGCGAATGCCCAGCTGCGTATTTCGCCGCGCTGACCTCGACGCCGAATTCCGCCTTCAGCGCGGCCA
>CAZLOV010000235.1:0-2436 GCA_964561235.1 uncultured Caulobacterales bacterium
GGCCCGGCGCATGATGTCTGCGGCCGCGCCCTGGATCGGGGCGTTGATGGCCTGTCGCTCGGCGAACTGGCGCACGGACGGGTTCTTGTCCTTGATCCCCGGCAGGTGAGTGCGCCGGCCGAAGATGGTCTCGACAAAGCCCTTCTCCTTCGCCTCGGCCTTCATGGCGTCCATATAGTCCTTGATGCCGGGGAACTTCTTGAAATAGCTGTCGATATAAGTCTTGGCCTCCTCGCGCCCGATGCCGAGATTATTGGCGAGCCCGAAGGCGGAGATGCCGTAGATGATGCCGAAATTGATCGCCTTGGCGTTGCGGCGGACGTCCGGCGTCATGTCCTCGAGCGGCACGCCGAACATCTCGCTTGCGGTGAGCGCATGGATGTCCTTGCCGTCCCGGAACGCCTGCTTGAGCGCGTCGACGCCGGCGATATGGGCAAGCAGGCGCAGCTCGATCTGGGAATAGTCCGCCGCGACGAGCACATGCCCCTCCTCCGCGATGAACGCCTCGCGGATCTTGCGGCCCTCCTCGGTGCGGATAGGGATGTTCTGGAGGTTGGGTTCCGAGCTTGAGAGCCGCCCCGTCGAGGTCGCCGCCAGCGAAAACGAGGTGTGCACGCGGCCCGTGACCGGATTGATCGCCTCTCTCAGCGCGTCGGAATAGGTCGACTTGAGCTTGGAGAACTGGCGCCAGTCGAGGATGGCGCGCGGCAGGGCGTGGCCTTCCGCGGCGAGCTGTTCCAGCACGCTCACGTCCGTCGACCAGGCGCCGCCCTTGGTCTTCTTGCCGCCCGGAAGACCCATTTCGCCGAACAGGATCTCGCCGATCTGCTTGGGGCTGCCGAGATTGAACTTCGTCCCCGCCGCCTCGTGCGCGCGTTCCTCCGCCTCGGCCATTTTCTGCGCGAAGTCCGAGGACAGGCGCGAAAGCTGGGCGACGTCGACCTTCACGCCGGCCAGCTCCATCTTCGCGAGCACGCCCGGCAGCGGGCGCTCCAGCGTCTCGTAGACGGTGCGCTTCTTCTTCTGCGCGAGCGCCGGCTTGAGGATCTCCCAGAGCCGCAGGGTGACGTCGGCGTCCTCCGCGGCATAGGCCGTCGCCGTCTTGAGGTCGATTTCGGCGAAGGATTTCTGCGATTTGCCGGAGCCGCACACGTCCTTGAAGCTCATCGGCTTATGGCCGAGATGCAGCTCCGACAGCTCGTCCATGCCGTGGCCGTGCAATCCGGTCTCCATGACATAGGAGATCAGCATGGTGTCGTCATAAGGGGTGACGCTGAGCCCGTAGCGCTCCAGCACGGCGAGGTCGTACTTGAAGTTCTGACCCACCTTCAGCACCGCCGGATCGCTCAGCAGCGGCTTGAGAAGCCCCAGCGCCTCGTCGAAGGGGATCTGCCGCGGCGTCTCCCCGCCGTCGGCGAGATCGCCGCCCTGGTGGCCCAGCGGGATGTAGCAGGCCGCGCCCGGCGCCACGGCAAGCGAAACGCCCACCAGCCGCGAGGCGCACGCCGAAAGCGCGTCGGTCTCGGTGTCCACGGCGATCACGCGCGCCTGCTTGGCGCGATCGATCCAGAGCTTGAGCTGGTCTGCTGTCTGAACCGTTTCGTAGGCGTCGCGGTCGATCCGGGCGGTGGCGTCGCCGGTTTCATCGGCCGGTCCTGTTCCCAGTCCTTCCTGGACGCGCCGGGTCAGGGTGGAAAACTCCATCGCCTTGAGGAACGCCACGAGCTTCTCGCCGTCAGGATCCGCTGTTCCGAAGGCGTCGATCGTCTCCTCAAGCGCCACATCGTCCTTGAGGCTGACGAGCCGTTTCGAGATGCGCGCCATCTCGGCGTGCTCGATCAGGTTCTCGCGCCGCTTGGGCTGCTTGATCTCGCCGGCGCGCGAAAGAAGCGTCTCCAGATCGCCGTATTCGTTGATGAGCTGGGCGGCGGTCTTCAGCCCGACGCCGGGCACGCCGGGCACGTTGTCGACGCTGTCGCCCGCCAGCGCCTGCACGTCGATCACCTTGTCCGGCGCGACGCCGAACTTCTCCTCGACCTCGGCAAGGCCCAGGCGCTTGTTCTTCATCGGATCCCAGAGCGTGACCTGTTCGCCCTCGACAAGCTGCATCAGATCCTTGTCGGAGGAAGCGATGGTGACGCGCGCGCCCTTCTCCTTCGCGTGGCGCGCGTAGGTCGCCATGATGTCGTCGGCTTCATAGCCCTCCAGTTCGATGCAGGGCAGGTCGAAGGCGAGCGTCGCCTCGCGGATCAGCTTGAATTGCGGGATCAGGTCTTCGGGCGGCTCGGGCCGGTTGGCCTTGTACTGGTCGTAGATCTCGTTGCGGAAGGTCTCCGCGGAATGATCGAAGATGACCGCAAGATGCGTCGGCCGGTCCTCGCCCTTGAGGTCCTCGAGCAGCTTCCAGAGCATGGAGCAGAAGCCCATGACCGCGCC
>CAZLOV010000236.1:0-2383 GCA_964561235.1 uncultured Caulobacterales bacterium
CTCGTCGCGGACCTCTTCACCGCCGTGCCGGAGCTGGAAGCCGAACTCGGCAAGGTCGGCTACTAGGCCGCCTGCACCATCGTCTGCACACGCAAACCCCGGCGCTCCGGCGCCGGGGTTTTGTTCATCCTCACCCGACCGCCGACGACAGAAGGGCCGCGCGCTAGCCGCCGGTCCGCGCCCAGACGTCGTCGGGCGTCAGGCCGGCCGCGCGCATGGCCTGGATCGTTTCGTCGAGATCGCGCTTGGCCAGCCTTCGCCCGTCCGGCGCGGTGATCAGCCGGTGATGGCGATGCACCGGCTGCGGCCAGCCGAGGATGCGCCGCAGCAGCACGTGAAGCTGGCTGACGAAGAACAGGTCCTGACCGCGAATGACGTGGGTTACGCCCTGCAGCGCGTCATCATGCGTGTTGGCGAGGTGATAGCTCGCGCCGACATCCTTCCGCGCAAGGATCACATCGCCGAGCAACTCCGGCCTTGCGGGGACCTCGCCGGTTTCCCCGTCGGGGCCTTCACCCTCTTCGACGACGACCAGCCGGGTGTATTCCTCGCCGAGAAACTCCCGGCAGCGCGCGATCGAGAGCCGCCATGAATAGGGCTCGCCGCGCTCTGTGCGTTCGGCCTCCTCGTCCGGGCTCATCGGTTCCGACGGGCCGGCGTAAATCGCCGCGTCCGGGCCTTCGCCCGGATGGTGAGGCGCGCGGGCGATGTCCTCGGCGATCTCCTTGCGCGTCTTGAAGCAGCGATAGATCACGCCCTTTTCCTGCAGCGACACGATGATCCGCGCATACGAGCCGAAATGGTCGCTCTGGCGCAAAACCGGCTCGGGCCAGGAAAAGCCGAGCCAGCGCAGATCTTCATAGATGCCCTGCTCGAACTCCGGCGTGCACCGGGTCGTGTCGATGTCCTCGATGCGCAGCAGGCATTTCCCGCCGGCGGTTCGCGCCGCCTCGAAACAGGCGCGCGCGGAGTAGGCGTGGCCAAGATGCAGCCGGCCGGTGGGCGAGGGGGCGAAGCGGGTGACGAAAGCGCTCATGGCGGGGCTCGGGTCTTTGCGTTGACGCGAATGGCGGCGCGAGTAGGTTGCCCGCTAAAGGCTTTCACACGCGGACACAATCTCATGATCCTGATCGACGGACCCCGCATCGCGCCGAAAGGCGGGACGGCGCAGAAGCTCGTGATCCTGTTTCACGGATACGGCTCCAATGGTGCGGACCTGATCGGGCTGGCCCAGCACTGGGCGCCGGCGTTTCCGGGCGTGGCCTTCGCCGCTCCTGACGCGCCCGAGCCGGTCCCCGGTGCGCCGGGAGGTTTCCAGTGGTTTCCCATCAGCCGGCTGGATCCGCAGCTCATGGAGGCCGGCGTCCGCTCCGCTCACGCCACGGCGGAGGCCTTCATCGGCGCCGAACTCAGGCGTTGGGGCGTCGCGCCGGAGAATCTCGCTCTGGTGGGCTTCTCGCAGGGCACGATGATGGCGCTGCATTGCGGCTTGAGGCGCCCGGCGCCCCCGGCGGCGATCCTCGGCTTTTCCGGCGCGCTCGCCGGGCCGGAGCGGCTTGCTCAGGAAATGACGGTGAAGCCGCCGGTGCTTCTGATCCATGGCGACCGCGACGACGTCCTGCCGGCGGGCATGAGCCTCGCCGCCGCGCAAGGCCTCGCGCAGGCCGGTCACGGGGCGCGCTTCCACATCTCTCCCGGAATCCCGCATTCCATCGGTCCGGACGGGCTGGAGGAAGGCGCCGCGTTTCTCGAAGCGGCTTTCTCCGGGCGGCTGGCGGACTAGCTCCCGTTGCGCGGCGCCTGCATGCGGCGGCGCCGCAACGGTCGCGGAAGCGTCGGCCGTCTGTCATAGGTATGTCGCACGAAGCAGGGTATATCTGCCGTCAGGACGAGGAGCTTGCTGATTCTTCGACCGGATCGGCGACGCTTTTGAGGGAGGCGCGCTTTCAGGACGACCGTTCGGCATAACGGCCCCGGCCCGCAGCCGCCTGCTGCGACCGCGCCAGTCGCGCGTTCGGGGAGGGCGTGATGAAGATCTCCACGTCTGCGCCCGAAGACCTGCGCTGCCTTGTCCTGAACGCGGATTACCAGCCGCTCAGCTATTATCCGTTGTCGACCTGGCCCTGGCAGGAGGCGATCAAGGCGGTCTTCCTCGAGCGCGTCGACATCGTCTCCGAATACGAGCGCGAAATCCGAAGCCCGTCCTTTGCGATGCGCGCCCCCTCCGTCGTGGCGCTGCGCGACTTTGTCGACCAGGACCGCCCGCCGGCCTTCACCCGCTTCAACGTGTTCCTGCGCGACGGCTTCACCTGCCAGTATTGCGGGGCCGACCGGCTGGACCTTCTGACGTTCGACCATGTGATCCCGCGCTCGAAGGGCGGGC
>CAZLOV010000237.1:0-1412 GCA_964561235.1 uncultured Caulobacterales bacterium
CTTCCCTGACCTGGATTGGGAGATTGGCCCCAATCTGGACGACTTTGACGCGGAAGAGATGATTGGCAACGCGCTCGCCACCGGAGACGTGAACCTCGGCAACCTGCACATGCTGGCGCGTCAGCTTGAAAGCCAGTCTCGCCGCGTACTCCAAACCGCCGGCCGGCGCGGCAGTCAGAACCCGGTTGCGGAGGCGACGGCGCGTCAGCAAATCGCGCTGGCGACGGAATTGCGCGACGCCATCAAGGCTGCGGACCCGGAATGGGCGCAGGTAAGCGACGCATACCGCGCCGCAATGCAGCAGCGTGAGGCGCTCCGTGTCGGCGCGGACGTGCTTTCCGGCAGAGACGACTTCCAGGCGGATCAAGCGTTCCTGCGGCGCGCGCAGCGCCTTCTCGAACAGGGCGACGACAGCACGCGCGAGGCGTTTCAGGCGGGCGTGCTCGACGCGGTGACGCGCGCCACTCGCGGAGCCGATAACGGCGTGCTTTCAGCGCAACGCCTCCAGCAGCTTCGCGGGCGTCTGCGGCCGCTTCTCGGCGCGGACGACGTGGACACCATGACCGGAGCCTTGCAGCGCAGCCGGGACACCCTGCCGCGTGATCGGCAACTGGCGCGCGCCCTTCCTGATCAGGGTGGCCAGAGCATCGACGAAATCAACCGTGGCCCGGCGACGAACCGCCTCACGCAAATGATGGGCGGCCTCTCGCACGGCCCGATTGGCGCGCCTTTTCGCGGGGCGCAGCATTTCTTCGAGGCGACCGGGATCATGGGGCAACAGCAGCGTCTCGGCCTTGCGCGCGCCCTTCTGGCCGACACGACGACGCCGGAAGCGGAGATGTTCATTCGCCGGGCGCAGAAGCAAGCGCAACTGCGCGGCGCGGCGAATGCCGCTGGCGCGGCGGCGGGCTCGTCAGCCGCAGGCGACCGCTAGAGGCCGAGCGCCCATTGCTGGATCTTCCAGCAGGCAAGACCGAACAGGAAGAATATGCCCAGCATGATGATGGCCGTCACGAGGCCCCAGAGGCGGTCCTCCGGGTTTTCATGGTTGATAAACACCTGAACCATATCAATGAACGGGTCGCCGTGGGGGTTCTTTTCGTCCTTCATGTGACAGTCTCCTGAAGATTGCGCGGCGGGACTATACACGCGCGGCGAAGCGCGCGGAAATGAATTAAAGGTTGAACGCTCGTGACCATGATTGAGGCCCCTTCGCCGGCAGCGGTGCGCCCTGAAGATTGGCCGGCGACGTTCTTTACGCCGGCGGAATTGGCGTGCAAGGGCACCGGCGCGGTGCGCGTCGATCTCGACTTCCTCCTGCGCCTCGACGACCTGCGCCGCTATTACGGAAAACCCCTTGTCATCAACTCCGGTTACCGCTCGCCGTCCTATAACGCGAAAGTGAGCGCGAC
>CAZLOV010000237.1:1422-2370 GCA_964561235.1 uncultured Caulobacterales bacterium
GAAGCAACACGGTCCGACCAAGGGCCGCTTCATGCACCTGGACGACCTTCCCCAGGCCGACGGCCGGCCCCGACCGTGGGTTTGGACGTATTAAGAGGCAACGATGAGGGCGACAGATATGGATTGGTGGGATTTAAGCCAGTGGGCGGCGATGTTCGCGCTTGCGGCCGGCATCGTGTTCAAGGGCGGCGCCAAGTCTAACGAACTCGACGGCCACGGCGAGCGCATTAGGGCGCTTGAAACCAACATGGTGGCTCTAGGCGAGATCGTGCGCGCGAACGCGCTGTCCGTAGCGGTGGTCGAAGAACGCACCATGGGCATGAGGACGGCGCTAGAGCGCATAGAGGCCAAGATTGACACGATTTCTCAACCCACCCTGCGGCAATAGGAGGCTATCCATGATCCGCACTCTCGCGACTGTCCTTTTCTCTCTCGTCATCATGGGCGTTACGGCGGCGTGCTCGACCGTCAGCAACGCGGCCAGCGGCCTCATTGAAAACCTTGACGGCACCATGGCGAAGATTGCCGCGCGCGACAGCACGATCATCGAGACGGCCGCGCTGATCACCAAGCTCACAGGCGTGGACAAGCCTTCCGTCACGGTGGTGACGCGGGCGGTGGATACGTATGTGGACCTGCGCCGTGGGTACATCACGCTGGAAGAAGCCGAAGCTGAAATTGACTTGCTCCTGCGCGAACACCAGCCGGCGGCTCTCCCGGCCGGGACGCCTGCGCCGGAGCCTGACGAGGACGGGGCTAGTTAATGAAACTCGTCGGCGTTCACGGCTTCAATTTCGGCCACTGGCTCAAGAGACCGGACGGCTTTTATGACGCACTGTCCGCGCTCTGCGGCCGGGACATTGACGGTTTCCAATGGCATTCATCGCCGCTGATCTGGCCCACGAACTGGATCAGGGCTCGCCTCAAGGGGCAAGAGCACCCCTACCG
>CAZLOV010000238.1:0-2217 GCA_964561235.1 uncultured Caulobacterales bacterium
CAGGCCGATCTTGCCGCCGCGCGCATAGGGGCAGAGCAGGTCGATGACCTTGATCCCGGTCTGCAGCATCTCGGCCTGGGTGGCCTGCTCCTCGAACGCCGGGGCGTCACGGTGGATGGGCAGCGAGCGCTTGGTCTTGAGCGGGCCCGCCTCGTCGATCGGCTCACCGATGACGTTGAGGATCCGGCCAAGCGTCTCCGGACCCACCGGAACCTCGATCGGACCGCCCGTGTCGAGCACCTCCTGACCGCGCTGCAAACCCTCGGTCGCGTCCATGGCGATGGTGCGCACCGCGCTTTCGCCGAGGTGCTGGGCGACCTCGAGCACCAGGCGGACGTCGCCGTTCTTGGTCTCGAGCGCGTTGAGGATCGGCGGCAGGCCGGCCTCGAACTCCACGTCCACGACAGCGCCGGTGATCTGCGCGATGCGGCCCTTGAGATTGCTCATCTTCCTGAAGCCTTCTTCCTGTTTCCGGTGAGGCGCGATCGGCGGCGTCAGACCGCTTCCGCCCCCGAGATGATCTCGATCAGTTCCTTGGTGATCTTCGCCTGACGCGAGCGGTTGTATTCAAGGTTGAGCTTGTCGATCAGCTCGCCGGCGTTGCGCGTGGCGTTGTCCATCGCAGCCATGCGCGCGCCCATCTCGCCGGCGGCGTTCTCCAGCAGGGCGGAGAGGATCACCGTATCGACATAGCGCGGCAGCAGGGCGGCGAGGATGGCTTCCTCGTCCGGCTCGTATTCGTAAATGGCGCCCTTGAGATCGGGGCCTTCCTTGTCCTCGTCGATGGCCGCGCGCGCGGGAACGAGCGTCTGGCTGCGCGGCTTCTGGCTGATCACCGACTTGAATTCGGAGGAGACGACCTCGCAGACGTCGAACTCGCCCTGGTCGAACATCGTGCGCACGATCACGCCGATCCGGCCGGCGACCGCGCCGTCGATCGTCTGGTTCTTGAGCTCGACGCGCTCGACGATCTTCTCCGCGTGCAGGCGCTTGAGCTGGTCATAGCCCTTCGAGCCCACGCAGACGATCTTCACCGTCTTGTTTTCTCGCGTCAGCCTGGCGATGCGCTCGCGCGCGAGGCGCACGATATTGGTGTTGAAGCCTCCGCACAGCCCGCGATCGGCGGTGGCGACGACGAGCAGATAGGTCTCCTCGCGGCCCGTGCCGACAAGCAGGCGGGGCGCGTCCGGCCCGTCCATGGCGTTGGAAAGATTGGCCATAACAGCCGCCATCCGCTCGGCGTAAGGCCGCGCGGCTTCCGCCGCCTCCTGCGCCCGGCGCAGCTTGGCGGCGGCGACCATCTGCATCGCCTTGGTGATCTTCTGGGTCGACTTGACCGAGTTGATCCGGTTTTTCAGCTCTTTAAGCGTCGCCATGAAACGTGTCCCCGGGCCCTAGCCCGCCAGCGCGCCGAACGCGCGCCCGATCTGGAGGCCGGCGGCGAACAATCCGATTCCGGCGGCGATCGCGATGAGCGCGACGACGCCCTGGCGTTCCTTCGGCGCCATCGCGCCCAGCCAGTCTAGAAACGGGTTCGCCAACGCGGCCTCTCCTCGTCCTGCGCGCCCGGATCAGCCGAAATTCGCCGCGAAGGTCTCGACCGTGCTCTTCAGCTCGGCCTCGATCTCGTCGGTGAGCTTCTTCTCGGTGCGGATCTTCTCGAGCAGCCCCGCCTTCTCGCCATGGAGATGGCGCAGGAACTCTTCCTCGAAGCGGCCGATGTCGGATACCGACAGCTTGTCGAGATAGCCGCGCGTGCCCGCATAGATCACGCAGACCTGCTCTTCCATGGAGAGCGGAGAGAACTGCGGCTGCTTGAGCAGCTCGGTGAGGCGCTCGCCGCGGTTGAG
This sequence comes from uncultured Caulobacterales bacterium, assembly GCA_964561235.1. GTDB lineage: Bacteria > Pseudomonadota > Alphaproteobacteria > Caulobacterales > Maricaulaceae > JBCBSP01. The sequence continues at coordinate 1,851 of CAZLOV010000238.1, forward strand.
GAGGCGCTGCGTCGCGGCGTCGAGATCGGAGCCGAACTGGGCGAAGGCGGCCATCTCGCGGTACTGCGCGAGTTCGCCCTTCATCTTGCCGGCGACCTGCTTCATCGCCTTGGTCTGGGCGGCGGATCCCACGCGGGAGACCGAGATGCCGACGTTCACCGCCGGCCGGATGCCCTGGTAGAACAGGTCGGTCTCAAGGAAGATCTGCCCGTCGGTGATGGAGATCACGTTCGTCGGAATGTAGGCCGAGACGTCGTTGGCCTGCGTTTCGATGACAGGCAGCGCCGTCAGCGAGCCGGAGCCGTGGTTCTCGTTCAGCTTCGCGGCGCGCTCGAGCAGGCGGGAATGCAGGTAGAACACGTCGCCC
>CAZLOV010000239.1:0-2167 GCA_964561235.1 uncultured Caulobacterales bacterium
TCCGCTTCTGCGGCCACAAGACCGAGCCGGGCCAGACCTATTGCGAAGCCCACAAAGCCGTCGCCTACCAGCCCGCCTCCAAGCGCCGCCGCAAGCCGGCCGACGACGCGCGCGCCGTGCTCGACAGCCTCGCTTCCGCGCGAAGGGTGAATTTCTGACCCGTCGCGAAGGCCCCTCAGTCCCGGCTTGAGCCGGACAACGCCGCCTCCTCCGGACGGGGGAGGCGGCGGGGCCCTTAGAGGTCGGCGTTGAGCGCGTAACCCGCCGAGCGCACCGTGCGGATCGGGTCCAGCTCCGCGCCCTTGTTCAGCGCCTTGCGAAGGCGGCCGATATGCACGTCCACCGTGCGCGCCTCGACGTAGACGTCCGAGCCCCAGACCGCGTCGAGCAGCTGTTCGCGGGAGAACACCCGGCCGGGATGCTGCATGAGGTAGTCCAGCAGGCGGAACTCGGTCGGCCCGAGATGGATCTCGCCGCCATTGCGCGTGACGCGATGGGCGACGCGGTCGATGACGATGTCCCCGCAGGCGACCTTGTCGTCGGCAAGGCCCGGGCGGATGCGGCGCAGCACGGCGCGCACCCGCGCGAACAGCTCCTTCATCAGGAAGGGCTTGACGATGTAGTCGTCCGCTCCGGTGTCGAGCCCGCGGATGCGGTCTGCCTCTTCGCCGCGCGCCGTCAGCATGATGATCGGAATGTTGCGGGTCTCATGGCGCCCGCGCAGCCGGCGGCAGACCTCGATGCCGGAGACCTTGGGCAGCATCCAGTCAAGCAGCACCACGTCCGGGTGATGCTCCTCCACGGCGATCATGGCCTCCTCGCCGTCGCTGGCCGCGGAGACGCGGAAGCCTTCCTTCTTGAGGTTGTAGGAGAGGAGCTCGGAAAGCGCGTCCTCGTCTTCGACAATCAACACATGCGGCTGCATCGGTTCTGTCTCCCGCCTTCGCCTATGCCCTAGACAGCCGCCTCCGGACCCGCGCCGCGGGGCCGTTCGGCGGTCAGTTCCTCGCCTGTCACGACGTAATGGATCACCTCGGCGATGTTTGTGGCGTGATCGCCGATCCGCTCGAGGTTCTTTGCGACGAACAACAGATGCGCGCCCGGCCCTATGAGCCGGGGGTCCTCGGTCATGCCGGTCACCACCTCGCGGAAGAGACTGTTGTAGTGCTCGTCCACGTCGTCATCACGCTCCCACACGCCGATCGCAGGGCCGACATCGCCGGCGGCGTACGCGGAGATCACCTCGGAGAGATGGCCGAGCACGAGCCGCCCCATGCGCTCCACCTGGGCGGTGTAGGCCGACGGCTCGTATTCGTTCAGCGCATGGGTGCGCCGGGCGATGTTCTTGGCGAGATCGCCGACGCGCTCGAGATCGGCGACGATCTTGAGCGCGGCGATCGTCGCGCGAAGATCCGCAGCCATGGGCTGGCGAAGCGCGAAAAGACGGATGATGCGCCGTTCAAGCTCGCGCTGCAGGATGTCGACGCGCTTGTCACGCTCCACAATGCTGTCCGCCAGCGCCCCGTCGCGCGTGACGACGGCCTCGATGCAGTCCGCAACGAGGCTTTCGCACAGCCCGCCCATGGTCGCGACGTCGGCGGCGAGCTGTTCGAGCTCTTCGCTGAACGCCTTGACGATATGAGGGGCCTGCACGTTCGGGGTCATGGGGGCAAACGCCTTCCGCGTTCAGGTCCGGGCCGGGATCAGCCGAACCTTCCCGTAATATAATCCTGAGTCCGCCGGTCGCGGGGATTGGTGAAAATTTCTTCGGTGGGCCCGTATTCCACGAGACGTCCGAGATGGAAGAACGCCGTCATCTGCGAGACGCGCGCAGCCTGCGCCATGGAGTGCGTCACGATGATGATGCAGTAGTTTTCGCGCAGTTCGTCGATCAACTCCTCGATGCGCGCCGTGGCGATCGGATCGAGCGCCGAGCAGGGCTCGTCCATGAGGATGACTTCCGGATTGACCGAGATCGCGCGCGCAATGACCAGACGCTGCTGCTGACCGCCTGACAGGCTTGTGCCGGGGGTGTGAAGCCGGTCTGCGACCTCCTCCCAGAGGCCCGCCTTGCGCAGGCTCTGCTCGACGATCGCATCCAGCTCGGCCTTGCCGGTCGCCAGGCCGTGGATGCGCGGGCCGTAGGCGATGTTCTCGTAAATCGACT
>CAZLOV010000240.1:0-2154 GCA_964561235.1 uncultured Caulobacterales bacterium
CGGCGACCCCCGGTCCCCCAGACCGGTGCGCTAACCGGGCTGCGCCACGCTCCGACACGACCGCCGGCCCGGTAGCTCCGGCGGGAGGCGACTTATAGGGGCGCGCGCGAAGCCGCGCAACCGGGCTGGATCAGGGAGCCTCGCGGCGCGCCAGCGCGCCGTCCAGCCGCGCTTTCGCCGCCTCAAGCCGGCGCAGGGCTTCACGCAGCCGTTCAGGGTCGGCGCCGGAGACGCGCAGCGCGCCTGAAGGATGGCCGAAAAGGTCCGTCCCCGCCTCCGCCACGCCCGCCATGGCCGTGTGACCGGGCTCGGAGAGCGCCGTTACGGCGGCGACCCCGTTTTCCCGCACATATTTCTGCGCGCCCTTGATGGTCAGTCCGTCTTCATGCAGCAACCGCTTGAGGCCCTTCACAAGGGCGACGTCCTGAGGCCGGTAGAGCCGGCGGCCGCCCTTCTGCTTGATGGGCTTGAGGGCGGGAAACTTTGTCTCCCAGAAGCGCAGCACATGGGCCGGAAGCTCCGCCTCCTCAGCGGCTTCCGAAATGGTGCGGTAGGCGTTTTCGGATTTCCGTACGGCCACGGCGGCGGATCTCAGCGCGAAAGCGAAGCGTCGATGCGATCCTTGAGCACCTGGGAGGGCTTGAACACCAGCACCCGGCGCGGATCGATCGGCACTTCCTCGCCGGTCTTGGGATTGCGCCCCATACGGCCGTTCTTGTCTCTCAAAACGAAGGACCCGAAGGAGGACAGCTTCACGGATTCTCCCGCTTCGAGCGTATCGGAGATCATGCCCAGGACCGCTTCAACAAGTTGAGTGGAGTCCTGCCGGGACAATCCGACCTCGCGATAAACTGCTTCCGCCAGGTCCGCGCGCGTGAGCGTTTTGCCGGTCATGGCGTCCTCCCGTTCAGCCTGTTGAAAAGATTAAGTCGAGCGGAATGATCCGGTCAACGTTAACCATGGTAAATAGATTAATAACGCACGAGCGCGGCGCCCCAGGTGAAGCCGCCGCCGAACGCCTCGAACAGCACGAGGTCGCCGCGCTTGATGCGTCCGTCCGACACGGCGGCGTCGAACGCCAGCGGAATTGACGCCGCCGAGGTGTTTCCGTGTTCGGCCACAGTGGAGATCACCTTCTCCACCGGGATGCCCAGTCGTTTCGCCACCCCGAGCAGGATGCGTTCATTCGCCTGATGGGGAACGAACCAGTCGATCTCCGACACCTCCACCCCGGCGTCCGCGCAGACCTCAAGCATTGAATCGGCGATTTTCGCGATGGAATGCTTGAAGACCTGATTGCCCTGCATGCGCAGATGACCCACGGTCTGCGTCGCCGACGGCCCCCCGTCGACATAGAGCAGGTCGCGATAGCGACCGTCGGAGTGCAGCCGGGTGGCGATTACGGCGCCGTTGCGGCCGTCGGACGCTTCGAGCACGACCGCACCGGCGCCGTCGCCGAACAGCACGCAGGTGGTGCGGTCGCTCCAGTCGAGAATGCGCGAGAACGTCTCCGCCCCGATCACGAGCGCGCGTCTTGCCTGTCCGCGGGCGATAAAGTTGTCCGCCGTCGTCAGCGCGTAGAGGAAGCCTGAGCACACAGCGTTCAGATCAAAGGCGAAAGCCGCGTCGGCGCCCAGCTTCTGCTGGATGATCGTCGCGGTTGCGGGAAAGGTCAGATCCGGCGTCGCCGTGGCGCAGATGACGAGATCAATGCCGGAGGCGTCCATGCCGGCGTCCGCCAGCGCCCGGCGGGCGGCTTCCGCGCCAAGATCGGAAGTGCGCTCGGCTTCCGCGGCGATATGCCGGCGGGCGATGCCGGTGCGCTCGCGAATCCAGTCGTCGCTGGTGTCGACAATCCTGGAGATGTCCGCATTGGTGAGCACCCGCTCGGGAAGGTATGCGCCGAGACCGGCGATGCGGGAGACGGAAGACGTCAAACAGCGGCCTTTCCGGACTGCGTTTCCGCAGCGTCCTGAAGATCAAGAGCGGCCAGCCTTCCGAGATTGGTTTCAATCTCGCTGAGAAACCGGCTGTCGGCCATTTCGAGGGCGATTCGCAGCGCGGTTGCGAACCCGGCTGCGTCCGTTCCGCCGTGGCTTTTCACCACGACGCCGTTGAGGCCGAGAAAGACGCCGCCATTGACGTTGCGCGGAT
>CAZLOV010000241.1:0-2122 GCA_964561235.1 uncultured Caulobacterales bacterium
CATCGGCATCGACGTGCCGGGCTTCGGCGTGCCGACCCATGCCGAGGCCAAGGACGTGCTTGCCGGGGCGATGCTGAAATTCGCCCGCACGGAAGCCGAACTCGGTCCGGTCCAGGCGCCGGACCGGCCGCGCGACGAACGCCCGACGGTGACGATGCTGGGCGAAATGTTTCCCGCCGATCCGGTGATCATAGGGCGCATGCTGGATCCGCTCGGCCTGGGCGCGGGTCCGGTCGTGCCGACGCGCGAATGGCGCGAGCTGTACGCAGCGCTCGACGGCGCGGTGGTCGGCGCGATCCACCCCTTCTACACCGCCTCGGTGCGCGAGTTTCAGGCGGCGGGACGCCCCGTCGTCGGCTCCGCGCCTGTGGGGCGCGACGGGACCGCCGCCTGGCTCGAGGCGATCGGGAACGCGGCCAATGTCGATGGAAAACGCATCGAGGCGGCCAAGCAGGCGATCCTTCCCGCAATCGAGGGCGCGCTCGCGGCGCGCCCGATAAAGGGCCGCATCACGCTGTCGGGATACGAGGGCTCCGAGCTGCTCGTCGCGCGCCTGCTCGTCGAGAGCGGCGCGGACGTTCGCTATGTCGGCACGGCCTGTCCCAAGACGCCGTGGTCGGCGGCCGATCTGGAATGGCTTGAGGCGAAGGGCGTGCAGGTCCGTTTCCGCGCCTCGCTCGAACAGGACCTCGCCGCCTTCGAGGAGTTCGAGCCCGACCTCGCCGTCGGCACGACCCCCGTCGTTCAGAAGGCCAAGGAGCGCGCGGTTCCTGCGCTCTACTTCACCAATCTGATCTCCGCCCGCCCGCTGATGGGTCCCGCCGGGGCCGGCTCCCTCGCCGAAGTCGTCAACGCGGCGATCAACTCGCGCGCGCGCTTCGACGAGATGCGCGGCTTCTTCGAGGGCGTCGGCGAGGGCTATGCGGCGGGCGTCTGGGAGAACGTTCCAGAGGACAGCCGCACCTTCCGCATGAAGGAAAGCCGCAAGCGCATGAGCGCCGAACAGGCGCGCCAGAAAGCGATCGAGGCGCCGACAGGATGCTAGTGCTCGACCACGACAGGGCCGGAGGATACTGGGGCGCCGTTTACGTCTTCACGGCGGTCAAGGGCCTGCAGGTCGTCATCGACGGCCCGGTGGGCTGCGAGAACCTGCCGGTTACGTCCGTGCTTCACTACACGGATGCGCTGCCGCCGCACGAGCTGCCGATCGTGGTCACCGGCCTCAGCGAGGAGGAGCTCGGCCGCGACGGCACCGAAAACGCCATGAAGCGCGCCCACTCGGTGCTGGAGCCGGATCTGCCCGCCGTGGTCGTGACCGGCTCGATCGCCGAGATGATCGGCGGCGGGGTGACCCCGGAAGGGCTCAACATCCACCGCTTCCTTCCGAGAACGATCGACGAGGATCAGTGGCAGAGCGCCGACCGGGCCCTGCTCTGGCTCTGGACGGAATACGGCGCCAAGCACGGCAAGCGGCCCAAGGCGCGCCCGCGCAAGGACGGCGAGCCGCCGCGCGTCAACATCATCGGTCCGGCCTACGGCATGTTCAACATGCCCTCCGATCTCGCCGAGATCCGCCGGCTGGTGGAGGGCCTCGGCGCGAAGGTCAACATGGTCGCTCCGCTCGGCAGCCATCTCGCCGACATGCCCCGGCTCGTCGACGCCGAGGTCAATATCTGCATGTACCGCGAATACGGCCGGCTGCTCTGCGAGGCGCTTGAGAAGCCCTATCTCCAGGCGCCGATCGGCCTGCATTCGACGACCAAGTTCCTGCGCGCGCTGGGCGAATTGCTCGATCTCGACCCCGAACCGTTCATCGAGCGCGAACGCCACACCACCATCAAGCCGCTTTGGGACCTCTGGCGGTCGGTGACGCAGGACTTCTTCGGCACCGCGAATTTCGGCGTCGTGGCGAACGAGACCTACGCCCGCGGGCTGAAGCATTTCCTCAACGAGGAGATGGGCCTGCCGTGCGCGTTCTCCTTCGCGCGCCGCGCCGGCGCCAAGCCGGACAACGCCGCCGTGCGCAAGGCGATCGCGGAGACGCCGCCCTTCATCCTGTTCGGCAGCTTCAACGAGCGGATGTACCTGGCCGAGACCGGCGCGCGCGCGCGCTACATCCCGG
>CAZLOV010000242.1:0-2091 GCA_964561235.1 uncultured Caulobacterales bacterium
GGTCGTGTCGCCCAGCCCGACGGTGTTCGTCGTCGCGAACAGGCGGAAGAACGGGTTCGGACGGATCACGCGGTTCTGGTCGAGCAGGGTCAGCGAGCCGGACGCCTCAAGCACCCTCTGGATGACGAACATCACGTCCGGCCGGCCGGCGTCGTACTCGTCGAACAGGATCGCGACGGGACGCTGGACCGCCCAGGGCAGGATGCCTTCCTGGAACTCGGTGACCTGCTTGCCGTCGCGCAGCACGATCGCATCCTTGCCGACCATGTCGATGCGGCTGACATGGCTGTCCAGGTTGACCCGGATCATCGGCCAGTTCAGCCGCGCGGCGACCTGCTCGACATGGGTGGATTTGCCGGTGCCGTGATAGCCCTGGATCATCACCCGCCGGTTGAAGGCGAAACCCGCAAGGATCGAGCGCGTGGTCGGCGGATCGAAGACATAGGTCGGATCGATGTCCGGCACGTGGCTGTCGCGCTGGGAGAAGCCCTTCACCTCGAACCCCGGATCGAAGCCGAACAGGGCCTTGGCGTCGACGGCGGCGTCAGGCGTCAGCTGGGAAAGGGCGTCGTCGGTCATGGCGGGCGGGTCCTTCAAACGCTTTCAGGCTTGCGCGTTAGTTAGCCCGTGCGGCCGCGCGGCGCCACCGGGGCGCTGCGCACGCCTCACGCGAGACCCGAGCCGCGCAGGATCTGATAGGCGGCGACGACCTTCTGCAGCCGGTCCTCGAAGGACCGGTCCCCGCCGTTGGAATCGGGGTGGAAACGCCGGAGCAGCTCGGCGTAGCGCCGGCGGACCTCGCTCTTTTCCGCGCCGTATTCCAGCCCGAGCGTATCCAGCGCCTTTTCCTGAAGCCGGCCGGGGCCGCGCTTTTCCGGCTTCGCCGCCTTGTTCGCGCCCGGCGGCGGGCGGTCGCCGAACATGGAGAAGGGATCGTGAAACGCGCTCGACCAGTCGCGCGTCGCGCGGTCGGCGTGCTTGCGCGAGCCGGAGCCGCGCGTGAAGCTCCAGGTCGGCCTGTGGCCGTAGCTCGCCGCCTTGCGGAAGGCGTCGGCGGCCTGCTCGCTCTTGCCTTCGAAGAAATCCCAGGCGCGATTGTATTCCGCCGCATGCTCGACGCAGAACCAGTAGTGCTCGTCGAGCCGTTCCGGGCTTTTCGGCGCGCGCGCTTCGGCTTTCTTGCGGCAGGCGGGATACTCGCACTGCTGCTCGTCCGACCGGGCGGCCCCGCCCGGCGGCTTGATGCGGATGTCGACGAACCGCGGCTTGTATTTGAAAGCGTCGGCCATGACGGGTGAGTATGGGGCCCAGCCCCTTGAGCGGCAATGAACGGAGGCGGAGAAGAATGACGGTGCGCGCAAGCCTGGAGGAAAAGCTTCGGACGGCCTTTTCGCCTGAGTCTCTCGACGTGATCGACGACAGCGCACTGCACGCGGGACACGCCGGCGCGCGGCCGGGCGGGGAGAGCCACTTCACGGTGAGGATCGTCTCGGACGCTTTCGCGGGCCGCTCGCGGGTGGAACGCCACCGGCTGGTCAACCAGACGCTGGCCGACGAGCTCGCCGGGCCGGTGCACGCGCTTGTGATCGATGCGAAGACGCCGGAAGAAGCCGCCCGCTAGACGCTTTCGGTATCCGGCTCGCGCACCAGGCGCATGCGGGTGATCTGGTTGCGCCGGCGCTCGAGGATCTCGAAGCGGACCCCGAAAAAGCGAAACGCCTGGCCGGCCTCCGGGATCGACTGGGCCTCATGGATGACGAGGCCTGCAATCGTCACCGCCTCTTCATCGGGCAGCTCCCAGTCGAGCGCGCGGTTGACGTCGCGGATGGCCGCCGAGCCCTGCACGATGACCGAACCGTCAGCCTGGGGCAGAACGCCCTCCGCCGCGATATCGTGCTCGTCCTCGATCGAGCCGACGATCTCCTCGAGGATGTCCTCGAGCGTCACCACGCCCATGAGCGCGCCGTATTCGTCGATGACGAGCGCAAAGTGCTCGCGCTTGCGCCGGAAGGCGTTGAGCTGGTCCTGAAGCTCGGTCGTCTCCGGCACGAACCAGGGCTCGCGCTTGACCCCGTCGATGTCGACATCCTC
>CAZLOV010000243.1:0-2052 GCA_964561235.1 uncultured Caulobacterales bacterium
AGCGTCCGCCGGCGGTGCTTTCTCAGCGACCAGTCGAGGCTGATCCTGCCGGCCTTCGGCGCTTACGCCGGCGGGCTGAACTGCCGTGACGGCGCCTATGCGGCCTGTTTCACGCGCGCGCCGGACGCCTGGGTGATCGGACGTGAACGGGTGTTTCCCGTTCCCGCGAAACGTTGCGTGGCCGACTAGCTGAAGCCGCCCGCCCGCACGAAGGCTGCAAAGCCAAGGCTGAGCACCGCTCCGAGCGTCAGCAGCAGGCGCAGCGGCAGGTACCAGGCGGGGAGCTGCCCGCCCCGAACCGCGCCGCGATCCCACAGATACTGGATCAGGAAACCGCCGATCAGAACGCCCCAGCCTGCGAGTTCGCCGTCAAAGGGCAGGCGCGGTCCGGACCAGACCTGCAGCAGCACCGCCAACCAGCCCGCCAGGCTCAGCGTGATCGCGAGCAGAAGCGCGCCGGACGAAGGCGCATCCGGCTTCAGGCTGATCTCCAGCGTCCAGCGGCCGCCGGCGAGGAAGGACAGGATCACCGCGGCGTAGACCGGCAGGGCGTTGGCGGCCTGGATCGCCGCCTGTCCGCCTGCGAACACGCCCAGCGCTCCGGCGGCGAACGGGATCAGTCCGCCGAAGCCCAGAAGCAGGGTCAGAACGGGCGCGTCCTTGAGCTTTTGCATCGGGGTCTCCCTGGATGGGCGGAACTTACGGCCATTGGGCGCAACGGGGAAAGACCCGTCAGCGGCGCCGGAAGACTTCCGCCCCGCCCCAGCCGGCCAGAAGCGCCAGCACCACCGCGAGGAAGCCGTAGAGAAGCGGCTGCTGGTGGGCGAGGTCGTAGATCGCCCGCTCCACGCCGGCCTTGCGCACCTCCAGCGAAGTGCGCCGGGTGGCGATGGGATCGCCGTCGCGGAAGAGATAGACGTCGGCGTCATAGCGCCCGACGGGGGTGACCGGCGGAAGGCGCACGCTGGCCCGGAAGAGGCCGCCCTCAAGCAGCTCCACCCCGCCCGGCGCTTCGATATAGAGCGCATCGCGCGCCTTGGCGCGCACGATGGCTGAGCGGTAGTCCACGATCTGCGGTCCAAGATCGGACACCACGACGTCGGAGACGCCGAAGCGGGTTTCGACGCGCTCGGTATCCGGCGCGGACAGGCGCAGATGCTCAGCGCCGATATTGTTGCGGCGCAGGGCGGAGAAGGTCGCAAACTCGCGCAGCGGCCGGGTGGAGGCGACGGCGTAATAGCTTGCGACGTTCTCAAACCGGACCGGCGCCCGGTTGATCCAGACGCCGAGCACGCGATCCTTCTGCATGACGCGAAGCTGGCGGGCCGGTCCGCGCACCACGACGACGATGTCGTCCTCCGCCTGCAGCCCGCGCGCCGCGCCGAAAAGCACAAGGTCCGCGCCGGCGAAATTGGAGCGGATCTCCACCGTGTCGGTCGTCAGCGCCGCGACGATGTCGGCGTCGGGCGAAACCCCTTCCGGCGGGGCGGCGCGCGCAGCTGCGCCGCAAACCCAGAGCGCCAGCAGAAGCACGAGCGCCCTCATGCCGGCGCTCCCGACACGTCGATGAGTTCAAACAGGTCCGGCGGCGTCGAGGCGAGATCCCAGGCGAGTTTGAGACACACGCTCAGCACGATGATGGAAAGCAGCGCGCGCAACTCTTCCGCGCGCACCTTCTGGCCCGCGCGCGCGCCGAGCTGGGCGCCGATCACGCCGCCGACGATGAGCAGCCCCGCCAGCACCACATCGACCGTCTGGTTCTGGGCGGCCTGCAGGAAGGTCGTCAGGCTGGTCACGAAGAGGATCTGGAACAGCGAGGTTCCGATGACGATGTTCGTCGGCATGCGCAGAAGATAGATCATGGCGGGCACCATGATGAAGCCTCCGCCGACGCCCATGATCGCAACCAAGGCGCCGACCAGCGCGCCGATGCCCAGCGGCGGCAGCAAACTCATGTAGAGCCCCGAGACCGGAAAGCGTGTTTTCAGCGGCAGGGCGTCGATGATCCCGCGCTTGCGGCGCTTGGCGCGAGCGCCCGCAGCGCTTGCGCCC
>CAZLOV010000244.1:0-1994 GCA_964561235.1 uncultured Caulobacterales bacterium
CGGCAGATGCCCGAGCTCATCGAGCGCGGGCATCTCTATATCGCCCAGCCGCCGCTCTACAAGGTCACGCGCGGCAAGTCGGAGCGTTACATGCGCGACCAGGCGGAGATGGACGCCAGCCTCATCGAGGAAGGCTCCGCAGAGGCCGTGCTGACGCTTCACACGGGCGAGACGCTCGCCGGGCCCGATCTGGCCGGGCGCGTGCAGGCCGCGCGTTCGGTCAAGCTGGCCACCGACCGCCTGACCGCGCGCGCGCCCGCCTTCGCGCTGGAGGCGGCGGCGCTGTCCGGCGCGCTGCACCCCGATGTCGACCAGGCCGGCGCGGATGCGACCGCCCGGCGCCTGGAGGCCCAGGCTGATGAAGGCGAGGACGGCTGGGCCGGAACGGTCGCGCCTGAAGGCGCGCTCGTCTTCAAACGCGAGGTCCGCGGCGTGACGGAAACCGTCGTGCTGGATGAGAAGCTGCTCGCCAGCCCGGACGCCAAGCGGCTGATGGAACGGGCCCAGCCGCTTGCGGCGGCTTTCGACGGCCCGGCGGTGTTCTCGCGCAAGGGCGAAGAAACCGTGGTGCACGGTCCGCTCCAGTTGCTCGAGACGGTGATCCGCGCCGGCGCGAAGGGCATGAAGATCCAGCGCTACAAGGGGCTCGGGGAAATGAACCCGGATCAGCTCTGGGAAACCACGCTGGATCCCGATGCGCGTTCGCTGCTGCGCGTCTCCGTGGAGGAGGCCGATACGGCGGACGATCTCTTCGCCAAGCTCATGGGCGATGTCGTCGAGCCGCGCCGGGACTTCATCCAGGAGTTCGCGCTTGAGGCCGAGGTGGACGTCTAGACGCCGCCCGGCATTGCGCGTGCGTCCTGCGCTCTATACCTGAAGCGCCATGAGAGCCTTCCGCATGAACGGGGCGGGAAACGCCTTCGTGCTGATCGACAATCGCGGCGCGCCGCCGCTCGCGCTCGCCGAAGACGCCGTGCGCGCGCTGCGCGCCGCCCATCCCTTCGACCAGCTTCTGGCTCTGGAAACTGACGCCGACGCCGCGGCGAGGCTGAGGGTCTGGAACGCGGACGGCGGCGAGGTCGGCGCTTGCGGCAATGGCGCGCGTGCGGCCAGCTGGCTTCTCTTTGAAGAGGGCGCATCCGGTCTGACCCTGTCATCCGGGGGCGGACCGCTGTCCGCCCGGCGGCGCGCGGACGGCCTTGCTGAGGTTGATCTCGGAGCGCCCAGGCTGGGCTGGGCGGACATCCCCCTATCCACCGAGATGGACACGGCGCGTCTGCCCTACGCCGTGGAGGGCCCGGCGGGGGCGGGCGTGCTCTGCGGGCCCGGCGCGGTGTCGATGGGCAATCCCCATTGCGTGTTCTTCGTGGAGGAGACGACGAGCGCGCTTGCGCGCGCCGCCGGTCCGCGCATCGAGCGCGATCCGCTGTTTCCCGAGCGCGTGAATGTCGGCTTCGCCCATGTGCGCGCGCAGGACGAGATCCGGCTCAAGGTATGGGAGCGCGGCGCCGGTCTGACGCTCGCCTGCGGCACAGGCGCGTGCGCCGCCCTGGTCGCCGCCTGCCGCCAGGGCCGGACCGGCCGCGAGGCGCTTGTCGTCGCCGACGGCGGCGAGCTGCCCGTGCGCTGGGATGCGCGGACCGGGCGCGTGCATCTTTCCGGTCCGGTGGAGCTGGAAGCGGAACTCGACGTGGGCGAGCTGACCGGCCGGCTTGGCGCGCCAGCTTGACCAAACCCGCCGCCTTCTCCACATCTCGCGGCCCATGACCGCGCCCGGAACCCTTTCCGCGCCCGCCGGCGAGACCGGCGAGGCTTTCGACGTCGTCACCTTCGGCTGCCGGCTCAACGCCTGGGAGTCCGAGGTGATGCGCGACCATGCGCGCGCGGCCGGGCTGCGCGACGCCGTGATCGTCAACACCTGCGCGGTCACCAACGAAGCCGTCCGCCAGGCGCGCCAGACCATCCGCAAGCTGCGCCGCGAGCGGCCGGAGGCG
>CAZLOV010000245.1:0-1859 GCA_964561235.1 uncultured Caulobacterales bacterium
AGTTCGAGCGCGCCAGCCGATCCTTCACGCGGACCATGTCCATCACCGGAATGCCTTCGGTGATGCAGACGATCAGCTCGATCTCGGCGTCGATCGCCTCGATGATCGCATCCGCTGCGCCCGCCGGCGGCACGTAGACCACGCTGGCCGTCGCGCCGGTCATCTCCTTGCCCTCCGCCACGGAGGCGAAGATCGGCAGGCTTGCCGACGCGTCGAGGCCCGACGTCCAGCTTTCGCCGCCCTTTTTCGGGTGCACGCCGCCGACCATGCGGGTGCCGTAATAGGCCAGCGCCTGTTCGGTGTGGAAGGTGCCGGTCTTGCCGGTCAGGCCCTGGACGAGGATTTTCGTGTTCTTGTCGACGAGTACGGACATAATTGGCTTTCTGAGTCTTCGAGGAAGGGATTGATCACAGTCACAGCCCCATAGGCCTGACCGTGGCTGAGGTCTTCGGAATACACAGTCTTGGCGCCGAGCTTTTCGGCGGCGGCCAGGATGGCGGCGTCCCAGTAATGGATCTTGTAGCGCTGGGAGAGGTCGACGGCGCGGAACGCAATCGACGCGTCGTTCACCTGAAAGGGTTTGCGCGCGAGCAGTTCGACCCAGCGCTTCGCCGAGACCGGATCGAGCGGCACGTCGCCTTTTCGGGTGACGTTGGAGTAGAACTCGCCGAGCACCTGCGCTGACGTGCCGAATTCGGTGGTCAGGAGACCCCGCGCCACAGCGTACTTCTCCGGCGCGTCGATCCGCCCGGTCGCCGCGTAGATCAGGACGTTGGCGTCGAGAAACGTCTCAACGATCAAAGCGCGGCAGCCCCGAATAGGTCTCCTTGCGGCTGGGACGCCAATCCCCCATGCGCGCTTCGCTCTCGTCGGCCAGCTTCAAAAGCTCCTGCGTCACCTCGTCGGCTTCGCGCTCTTCCCTCACGACCCGCTCGAGGTACTCACGCACCATTGCGTTGACCGTCGTACGCTTCATCGCCGCGAGCACACGCGCGCGGTCCAGCAGGTCTTCATCAATGGCGAGGGTGAGGTTCTTGGTCACCAAGGGCGCTCCACGGATTACGTGCTACACATAACCCGTGAACCAAACCGCATCAAGCGGCGCGGATTGATGAGCGCGCCTGTTCCTTTTCCATCTCGCGCCGAAGCTCCGGACCGAACAGATAATGAAACCCACCTACACACAAGACGACAGCCAGAACCGCCGGAGTGTAGATTGTGATAAGTTCGCCGCTGTATCCGATCGACTGCAGGCCGAGCGACCCCAGAACGGCGAACGCGCCGGTATAGGCGACGATGATCAAGAATCGAGCGAGCATCCACGTGAAAACGGCGGCGATACGAAGCAGGGACATCGAAATCTCCGGTCCAAAGGTTGCACGAGGCACAAACGAAAAAGGGCCGCCGGAGGCGGCCCTTGATCGTCTTCGCCATAGCGCGAGGGTCTACCCCTTCACGGCCTTCGTGATCTTCTGCGCCGCATCGTCGAGATCGTCGGCGGAGGTGATGTCCAGCCCGCTCTCGTTGAGAATCGCCTTGCCCTGTTCGACATTGGTGCCTTCCAGGCGCACGACGAGGGGCACGGACAGCCCGACTTCCTTCACCGCGGCGACCACGCCCTCGGCGATGACGTCGCAGCGCATGATGCCGCCGAAGATGTTGATCAGGATGCCCTTCACGTTGGGATCCGCGGTGATGATCTTGAAGGCGGCCGTGACCTTCTCCTTGCTGGCGCCGCCGCCGACGTCGAGGAAATTCGCCGGCTCCGCGCCGTAGAGCTTGATGATGTCCATGGTCGCCATGGCCAGACCCGCGCCGTTGACCATGCAGCCGATATCGCCGTCGAGCGCGATATAGGC
>CAZLOV010000246.1:0-1825 GCA_964561235.1 uncultured Caulobacterales bacterium
CATCACCGGCACGATCAAGGCGAACTTCCCCACCCGCATCAGCTTCCAGGTCACCTCCAAGATCGACAGCCGCACCATTCTCGGCGAGCAGGGCGCCGAGCAGCTCCTCGGCATGGGCGATCTGCTCTACATGGCCGGCGGCGGACGCATCCGCCGCCTGCACGGCCCCTTCGTCTCCGACCGCGAGGTCGAGGAGGTCGCCAACTTCCTCAAGGCCCAGGGCGCGCCGGAGTATCTCGACGAGGTCACCATCGATCGCGACGAGGGCCACGATCCGGATGCGGGCGGGCTCGGCGCGGACGGCGGCGACGGCGGCCCGGGCGGCGGCGGCAACGACCTGTTCGACCAGGCCGTCGCGATCGTGGCGCGCGACCGCAAGGCCTCGACCTCCTACATCCAGCGCCGGCTGGCCATCGGCTACAATCGCGCCGCGACGCTCATCGAGCGCATGGAGGAGGAAGGCATGATCGGGCCCGCCGATCACGCCGGAAAACGCGAGATCTACCTTCCCGAGGGCGAAGGCGTCTGAACCCGCGTTGATCCCGCAGCCGGGCCCGCCTAGCCTTCGCGTGAGACGGGTTTCGGGGAGGCGGGCATGGCGAGCGCGCGCACGCGGCGCATCGGGCTGATCGTGGGTCTGGGTCTGGCGGCCGGCCTCCAGCTGCTTCCGCGTCCGGACGCGCTGACGCCGGAAGCCTGGATGCTCGCGTCGCTCGCGCTGATGATGGCGAGCTGGTGGGCGACCGAAGCCATTCCCATCGCAGCGACCGCGCTCGTCCCGCTCGCCCTGTTTCCGCTGTTCGGCATTGTAAGCGCCGGCGCGGCCGCAAGCCCCTACGCCTCCACCACCGTCATGCTGCTGCTGGGCGGCTTCATCGTCGCCATGGCCATTGAACGCTGGAAGCTGCATGCGCGCATCGCGCTGCATGTCGTGCTCGCCTTCGGCGGGCGCCCGGCCATGACGGTGGCGGGTTTCATGACCGCCGCGGCGCTTTTGTCGATGTGGATCTCCAATACGGCGACCACGCTCATGATGATCCCGATCGCGCTCAAGGTCGCCGACGAGCTTCTGCGCGAAGGCCGCGCAACGCCGGCCTTTCCAACCGCGCTCGCGCTGGGCGTGGCCTATGCGGCCTCGATTGGCGGGATCGCGACGCCGGTTGGCACGCCGACCAATCTCATCGCGCTGGAGTTCATGTCCCGCGAGCTCGACATCGAGCGCATGAGCTTCCCGGAGTGGATGACCATCGGCGTGCCGGCCGCGCTTCTTGTCATCCCGGCGGGCTGGTTCGTGCTGACGAAATGGGCGTTCGACATCGAGCCGGCGAAGGACGCAACCGGCCATGGCGGCCATGACGCCGTGCGGGCGGAACTCGACCGGCTTGGCCCGATCACCGCCCCTGAGCTGCGCGTGGCGTTGCTCTTCGGCTCGGTTGCGGCGCTTTGGATGTTCCGGCCCGTCGTCAACGGCTGGCTCGCCGCGCTGGCGGACCGGTTCGACTGGCCGCTCGCCATCGCCTTTTCCGACATGCAGGTCGCCGTTCTCGGCGCGCTCTTGAGCTTCCTCATCCCCGCCGGCGGCAAGGCCGGCGCGGGCCGCGCGCTGATGGACTGGGACACCGCGGCGAAACTGCCGTGGAACGTGGTGATCCTCTTCGGCGGGGGGATTTCGCTGGCTTCGGCGCTTTCCTCCACCGGCCTCGCGGCCTGGCTTGGCGACCAGATGGGCTTCGCCGCGGCCTGGCCGGTCCCGCTTCTGATCCTCGCTCTGGTGGTGTTCGTCATCTTCCTGACGGAGCTGACCTCCAACGTGGCGACGATCTCC
>CAZLOV010000247.1:0-268 GCA_964561235.1 uncultured Caulobacterales bacterium
CCAGATGAGGTGACCGGCCCGCCGGTGATGGTCAGCGCGCCGCTGGAAGTGGTGAAATCCACGCTGGTAACGGTCCCGGTCCCGCTTACCGCGTCCACGGAAATCGTCGTGCCCGAGATGGACAGGCCGTCGCCCACGGTCAGCCATGCGGTGTTGCCGGCGCTGTCGTCCCAGAAGAGCAGGCGATCCGCGTTCGGGTCCGTCAGGTCTTCAAGGCCGAGCAGATCCACGGCCACCTCTGGTATGCGCCCGCCCTCGTTCTGGTGCT
>CAZLOV010000247.1:278-1800 GCA_964561235.1 uncultured Caulobacterales bacterium
CCACCGAGACATTGCCTGAAACGCCGTCGCCGTTAGTCACCGCGATGCCCGCGCCGGAGACGACCGAGCGGCTAGTGTAGGCGCCGCTCGCAGTGCGCACCATGAGGCCGTTGCCGCTGAAATCGCTGTCCATGACCGCGCCGGCGGCGGCCACGTTCGTGGCGTCGGTCACGTCCGCCGAGCCTTCGATGCCGTCCAGCTTGGCGCCGTCCGCAGCGATATCCCGGCCGTCAACCGTGCCCACCACGACGATATTGCCCGACACGTCCACGTTGAACACGTCGCTTCCGGCCACCTGCAAGCGCAGGATGCGGGAGCCGGCCGCGCTGTTGGTGTTCGTCACGTCCACGCCGATGGAGGTAAACGAGGTGGATGCGTCGTTCCACGTGTCGGTAAAAGCATAAATCGGTTGATCGGCCATGCTCTAGTTCCTCAAGCCCAGCTTGCCGCCGTCGCGCGTCAAAAGGTTGTCGCCGTCGCGGTCGATCATGAAGTCGGTGAAGGTCAGCCCGTCCGTCAAGAAGCGCAGCCATTGCGAGCCGTCCGAGATGAAAAGCGCGCGCGAGCCGTCCTCGTTCAGCACGAAAGCCAGGCTGTTCACCCAATTGCCGGGACGCGGAAGCTGGGAGCGGTTGTTGAAGGTCGGCAGGCGCACCGGCGCGCGCGGAGCCTCGAAGCGTTCCGCAAAGATTGCCTCAAGCTGCATACACACGTCGCGCAGCGTCTCGTCAGCTTTCGCCGGGATGCGGAGGCGGGCTACCATGAGGGCTGGATCACCCCCGTGGCGTTGAGGCGGTTCACGCGCTCGCGGAAATTCCGCTCCGCAATGGTGCGCTGCGCGAACGCGGCCTGCGTCTGCTCCGCGTCGATCAGGATGTTCCGGGCGATGTATTCCTTCGCCCAGTGCACCAGCATGTTCGTCGCCATGGCGTTGGTCGTGAAGTCGTTGGTGTCGGCGTCGGCGGAAAGCGCGCTATCGTCATAGACGCCCAGCACAGTAAGCGTGTACTGCGCATCCGGCGTCGGCCAGATGCGGAACTCCCGATCCAGCACCGCGTAAAACGCCGGCTGCCCGGACGTGTCGGAGGCGTTGTGCAGGTGTTCGAGATATTCCGTTGACCGCTTGAGCAGGGTGTAGTCATTGCCCGACACCTGCACGGAAACCTCCTTCGGGTGCCGCAAGCCCGCCGGCAGGGACGCGAATTCCGATCCGGCCAGCGTTGCGGCCAGGCCGCGACGCTCGTTGAACCCGAGGAAGAGGTGCGCATAGAATTCCTGCGCGTCCAGAACCGCCGTCTCGATCTGCGACGACAGGTCATTGCGCTCCAGCTCGTCCGCGACGCGCGCCTTGATTTCCGCGAACGTGGCCATGCCTTACTCCTTGGGGCGCAGGTGTCCGTAGTGTTGCTCGATCCATTTGCGCGCGGCGGACCACGTGATCAGCGAGGGCTCCTGAAGCTGCGCCAGGCGCCATCGCTCGCGCCAATGCAGCGTCCAATAGTGCCGCAGCGGATCTTCACGA
>CAZLOV010000248.1:0-1789 GCA_964561235.1 uncultured Caulobacterales bacterium
GACCCGGCCGCGCAGCTGGTGCAGCTGGGCGAGGCCGAAGCGTTCGGCGTGCTCCACGACCATGATGGTCGCATCCGGCGCGTCCACGCCGACCTCGATGACGGTGGTGGCGACGAGAATGTCGAACTCGCCGGCGCGGAAGGCGTCGGCGATGCGGGTTTTCTCCGCCGCCGGCATGCGCCCGTGCAGCAGCCCGACGCGCACGCCGAGATACTGCTGGAGCGCCGCGTGCCGGCTCTCCGCGGCGACGAGGTCGCTGGCCTCGTCCTCCTCGACAAGCGGACACACCCAGTAAGCGCGCTCGCCCGATGCGACAGCGCGCCCGAGCGCGTCCATGACCTCCTGAAGGCGCTCCGCGCTGATGACGAGGGTGTTCACCGGCTTGCGGCCGGGCGGCTTTTCGTCGAGGCGCGAGACGTCGAGATCGCCGTAGGCGGCGAGCGTCAGCGTGCGGGGGATGGGTGTCGCGCTCATCGCCAGCGTGTGCGGCGCCTGTCCCTTCGAGGTGAGGCGCCGCCGGTCCGACACCCCGAAGCGGTGCTGTTCGTCGACAACGACGAGGCCGAGATCGGCGAACTCGACGCCTTCCTGAAAGAGCGCATGCGTGCCGCACACCACCTGGATGGCGCCTGCGGCAAGATCGCCTTCGAGTTCACGCCGCCGCGCGGCCTTGTCGCGTCCGGTCAGAGCCTCCACGCGAAGCCCCGCCGGCTCGAGAAAGCTCTTCAGCGTGGCGCCATGCTGGCGGGCGAGGATCTCCGTCGGCGCCATCAACGCCGTCTGGACGCCCGCTTCCGCGGCGTGGGCGGCGCACAACGCGGCCACGAAGGTCTTGCCGGAGCCGACGTCGCCATGAACGAGGCGCATCATGCGCTCGCCGCCCGTCATGTCCGCGACAGCCGCCTCGAATGCGCGCGTCTGCGCGCCCGTGGGCGAAAACGGCGCGGCCTCAAGCACTTTCGCAGCCAGCCGGCCCTCCGCAGCCAGCTTGCGTCCGCCGGAGGCCTTGCGATGCTTTCGCGCCAGCTTGAGCGCAAGCTGATGTGCGAGCAGTTCGTCAAAGGCGAGGCGCTGGCGGGCCGGGGCGTCGGGCTCCAGATCAGCCGGGCTGCCCGGTTGATGGGCGGCTTCAAGCGCGGCCTTCCAGCCCGGCCAGGCCTGGCGCTCGAGCAGCGAAGCCTCGATCCATTCGGGAAGCGCGGGCGTCTTTTCGAGAGCGGACCGGACCGCCTTTCGCATCATGTTCAAGGAGAGGCCGGCCGTCAGCGGATAGACCGGCTGCAACAGGTCGGCGGGCTCGATCTCGCCGGGCTTTGCGATCAGGTCGGGATGGACGATCTGGGTCTCCGCGCCGAAGCGCTCGGCCTTGCCGGAGACCACCCGCCGCTCGCCCACGGGCAGCGTGCGTGCGAGATAATCCCGCCGTGCATTGAAGAACACGAGATGGAGAAACCCCGTCTCGTCGCGCATCCGGACCTTGTAGGGCTGCTTGAGGCTTTTGGGTGCAAGATGTTGATCCACATCGGCGTCGAGCGTCACAAGGCCCTGTATGTGTTCGGTCTCAGCGATGGTGACGCGCCGCGTCCGGTCGATCAGTCCGCTTGGCAGACAGGCGAGCACGTCCTTCACGCGCGGGCCGCCGGCGGCGCGCTCGATCAAGGGCGCCAGCCGCGGTCCGACGCCGGAAAGCGCCGTCAGGTCGGCGAAAAGCGGAAACAGGATCTGGGGGCGCATGAGGGCGGCGACCTTGACCCCAAACGCCGCACCTAAAACGACCCGCCGGCTGCGG
>CAZLOV010000249.1:0-1738 GCA_964561235.1 uncultured Caulobacterales bacterium
CCGGACGCGCTCCTGCCGACCATGGGCGGTCAGACCGCGCTCAACTGCGCGCTCGAACTCGATCGGCGCGGCGTGCTTGAACTGTTCGGCGTGGAGATGATCGGCGCGCGCGCGGACGTCATCGACAAGGCGGAAAACCGCGAACGCTTCCGTACCGCCATGGACAAGATCGGCCTGGAAAGCCCGCGCTCGCGCACGGTGAACTCGCTCATCGAGGCGGAGGCCGTCGTCGAGGAGCTCGGCCTGCCGGCCGTCATCCGGCCCTCCTTCACGCTTGGCGGCACGGGCGGGGGCATCGCCTACAACATCGAGGAATTCCGCGAGATCGTCGCCGGCGGGCTTTACGCCTCGCCCGTCAACGAGGTGCTGGTCGAGGAAAGCGTCCTTGGCTGGAAGGAATACGAGATGGAGGTGGTCCGCGACCGCGCGGACAACTGCATAATCATCTGCTCGATCGAGAATATCGATCCGATGGGCGTGCACACGGGCGATTCGATCACCGTCGCGCCCGCGCTGACGCTGACGGACAAGGAATACCAGCGCATGCGCTCGGCCTCGATCGCCGTGCTGCGCGAGATCGGGGTGGAGACCGGGGGCTCCAACGTCCAGTTCGCGGTCAATCCCGCCGACGGACGCATGGTCGTCATCGAGATGAACCCGCGCGTCTCGCGCTCCTCCGCCCTCGCCTCCAAGGCGACCGGATTCCCCATCGCCAAGGTCGCAGCCAAGCTGGCGGTCGGATACACGCTCGACGAGATCGACAACGAGATCACCGGCGGGGCGACCCCGGCGGCCTTTGAACCGACGATCGATTACATCGTCACGAAGATCCCGCGTTTCGCCTTCGAGAAGTATCCCGGCGCGGAAAAGACGCTGACCACCTCGATGAAGTCGGTCGGCGAGGCGATGGCGATCGGACGGACCTTCCAGGAAAGCGTCCAGAAGGCCCTGCGCTCGCTGGAGACAGGGCTTTCCGGTTTCGACGACCTCGATATCGAGGGCGCCTCGCACGAGCTTGACCTCGACGCGCGCCGGCCCGCCGTGCTCAAGGCCCTCGCCACGCCCACGCCCGACCGGCTGCTGGTCATCGCCCAGGCCTTCCGTGAAGGCCTGTCCATCGAGGAGATCCAGGCCGCCTGCGCTTACGAGCCGTGGTTCCTGCGCCAGATCGAGGCGATCGTCGCGCAGGAGGAGGAAATCGCAACCATCGGCCTGCCGGAGGACGCCGACGGCATGCGCCGGCTCAAGGCGATGGGCTTTTCCGACGCGCGTCTCGCCCAGCTCGTGCGGCGCGAGGAGGCGGAGGTGCGCGCTCACCGGCGCGCGCTCGGCGTGCGCCCGGTCTTCAAGCGCGTGGACACCTGCGCCGCCGAGTTCGAGGCGAAGACGCCGTACATGTATTCGACCTACGAGACTCCGCTGTTCGGCGCGGCTTCGGATCTGAGCGACGAAACGCAGGTGTCCGGCCGCCGCAAGGCGATCATTCTCGGCGGCGGGCCGAACCGCATCGGTCAGGGCATCGAGTTCGACTATTGCTGCTGCCACGCCGCCTTCGCGTTTGCGGACATGGACATCGAGTCCATCATGGTGAACTGCAATCCCGAGACGGTCTCCACCGACTACGACACCGCCGACCGGCTCTATTTCGAGCCGCTGACGGCGGAGGACGTTCTGGAGCTGATCGAGGCGGAACGCGCCGCCGGGGAGCTGATCGGCGTGGTCGTGCAGTTCGGCGGTC
>CAZLOV010000250.1:0-1734 GCA_964561235.1 uncultured Caulobacterales bacterium
GACGCTGCGGCCCCGCCCGCGCACGCGCGCGCAGGGGTGCAGATGGCCTGCGACCTCGCCGGGCTGGGGTCCGGGCTGCGGTTCATGGCGCAGCGTCAGCGGGCCGAGCCCGATTTCGGCGGCGACCTCTCCGCCGAAGCGCGGCGGCGGGACCGGATCGTGATTGCCCTCGATCCAGATCCAGCGCTCAACCGAGCCCACCAGCCGGGCGAGCGCCTGCGCGTCGTCCTCATGCATGCGTCCGTCCGCGCGCAGGTCATGGAAGCTGTCGCCCAGCGCAATGACACGCTGCGGCCGGCGCCGCGCAACGACTTCAGCCAGACGCCGAAGCGTCGAGCGGGTGTCGTAGGGCGGCAGCATCTGGCCGCGTTCGGCGTAGCTTGAGCCCTTCTCAAGATGCAGATCCGCCACCAGCAGAGCGCGCATGTCCGCCATCCAGGCCGCGCCGGAAACATCCGGGACAAGGCAGGCGCCGTTCACCCGGATAACCGGTTCGGATACGGCGGCGGGTTGGGGAATCGCACGCTGGAGCATGACGCGCACTCAAGAACAAAACAGGATCTCCGCGCAAGCGCTCAATCCAGCCGCATGGCCTCTTCGATAAGGTCGCTTGCGGCGTCCTCCAGCACGGCGTCGGCGGCTTCGCCATAGACCGCTTCCCGGCCGATCTCCAGCATGACCGGCACGGCCAGCGGGGAAACGCGGTCGAGACGGACGGTGTCGATGCGCCCGGCCACGCGCTCGAGGGCGTCTGAAACGCGGCGCACGTCGAGCAGGCCGGAGCCGGCGTCTTCCCAGGCCGCCCGCAGCAGGATGTGATCGGGCCCGTGCTCGCGAAGGACGTTGTAGATCAGATCGGCGGAGAAGGTGACCTGGCGTCCGGTCTTTTCGTGGCCGGGCTGACGGCGCTCGATCAGTCCGGAAATCAGCGCGCAGTTGCGGAAGGTGCGCTTCATCAGATCGCTCTCCGCAAGCCAGGCGTCGAGATCGTCGCCAAGCATGTCCTGATGGAAGAGCGCGGCCATGTCCGCCTGCGCCATGTCGCGCAGACCCCAGACGGAGAGCGCATACTCGTTGGCCACGAATCCCAGCGGCCGCAGGCGCATGCGCTCGAGGCGCCGCGTCACCAGCATGCCCAGCGTCTGGTGCGCGAGCCGTCCTTCGAAGGGGTAGGCGACAAGGTGGAACTTGCCGCCGCGGGGAAACGTCTCGACCAGAAGCCGGTTCGGCGCGGGGAGCTTCGAGCGCTTGCGCTGCAGCTCGAGCCAATGGCGCACCTGTTCGGGCAAGGCGCGCCAGCTTTCCGGATTGTGGACCATGTCGCGCACGCGCTCGGCGAGATAGGTCGAGAGCGGGAACTTGCCGCCTTGCCAGCTTGGCACCTTGGGGTCTTCGGCGTTGGAGCGGGTCACCAGGCAGTCCGTCTCGGTCACGCCTTCAAAGCGCAGCATCTGACCGGCGAACATGAACGTGTCGCCGGGGCTGAGCTGGTCGCAGAACCATTCCTCCACCTGGCCGAGCTTGCGGCCGGGACGCAGGCGCGCCGGGGCGGGTTTCCGGCCGGCGTCGGGATTGCGCCCTGCCGACAGCCCGCGCGAGATGGCGGCGAGCCCGTAATCGGGATTGATCTGGGAGCCGGCCGCACGCGGCGCGTTCTCCTTCGCGCCGATCCGGCTGGAGAGCCGAACGTCGAGCATCGGGCTTTCCACGATCGCGCCGACATTCATGCGATGC
>CAZLOV010000251.1:0-1724 GCA_964561235.1 uncultured Caulobacterales bacterium
GGAAAGAACAACTGCCCCATTGTGGACACCTGGTGGCAGACGGAAACCGGCGGCGCGATGATGACGCCGCTGCCCGGCGCGCACGCGCTCAAGCCCGGCGCGGCCTCCAAGCCGATGTTCGGCATCCGCCCCGCGCTTGTGGACAATGAAGGCGCCTTCATCGACGGGGAGGGCGCGCTTGAAGGCAATCTCGTGCTGCTCGGGTCCTGGCCGGGCCAGGCGCGCACTGTCTACGGAGATCACAAGCGCTTCGCGGAGACGTACTTCTCCACCTATCGCGGCCTCTATTTCACCGGCGACGGCGCGCGGCGCGACGCGGACGGCTACTGGTGGATCACCGGGCGGGTGGACGACGTGCTCAATGTCTCCGGCCACCGTCTGGGCACGGCGGAGATCGAAAGCGCGCTGGTCTCCCACCCGCTTGTCGCGGAAGCCGCCGTCGTCGGCTATCCGCACGAAGTCAAGGGCCAGGGCATCTACTGCTACGTGACCATGAACGCGGGCCTCGAGCCGACCGAAGACACCGCGAAAGAGCTCAAGCAGCACGTGCGCAAGGAGATCGGCCCGGTCGCCACGCCGGACCTGCTCCACTTCACCCCGGCTCTGCCCAAGACGCGTTCCGGCAAGATCATGCGCCGCATCCTGCGCAAGATCGCCGAGAACGATTTCGGCAATCTGGGCGACACCTCCACGCTCGCCGACCCGTCCGTGGTCGACGCCCTGATCGAGGGCCGCCTGAACCGATAGGCGCCGGTTCTTCTCCCCCCGACTGAACACGGCCGCGTTTCCCCGGAGACGCGGCCGACTTTTCCGTCCGGCGCACGCCGGCGCGGGCGGGCGGCTTTCCCTTTCCAGCCGCAGCGGCGCACGCGATGCTGCGCGCCATGAACGCTGCTTTCCTCACCGACGCCGCCGGCCTCGCCGCCGCCGCTTCCGCTGCGCCAGCCGTCGGGCTTGAGACCATCCGCATCGAGTTCGGGCCGGCAAGCCAGGCAGGGCTGTCGGTGATTCTCGGGCTGATGATGTTCGCCGTGGGCCTGTCGCTGCGGCTTGAGCATTTCGCGTTTCTGAAACGCGAACCCCTGCGGGTGGCGGCGGCGTCGCTCGTGCAGCTGGTCGGGCTGCCGCTGGTCACGCTGGGGCTGATCCATCTCATTGACCCCAGCCCGGGCGTCGCGTTGGGCATGATCGTCGCAGCCTGCTGTCCCGGCGGAGCGGTCTCCAACCTGCTGACCCATCTAGCGCGCGGCCGCACGGCTCTCTCGGTTGCGCTGACCGGGGTTTCCTCGATCGCGGCGACCGTGGCGACGCCCGCGTCCATCCTGTTCTGGAGCGGGGTTTACGCCCCGACCGCCGGGCTGATGGCGAGCCTGGACTTTCAGCCGCTGGAGTTTCTGGTGCGCACGGCGCTCATTCTGGGCGGGCCGCTTGCGCTGGGCATGGCGATTGCGGCGCGCAGCCCGATCTGGGCCGACCGTCTGAAGCCGCCCGCCACGGTGCTTGCGGTCGGCAGTCTCGCCGCGCTGATCGTCGTCGGGCTCGCCTCGAATGTCGACGTGCTGGTTTCCGCAAGCGGCGTGATCCTTGGACCGGTGGCGCTGCATAACGCCGTCGCGCTTGCGCTGGGGGCGGCGGCGGGGGCGGGCTTGCGCATGGCCGCAGACGGACGGCGCGCGCTCACGATGGAGATCGGGTTGAAGAACACGGGCCTGGGGCTGATCCTG
>CAZLOV010000252.1:0-1711 GCA_964561235.1 uncultured Caulobacterales bacterium
ATAGCATCGACCTGACCCGCCGCGTGCTCGAAATGGCAAACTCGCCGGCGCTGGGCCTGAACCTCGATACCGGCAACTTCTGGCTTGGTGGTGGCAACCCGCTCGACTACATCAAAGAATTCGGATCGTTGATCGAACATGTCCACTGGAAAGACCTGCCCGCTGCAATGGAACCGCAGCGCGGCAAGACCAACGGTTGCGGCATGGCACTGATTCCGCTGGGCGCGGGCGTGGTCGGGATCAAGGCCATCTATGAGGAATTGCGCCAGGCCGGGTTCGATGGCGATACGACCCTCGAAATCGCCGGCGAGGAAGCCGTCCTGGCGATGCTCGAAGGCGGCGCGCGGCTGGGCATGACGATCTGCTATGATCTGCGCTTCGCCTATCTGCACCGCGCGCTCGCCCAGGCCGGCGCGGACATCCTCGCCGTGCCCTCGGCCTTCACGCGCCCCACCGGACGCGCGCACTGGGAGGTGCTGCTGCGCGCGCGCGCGATTGAAACGGGAAGTTTCGTCATCGCGCCCGCTCAGGGCGGCAAGCATGAGGACGGCCGCAAGACCTGGGGCCGCTCGATGGTCGTCGGCCCCTGGGGCGAGATCATCGCCGCTTTCGATCACGACGAGCCGGGCGTTCTGACCGCCGAGATCGATCTGGACGAGGTGGAGAGCGCGCGCTCTCGCATTCCCGCGCTCGCCGGCGACCGGCCGTTCAAGGGACCCAAGCCGCTGTGATCCGTTACGCCCTGCAGTGTGCGGAGGGCTGCCGCTTCGAGGCCTGGTTCGCGTCCTCCGACGCCTATGACCGTCAGGCCGCCTCCGGGCTGGTGGAATGCCCCCAGTGCGGATCGGCCGAGGTCTCCAAGCAGGTCATGGCGCCGGCGGTGCGGACGTCGGCGAAGTCAGAGCGCATGACCAACGCCGCGCCGGATTTCGACAGCGTCGCGCGCAAGGTCCAGGCGCACATCCGCAAGAACTATGACTATGTGGGCGGAAACTTCGCCGCCGAAGCGCGCGCCATGCACGCCGGGGAAAAGGCTGAAAAGCTGATCTACGGGGAGACGACGCCGGAAGAGCGCCGGGCGCTGGCCGAAGAGGGCGTGCCCGCGCTGCCTCTGCCTGAGGCCTTCGCGCCGACGCCCCCGAAAAAGGCGAACTAGCCCGGCTTCACCGCAGCCAGCAGGTAGTTCACGCCCGCATCGCCGGAGATGTAGAACGCATCCTTCAACGGATTGTAGCTCACGCCGACCGGGGCTTCCGGCGACAGCCCCGCCTCGCGCAGCGCCGCCTCGACTTCCTCCGGTTTCACGAGCTTGTCGAAACGGTGCGTCCCGCGCGGCAGCCAGCCAAGCACGTATTCCGCGCCGAAAATGGCCGTGACGAAGGCGCGCGCGGTGCGGTTGATGGTGCCGACGACCATGACGCCCCCCGGCTTCACCAGTGCGGCGCAGTCCTTCAGGAAGGCGTCCGGATCGGCGACATGCTCGACGACTTCCAGGTTGAGCACGACGTCGAAGACGCCCGGGCCGCGCTCCTCCAGGAGCTGCTCGGCCGTGCCGCAACGATAGTCGATCCCAAGGCCGGCTTCCTCGGCGTGCACCATGGCCGTCTTGATGTTGGCCTCCGCGGCGTCGACGCCGGTCACGCCGGCGCCGAGACGCGCCATCGGCTCGGACACGAGCCCGCCGCCGCAGCCGACGTCGAGCACGTTCAGG
>CAZLOV010000253.1:0-1671 GCA_964561235.1 uncultured Caulobacterales bacterium
GACGCGCGCGTTCAGCGCATCTACGGCGGCACCAACGAAATCATGAAGCTTCTGATCGCACGGACGCTCTAGTCCGGGCGGCGAGACCCATACGGGAGGTAACCCATGACCGAAGCCTATATCTACGACGCGGTGCGCACAGCGCGCGGCAAGGGCAAGAAGAACGGATCCCTGCACGAGATCACGGCCCTTCAGCTCGCCACCCAGACCCTCGAGGCCATCCGCGACCGCAACGCGCTCGACACCGGCCTCGTCGACGACGTGATCCTGGGCTGCGTTTCGCCGGTGGGCGAGCAGGGCGCAAACATCGCCCGCGCCGCGGCGATCAACGCCAACTACGCGGAGACCGCCTCGGGCTTCCAGGTGAACCGTTTCTGCGCTTCAGGCCTTGAGGCCACCAATCTCGCAGCCGCGAAGGTCATGTCGGGCGAAGCCGATCTCGCCGTGGGCGGCGGCGTGGAGGCGATGAGCCGCGTGCCGATGGGATCGGACGGCGGCGCCATGGTCGCGGACCCTGAAATGGCGTTCGACCATTATTTCGTGCCGCAGGGCGTCTCCGCCGACCTGATCGCGACCAAGTACGGCTATTCACGCGACGACGTGGACGCCTACGCCGTGGAAAGCCAGAAGCGCGCGAAGAAAGCCTGGGACGAGGGCCGCTTCTCCAAATCCGTGCTTGCGGTGAAGAACCAGCTCGGTCTCACCCAGCTCGACCGCGACGAGTACATGCGGCCGGAAACCGACATGCAGTCGCTCGCCTCGCTCAAGCCCTCCTTCAAGGACCTCTCCGCCTTCGTCGGCCTTGATGCGGTGGCGATCCAGAAATACCCCGAAGTCGAGCGCATCAACTTCGTCCACCACGCGGGCAATTCCTCGGGCATCGTCGACGGCGCCTCCGCGATCCTGGTGGGCTCCAGGGAGATGGGCGAGAAGCTCGGCCTTAAGCCGCGCGCGCGCATCAAGGCGATGGCGTCGATCGGCTCCGAACCCACCATCATGCTGACCGGCCCCGCGCCCTCGGCGCGCAAGGCGCTGAAGAAAGCCGGCATGAACCCGGAGGACATCGATCTTTACGAGATGAACGAGGCCTTCGCCGCGGTCGTGCTGCGCTTCATGGAGGATCTCGGCGTCGACCATGACAAGACCAACGTCAATGGCGGCGCGATCGCCATGGGTCACCCTCTGGGCGCCACCGGCGCGATGATCCTGGGCACGCTGCTCGATGAACTCGAGCGCACCGGCCAGGGCACGGGCCTCGCGACGCTCTGCGTCGGCGGCGGCATGGGCACGGCCACCATCATCGAGCGCGTGTGATCCCGTGTCCGAGCCGGCGGCGAAACAGGATGACCAAGCGGCGCCGCAAAAGCGCAGCGTCTGGCCGATCGGCCTGATCACCGGCGTCGCCGCCGGTATTGCGCTCGGTTTCGCCCGTGGGGACGTCGCGATGTCTGCGAGCACCGCAGTCGCACTCGGGATCTGCTTCGCTTTCCTCGCGCCGCTGGTTCGCGACCTGCTCACCCGACAGAAATCAGACGACGCCGCGGAGTTTTCCGCCAGAGCGTCATCTCAGGAGAAAGACTCCCAATGAGCTACACGCATTTCAAATTCGACGTGGACGGCGACGGCGTCGCCCTCATCACCTTCGACAGCCCGAACGTCTCCATGAACGTG
>CAZLOV010000254.1:0-1659 GCA_964561235.1 uncultured Caulobacterales bacterium
CTGTTCGACGCGCTGTTCCACATTCTTCCGCTCGCCACCGATATGGATCGCGCGCCGGCCACGCCGGCCCGGCTCGCCCGCGAGCTGGGCTGGGAGGCGGCAGCGCGCGACGCGCTCGACGCGCTTGTGGAGCGCCAGCCGGTGCTGACCCGAATCTCCGCGGCGAAACGCCTGCGCGACGCCGCCGAGGCGCGCGCGCGCCAGGACGGCGCGGACAGCGTGACGCCCGCCCATGTCGGCGCGGCGGAGCGATCCCTTCTGGAGGGGCAGGGCGCGTGATGCGCGCGCCCGCTTCCTCCTTCCGGTTCCGGTCCGGCGGTGACGCCGGTCCGGAAAACCGTCGCGGCGGTCCTCGCCGCGACACAGCCCGCCGCGGGGCCGCCGCGGCAGATCATGAAGGAGATCCTCATGGTTGAAAGAAAGGGCTCATTGTCCGGGCTGACGGATGAGGAAGCGAAGGAGTTTCACAAGATCTTCGTTTCCAGCTTCCTCGGCTTCACCGCCATCGCCGTCGTGGCCCACGCGCTTGTGTGGTTCTGGCGTCCCTGGCTCGGATAGGGAGATAAAGTCATGTGGAAAGTCTGGCTTTTATTTGATCCGCGCAGAGTGCTGATTGGCCTCTTCGCGTTTCTGTTCACCCTGGCCATTTTGATCCATTTCATTCTGCTCTCCAGTGAGCGGTATAACTGGATCGATGGCGCTGCGGGCGGCGGAGCCTCCGCCGCTCTCGTCACCGAAGTCGTCAACGTGTGAGGCGCTGACGTCTTCTAAACACAGCCGTCCGCCAGGGCGGCGAGCCGGACGCGGAGGGGCGTATCGGTCCATGAAAACGGCCGTACAGCGGGCCGGGCGCGCATGCGCCCGGCGCCGCCCGGGCGACCGCTGACGGAGTAAGTGCGATGGCGCTTCTGAGTTTTGAGCGCAAATACCGCGTTCGCGGCGGAACGCTGATCGGCGGAGACCTGTTCGACTTCTGGGTCGGGCCGTTTTTCGTCGGCTTTTTCGGCGTGACGACGTTGTTTTTCTCCGCCTTGGGCGTCGGGCTGATCCTGCTCGCCGCATCCCAGGGCGACACCTGGAACCCCTGGCTGATCGACATCCAGCCGCCGGCGCTTAGCTACGGGCTCGCGCTCGCGCCCATGCAGGAAGGCGGACTCTGGCAGTTCATCACGATCTGCGCGCTTGGGGCCTTCATCTCCTGGATGCTCCGAGAGGTGGAGATCTGCCGCAAGCTGGGCATGGGCTATCATGTGCCCTTCGCCTTCGGCGTCGCGATCTTCGCGTTCGCCACGCTCAACGTGTTCCGGCCCCTGTTGCTCGGCGCCTGGGGGGAAGCCTTCCCCTACGGCATCATGAGCCATCTCGATTGGGTCTCGAACGTCGGCTACCGGTATGTGAACTTCCACTACAACCCGGCGCACATGATCGCGGTGACGTTCTTCTTCACCAACACGCTCGCGCTGGCGCTGCACGGGGGCCTGGTCCTGTCCGCGACCAATCCGGGCAAGGGTCAGTCGGTGAAGACCCCGGATCATGAAGACACGTTCTTCCGTGACTTCATCGGCTATTCGATCGGCCCGCTCGGCATCCACCGCCTCGGCCTGTTCCTGGCCCTGTCGGCCGGGTTCTGGAGCGCGGTCTGCATCGTGATCAGCGGCC
>CAZLOV010000255.1:0-1640 GCA_964561235.1 uncultured Caulobacterales bacterium
CTCCGCCGTGCCGTTATTGGTGGTGTTGGCGGAGGCTTCCGGGGAAATCTCTTCGGTGCGCAGGCTCGCGGGCGGCGTCTGGTTGGCGAAGGCGGAACCCTGCGCGCCCTGGACCGGATTTGCGTTCGGTCGCACGCCGTTGATCCGGGCGGCGCCCTGGTTGAGCTGGGCGGCGGCCGCCTGGAAGGCCTGCACCCCGGAATTGAACGCAGCGATGGTCATGCTGAGGAGCTTGCCGGATCAGGCCCGCCCACGCACGCGCCGGTGCAAACTGCGGTAAATGCGCGGTTAAGCGCTCAAGCCGCCATGACCTGGTTCCGGCCGCCGGCCTTGGCGGCGTACAGGCCCTCATCGGCCCGGCGCAATAGGTCGGAAGCGGTCTCACGCGCGCCCGGCTTCATGCAGGCGAGGCCAAGGCTCGTGGTCACCGAAATCGGCTCGCCGCGATCGTTCTCCACCCGCAGGTGCTGGGCGGCGAGCCGCAGGCGCTCGGCGGCGGCTTGTGCTGCGGCGAGATCCGCGCGCGGCAGGATGACGGCGAACTCCTCCCCGCCGAGACGTCCCAGCATCTCGAGCGAGGACAGCTCCGCCTTGAAGGCCGCGACGCTGCGCGCAAGCACGCGGTCGCCCGCGGCGTGGCCGTGGGTGTCGTTGATGCGCTTGAAGTGATCGAGATCGATCATGAGCAGCGCCAGCGGCGTGCGAAGCGCGCGGGCGTCCTCGATCTCGCGGTCGAGGGCGCGCAGGAAAGCCCGCCGGTTGGCCGCGCCGGTCAGCGCGTCGGTTTCGGCTTCCGCCCGCAGGCGGCGTTGCAGCCGCACGATGCGCGCAGCGGCGCGCAGGCGCGCCTTCAGCTCCACACGATCGAAGGGCTTGCGGATGAAGTCGTCCGCGCCCGCGTCCAGCGCTTCCGCCACGCGCTCGCGGTCGGTGGAGGCCGTCAGTACGATGGTGTGAACATGGGCGGTCACAGCGTCCGCCTTGAGCCGCCAGCAGGCTTCAAGACCCGTCGCCGCCTCGCCGTCTTCCGCCGTGATGAAGATGTCCGCGCCCGAGCGCTCGATCAGCTGCATCGCGTGGGCGACGCTCTGGGCGGAGAGCGCGGCGAGACCGGCTTCGCTCAGCGTCGCGCACAGCGTCTCACGCTCGTCCGTATCCGGTTCGAGCACGACGACCTGCAGCGTGTCGCCTGATTCCTCAACGAGGCTGAGATCGGGCGTGATCGCGTCCACGTGCCCTCACGGCGATATTCGTCCGGTCCATTTAGCACGCAAGCGTTGGAGAAACATGAAGGCGCGCCTAGAGGCCCAGCTCGCCCCACATCGCGTCGACCCGGTCGATGACGTCCTGCTCCATGTAGAGCTTGTCGCCCCATTCCCGGTTCGTCTCGCCCGGCCATTTGTTCGTCGCGTCGAGCCCGATCTTCGAGCCGAGGCCGGATACTGGCGAGGCGAAGTCGAGGTAATCGATCGGCGTGTTGTCGATGAGGGTGGCGTCGCGCGACGGGTCCATCCGCGTGGAGATCGCCCACCAGACGTCGTCCCAATTGCGCGCGTCGATGTCGTCGTCCACGACGATCACCCATTTGGTGTACATGAACTGGCGCAGATAGGACCACGCGCCCATCATCACGCGCTTGG
>CAZLOV010000256.1:0-1633 GCA_964561235.1 uncultured Caulobacterales bacterium
CGACTTCGCCGCGCAGGAGCGCGCGCGCACCATCGTGGAGACCGAGATCCTGCGCCCGGGATTCCGGTTGTTCGGCTGGCGCCAGGTGCCGCTGGACCCGTCCTGCCTCGGTCAGAAAGCGGCGGCCACCCGCCCGGCGATCGAGCAGATCCTGTTCTCCGATCCGCATGCGCGCGATCCCATGGAGCTGGAGCGCCAGCTCTACATCGTGCGGCGGCGCATCGAGGCGCGCGCGCGCGAGGATTCGCTGCCCGGCTTCTACATCGCCTCGCTGTCGGCGCGCGACGTCATCTACAAGGGCATGTTCCTGGCGGAGGCGATCGACCGCTTCTATCCCGATCTGAAGGACGAGCGGTTCGTTTCCTCCTTCGCGATCTTTCATCAGCGGTATTCAACCAACACCTTCCCGGAATGGAAGCTCGCCCAGCCCTTCCGGATGCTCGCCCATAACGGCGAGATCAACACCCTCAAGGGCAACGTCAACTGGATGAAGAGCCATGAGATCCTCATGGCCTCGGAAGCCTTCGCCGACGCCGCCGAGGCGGTGCGGCCGGTCATCCAGGCGGGCAGTTCGGATTCAGCCGCGCTGGATCAGGTCTTCGAGGTGCTCGTGCGCGCGGGCCGCTCTGCGCCCATGGCCAAATGCCTGCTGGTGCCGGAAGCCTGGTCCAAGCGCGCCGATCTGATGCCTGCGCGCTGGCGCGGCCTTTACGAGTACTGCAATTCCGTCATGGAGCCCTGGGACGGGCCCGCCGCGGTCGCCGCCTGCGACGGGCGCTGGGCGGTTGCGGGCCTTGACCGCAACGGACTGCGCCCGATGCGCTGGCGCCTCACCGAGGACGGCCTGCTTGCGGTGGGTTCGGAAGCCGGCATGACGCCGCTTGACGAAAGCGCCGTCATCCAGCGCGGCGCGGTGCAGCCGGGCCGTCTGATCGCCGTGGATCTCGACGCCGGGCGCTTCTACAGCTCCGACGAGATCCTCGACCATCTGGCGGAAAAGCACCCTTACGACTCCTGGCTGGAGAATGTCCGCGACATCGAGGAGGAGGTCGGGCCGGGCCCGGAGGAGGCGATCTTCACGGACAGCGAACGCAGCCGCCGTCAGGCCGCCGCCGGGCTCACGCTGGAGGAGATTGAACTGATCCTCTCGCCCATGGCCGAAACCGGCAAGGAGGCGCTGGGTTCGATGGGCGACGACAGCCCGCTGGCCGTCCTCTCCAACCGCTACCGGCCGCTTTATCACTTCTTCCGGCAGAACTTCTCCCAGGTCACCAACCCGCCCATCGACCCGCTGCGCGAAGGCCGGGTGATGAGCCTGAAGACCCGGTTCAAGAACCTCGGCAACATCCTCGCCCAGGACGAAACCCAGACCGACGTCTACGTGCTCGACAGCCCGATCCTGACCAACGGGATGTATGCAAGGCTGCGCGAGTTTCTCGGCGCGGGCGCCGTCGAGATCGACTGCACCTTCGATGCGGCCGTGGCCAGCGGCGACGGGCGCGGTCTGCGCGATGCGCTCGACCGCATCCGGCGCGACGCCGCGGAGGCGGTCCGCAGCGGGGCCAGCCATGTCGTGCTGACAGACGACAACCAGGGCCCGCGGCGCTGCCCGGTCCCGATGGCGCTCGCCGTC
>CAZLOV010000257.1:0-1552 GCA_964561235.1 uncultured Caulobacterales bacterium
CCGCACACCTTGTTGAGCGTGGTCGCCTGGGCGGATTTCGGCAGGCCCGCCTTGATCGCGGACTGGCGCGCGGGCGCCTGGCCCTGCCCGGCCGACAGGACGTTGCCCATCATGACCATGTCGACGTCTTCGCCCGCCACGCCGGCTTCGGCGAGCGCCGCCTTGATGGCGTGCGCGCCGAGCTCGTTGGCGGACATGCCGGCGAGTTCGCCAAGCAGGCCGCCCATGGGCGTGCGCGCCATGCCGACGATGACGATCGGGTCTTCAGCGCTCATGCTATGTCTCCCTGGAAAAGCAGTTCTGGGTTCGCGCAGGAGACAGCTCCGGCGCGTTAAGGAAAGGCCGCGCGAAATGAGGACCCGCGAAGCCGCCGCGTCAAGGGCCGCAAAAGCCGCATGGCTGCGCCTGCGCACGCCCGCGCGCCGGCGCGACTGGATCGAAGCCCTTGTCATGCTTGGGCTTTTCGCAATTCTCGCCGCTGCGGCAAGCACGCTGCCGCTGGCCTCGCACATCCGGGTGAACGCGGGTCCGGCGCCCGATCCGGCAAGCCTGCTGATCACGGCCGCCGTTGCGCTGGCCGTGCCGGCGCTGGGCGAGGAGTTCATCTTTCGCGGCGTCCTGCAGCCCGCGCGCCTGAACGGCCTGCGGGCGTTGCTCATGTCCGGGCTGAGCCTGGCCTTGTTCGCCGCGTGGCATCCGTTGCAGGTGCTGGCGCGGCTGCCCACCGGCCAGGCGCTGTTTCTGGACCCGGCGTTTCTCGGCGCGGCCGGGCTGCTCGGCCTGATCTGCACGATCAGCGTTCACCGCTCGGGCTCGCTCCATCCGGCGATCGCGACGCACTGGGCTGTCGTCGTCGCATGGAAGGCGGCGGGAGGCTGATCCCGCCTGACGCAAGGAGGCGCGGCTGGATCACCCGGTCCGGGTGATCCAGCCGCCGCCCAGCACGCGCGTTTGCGCCTCGCCGTCATAGAAGACGCAGGCCTGGCCCGGCGCCACGCCCTCCTCGCCTTCATCCAGCAGGACGAAGACATCCCCGGCCGCAACCTCCAGCGCCGCCGGCGCGGGCGGCCGCGTCGAGCGCACCTTCACAGCAATGCGCAGCCCGTCGGCTTCGGCGAGATCGCCCTCGCCGATCCAGTTGACGTCGGCCAGGGCGATGCGCCGGACCTCGAGCGCCTCGCGCGGGCCGACGACGACACGCGCCGTATCCGCATCCAGCCGCACCACGTAAAGCGGTTCGCCCAGCGCGACGCCGAGACCCCGGCGCTGACCCACCGTGTAGTGAATGACGCCGTCATGGCGGCCGAGCACCCGCCCGTCGAGATGGACGATCTCGCCGGGCCGCGCCGCATCCGGCCGCAGCCGCTTGACGACGGAGGCGTAGTCCCCGTCGGGCACGAAGCAGATGTCCTGGCTGTCGGGCTTGGCGGCGACGGCGAGCCCGAAGGCCTCCGCCAGCGCGCGCGTCTGCGCCTTGTCGAGATGACCGAGCGGAAAGCGCAGATAGTCCAGCTGTTCCTGCGTGGTGGCGAACAGGAAGTAGGACTGGTCC
>CAZLOV010000258.1:0-1500 GCA_964561235.1 uncultured Caulobacterales bacterium
GTGCTCGCCTCCGCGGCGGAAGCGGTCAAGCACGAGGTGCGCGCCGCCATCGGAGAGCCCGGCGCCCGGCGGCGTTTCTGGGAGCGCGCCCTGCGCGGGCCCGCTGCAACCGCCGCCGACCGCGGCGATCAGGCGGCCGCGGAAAAGCTTATCCGCCAGGACCTCGCCCAAGATGGGCGTCCGCCGCAGGGCGTCGTGCATCTCGTCGGCGCCGGGCCCGGCGATCCGGAGCTGCTGACGGTGAAGGCCCAGCGCCTGATCCGCGACGCCGACGTGATCGTGCATGACCGGCTTGTCTCGCCTGAAGTGATGGACCGCGCCCGGCGCGACGCCATCCGTATCGATGTCGGCAAGACGCGCGGGCGCCATCCCGTCCCGCAGGACAAGATCGCCGACATCCTGATCGAGCATGCGCTGGCCGGCCGGATGGTGGTGCGGCTCAAGGGCGGCGACAGCTTCATCTTCGGCCGCGGCGGCGAGGAGATAGAGGCGGTGCGCAAGGCCGGCGTCGAAGCCCACGTCACGCCGGGGATCTCCGCGGGCCTCGCCGCGGCGGCGTCCGTCCAGGCCCCGCTGACCCATCGCGATCTCGCCCAGGCCGTCACCTTCGTGACCGGTCAGGCCAAGCTCGACGGA
Source organism: uncultured Caulobacterales bacterium (assembly GCA_964561235.1). Taxonomy (GTDB): domain Bacteria; phylum Pseudomonadota; class Alphaproteobacteria; order Caulobacterales; family Maricaulaceae; genus JBCBSP01. The sequence goes on from CAZLOV010000258.1 coordinate 637, forward strand.
CCGGATGCGGATTTCCAGGCGCTCGCCGCGCCCAATCACACGCTGGCCGTCTACATGGGCGTGAAAACGGCTGACCGCTTCACCGCAAGGCTGATCGCCGCAGGCCGGTCGCCCGCCACGCCGGTCGCCCTTGTGGAACATGCAAGCCTGCCCTCCGAGCGGCTGATCAAGGGCCGCCTTGCGGACCTGCCGACGCTTATCCGGCGCGAGGGCGTCGAAGGGCCCGCAATGATCTTCATCGGCGAAGCCGCCGGCCTTGCCCGCGCGCCCGCCCTTGACGCGCAGGCGCAGCCGGCGCTTGAGGAGGCGGCCTGATGTACGCCGTGACCGCCAATCGCCTGACCGACGGACGGGTCGTCTATCTTGGCGCGCAGGCCCGCTGGGCGGCGATGCTGTCTGCTGCGCGCACGTTCGAGACGGCGGAAGAGGCGCAAGCCGCGCTGGAAGCCGCCGATCCGGACGGCCTTGAAGTCGTCGGGCCCTATCTGATCGAGATCGAGGACCGCGCGCCGGGCGGCCAGAAGCGCGTCCGCGAAACCATCCGGCTCAACGGCCCGACGACGGGCTCCAGCCTTGGCGCCCGGGAGAACGCCTGATGTATCGCTATGACGAGATCGACCGGGAGATCGTGACGGCGCGCACGCAGGAGTTCCGCGCCCAGGTGGCGCGGCGTCTCGCCGGCGAGCTGAGCGAGGACCAGTTCAAGCCGTTGCGGCTCATGAACGGGGTCTATCTGCAGCTGCACGCCTACATGCTGCGCGTGGCGATCCCTTACGGCGTGCTGTCCTCGCGCCAGCTGCGCACGCTCGCAGGCGTCGCGCGGGACTACGACAAGGGCTACGGTCATTTCACCACCCGCCAGAA